>NZ_JBEZMO010000004.1:0-407499 GCF_040652655.1 Streptomyces sp. NPDC048191
ATCTCCAGCCCCAGTGCGTGGGCCGTCTCGACGAAGTGGTCGAAGTCCTCCAGGGTGCCCAGGGCGGGGTGGACGGCGTCGTGGCCGCCCTCGGGGGAGCCGATCGCCCAGGGCACGCCGACGTCGTCCGGCGTGGCGGTCAGGGTGTTGTTGCGGCCCTTGCGGAAGGTCGTGCCGATGGGGTGGACGGGTGGGAGGTAGACGACGTCGAAGCCCATGTCCGCGATGGCCTCCAGCCGGCGCGCGGCGGTACGGAAGGTGCCGTGCGGCCGCTCGGCGGTGCCCTCGGAGCGGGGGAAGAACTCGTACCAGGAGCCGTACAGGGCCCGTTCACGCTCCACCAGCAGCGGCATCGGGTCGGAGGCCGTCACCAGCTCCCGCAACGGATGACGGGCGAGAAGCGCGTCCACCTCGGGTGACAGGGCCGCCTCCAGGCGTTCGTGCACCGCGAGGGAGTCGTCGCCGAGGGCCCGTGCGGCGGCGAGGACGGCGTTGCGCTCAGGGCCCTTCGGCACTCCGGCGGCCGCACGCTCGTAGAGTTCGGCGCCCTCCTCGAGGACCAGCCCGACGTCGATGCCGGCCGGCACCTTGACCGAGGCGGTGTGCCGCCACGTCGCCAGCGGATGGCTCCAGGCCTCCACCCGGAAGGTCCAGTGTCCCGTCGCGTCCGGGGTGATCTCCGCTCCCCAGAGGTCGCTGCCGGGAGACAGCTCGCGCATCGGCGTCCACGGGCCACGGCGGCCCTTCGGATCGCGCAGGACCACATTGGCGCCGACGGCATCGTGCCCTTCGCGGAACACGGTGGCCGTCACCTGGAACGTCTCCCCGGCCACCGCTTTCGCCGGGCGCCTGCCGCACTCCACGGCCGGCCGGACGTCGCGTACCGGTACACGGCCGATGGCCGGGGTCCTGCGCATGTATCTCACCTCCGCCGTGCGCGAAGCCGGGCACCCGGCCCGGCTTCGCGATCCGAGAGGGGCCGACTCGCGTCGGTCCCCAGGGGGAACGCCTTGTACGGTGCCAGGTCAGGGCCTTGGCGCCGTGGAACGCCGCTCCGGTGGCGGCGCTCTTCTGGCCGACCGGCGTTGCCGCGGCCGTCCGTCCTGCTCGCGCAGGTAGGTGACCAGATTGGTGCGCAGATAGCGCTCGGCGGCGTCCGCGGCCTCGCGGGCACAGCGTTTGCCCATCAGTACGCACAGCGTGTAGCCCGAGTCCTCGAAGGTGGCCCGGACCGTGCGGTCGTGGGGCGAGGCGAGCATCACGCGCTCCCACGCCCGGTAACGCCGCAACGCCCGGGCCACTTCGGCCTTGGCGGGTAGCAGCATTGCCCTCTTCACCTTCCACGCTCTCGACTGGGCGCGTTCCCGACGGTCGGGTGGTGTCCGGGCGCGGGAGCGCGCGGCACCGTTACGGCGATCGAGGCTTTCACTTATGGTGCACGGACGACGACGCAGCGTCTTGTTGGATCTTCAACCAGGGGTGGGTGTCGCGCCCTCGTGTTGCACGAATGGCGTAGTGCCCTCACCGTGGAGGTGACTCAGAAGCGATCAGCGCTCACGCTATGTGTCCGGGATCCCTCCCGGACGGGCATCCGGGATCCCTCCCGGACGGGCGAGGGGAGCGAGAGCTTCGCCGGTGAGGAGCAAGCGACGATGAAGACCGCAGTGCCCTGCTACTACCACATCGACGTGGAAGTCAGCCCGGAACGGGTGGGTCAGGTCAGCCGCATCCTGGCCGCCCACCTCCGCTACTGGGACCTCGAGAACCTCGCGGACCCCGTCTGCCGCGGCGCGGAGCTGCTGCTGCGGGCGATCGACGAGCATGCGACGGACAAGCACACCTCCATCGAGATGTGGTGGAACGGCCAGCACCTCATCACCGCCTTCGGTGACGACGACCCCGACCTGCGCCCCGACCAGGACCTGCGGTCCTGCCTGGCGGACATCGCCGCGATGAGCGACGGCTGGGGCTGCTGCGCCTCCGACACCGGTAGCAAGATCATCTGGTTCTCGCAGCGCGCCCGCGCCGGTGAGCGCGTCCCGCTGGTGCCGACCGCCCCCGCGCCGACCCTGCGGCAGGGGCTGCAGGTGCCGAGGGAGGTGCCCGTGGCGGTGCTGGCCGCCCCGGCCGGTGCCGTCGACGACCCGCTCGGCGCGCCGGCCGCTCCTGTGGACGCCGTCCTGGAGGGCAGCCGGTGACCGCCCGCAAAAGACGCAAAGGGCTGCCCGTGTGGAGCGGGCAGCCCTACCCGTTGGGTGCCGCGTTCGACGGACAGGGCACCAACTTCGCGCTGTTCAGCGAGGTGGCCGAGCGGGTCGAGCTGATCCTCGTCGACGACGCCGGCACCGAGACCCCCGTCCGGCTGCAGGAGGTCGACGGTTTCGTCTGGCACGCGTACCTGCCCGGCATCGGGCCGGGCCGGCGCTACGGCTACCGGGTGCACGGCCCCTGGCAGCCCTCACTCGGCCACCGCTGCAACCCCGCGAAGCTGCTGCTCGACCCGTACGCCCGCGCCGTGGACGGCCAGATCGACAACCACGCCTCGCTGTACGAGCGCGCCCCCGACGGCCCCGCCCCCGCGGACAGCGCCGGGCACTCCATGCTGGGCGTGGTCACGGACCCGTACTTCGACTGGGGCGACGACCGCCCGCCGCGGACGCCGTACTCGGACTCGGTGATCTACGAGGCCCATGTGCGCGGCCTGACCATGACCCACCCCGACGTCCCCGAACGGCTGCGCGGCACCTACGCCGGTCTCGCGCACCCGTCGGTGACCGAGCACCTGACCTCGCTCGGCGTGACCGCGGTGGAGCTGATGCCGGTGCACCAGTTCGTCCAGGACGGCGTCCTGCAGGACCGCGGCCTGTCCAACTACTGGGGCTACAACACCATCGGCTTCTTCGCCCCGCACAACGCCTACGCGGCCTTCGGCACCCGCGGGCAGCAGGTAAACGAGTTCAAGGCCATGGTGAAGGCGCTGCACGCGGCCGGCCTCGAAGTGATCCTCGACGTGGTCTACAACCACACCGCCGAGGGCAACGAGATGGGCCCGACGCTGTCCTTCCGGGGCATCGACAACGCCTCCTACTACCGCCTGGTCGACGGCGACTGGGCGCACTACTACGACACCACCGGCACCGGCAACAGCCTGCTGATGCGGCACCCCTACGTGCTCCAGCTGATCATGGACTCGCTGCGGTACTGGGTCACCGAGATGCACGTCGACGGCTTCCGCTTCGACCTCGCGGCCACGCTGGCCCGGCAGTTCCACGAGGTGGACCGGCTGTCGGCGTTCTTCGACCTGATCCAGCAGGACCCGGTGATCAGCCGCGTCAAACTGATCGCCGAGCCCTGGGACGTCGGCGAGGGCGGCTACCAGGTGGGCAACTTCCCGCCGCTGTGGTCGGAGTGGAACGGCAAATACCGGGACGCCGTACGGGACTTCTGGCGGGCCGAGCCGGGTTCGCTCGGCGAGTTCGCGTCCCGGCTGACCGGCTCCTCGGACCTCTACCAGCACAGTCGGCGCCGGCCGCGCGCGAGCGTCAACTTCGTCACCGCGCACGACGGTTTCACGCTGCGCGACCTGGTGTCGTACAACGACAAGCACAACGAGGCCAACGGCGAGGACAACCGGGACGGCGAGAGCCACAACCGGTCCTGGAACTGCGGTGTGGAGGGCGCGACCCGCGATCCGGCCGTGCTCGAACTGCGCGCACGCCAGCAGCGCAACCTGCTGGCCACCCTGCTGCTGTCGCAGGGCATCCCGATGCTCTGCCACGGGGACGAACTCGGCCGCACGCAGAAGGGGAACAACAACGCCTACTGCCAGGACAACGACATCTCCTGGGTGGACTGGGAGCTGACGCGGGAGCAGCGGTCCCTGACGGAGTTCACCCGGCGTCTGATCGCCCTGCGCGCCGCGCACCCCGTGCTGCGGCGCCGCCGCTTCTTCCGTGGCGAGACCGCGACCAACGCCGCCCAGCCGCTGCCCGACCTGATGTGGCTCAGACCCGACGCGCGTGAGATGACCGGCCGGGACTGGCAGCGCGGGGACGCGCACTCGGTGGGTGTGTTCCTCAACGGCGACGCCATCGCCGAACGCGACGCCCACGGGCGCCGGATGGTCGACGACTCCTTCCTGCTGCTCGTCAACGGCTACTGGGGGCCGGTGGACTTCCGGCTGCCCGACGGCACCTTCGGCGAGCGCTGGACGACGCTGATCGACACGGCCGACCCCGACGGCATCCCCGACGAACGCGAACGCAAGGCCGGCACGAGGCTGCGCGCGGAGGCCCGCAGTCTGGTCCTGCTGTCGCGCCCGTCGCGGGCGGCGAGGTGATCGCCGGGGCGCGGGCGCGCCGTGGCCGGCGGCCCGGCGCCATGGGCCGGCTCAACGCATCCGGCGCGACGTCACCGTGAACTGGGCCCCGTCCTGGTCCCGCAGGATCGCCTCGTCCTCGTTCTCGCTCAGCACGCTGCCGCCGTGCTTCTCCGCCGTCCGCGCGCAGTCCACGACGTCCGTGACGGCGAAGTGGATCTGCCAGTGCGGCCGCACGGAGGGGTCCGGCGCCGACTCCACCGCGCCCGAGTCGATCCGGGCCACTATGTCGCCCTGGCTGCGCAGCACCACCTCGCCGCCCTCGTACTCCACTTCGCAGCAGCCCGGCTTCCCGGACGCCCAGTCGAGGACCTCGCCGTAGAAGATCGCGGAGTCGAAGGCGTCGCGGGTGTGCAGCCGCACGAAGGTCGGTGCCGCCCGCCGCCACGCCTCCCAGTTGGAGACCAGTTCCCCCTGCCAGATGCCGAAGGTGGCCCCGTCCCGGTCGGCCAGCAGCGCCGCCCGTCCCGGCGGGAAGGACAGGGGCCCCACGGCCGCCGTACCGCCGCGCTCCCGGGCCCGGGCCGCCGCCACGTCGGCGTCCGCGACGGCGAAGTACGGCGTCCAGGCCACCGCCATCTGCCACATGGCGGCGACGGCGGCGATCCCCGCCACCGGCACCCCGTCCGCCAGCGCGATGCGGAAGTGCTCGCCGAGCTTGGCGCCACGCCATCGCCAGCCGAGGACGGCCGTGTAGAACTCCTGGGTGGCCTCCAGGTCACGGCTGGTCAGGCTCACCCAGCACGGCGCGCCGAAGACGGAGTGCGTGCAGATGACGTCCCGCTTCCGCGGTCCACCGCTGACGGGGCTGTTGTCGTTCATGGCAGTCGCGTCCTGCTCTCGGGGCCGGGCGGCCACCGGTCTGGCACCAGTGTCCAACCGGAAGGGGGTGGAATGCCTGTCGAGTACCCCCAGTGGCATCGGGACAGGCCACCGAGGACGATGGGGGCATGGGAGCGAACGAGCCCGAGCGGATCACCGAGCTGGAGGCGGAGGTCGGCCAGTTGAAGGAGGCCGTCACCTCCCACGCGGTGGTGGACCAGGCCATCGGGATGATGGTGGCCCTGGGCAGGGTGACTCCGGACGAGGGCTGGGAGGTGCTGAAGGAGGTCTCCCAGCACACCAACATCAAGCTGCGCAACATCGCGGAACTGATCCTCGTCTGGGGCCGCCGCGGCTGCATCCCGCGCGAGGTCCGTGCCGAGCTCGAGGAAACGCTGGACCGCTACGGTCCCACCCAGGTGCCCGGGGCCGCGGAGGAGTGAGTCCCCCGGTCCTTGCGGCGGTCAGCGGGCCTCGGCGAGCACCTCTTGGCGCAGCCGGTCGAAGCAGCTGCTGAGCAGGCGGGAGACGTGCATCTGCGAGATGCCCAGCTGCTCGGCGATCCTGCTCTGGGTCATACCGCGGAAGAACCGCAGGTAGAGAATGAGGCGCTCGCGTTCGGGCAGTGCCTCGAGACACGGCTTGACGGCGGCCCGGTCGATCACGAGGTCGTATCCGGGGTCGGGTCCGCCGAGGGAGTCGCCGAGGGCGTAGCCGTCGGTGCCGGCCACCTCGGCGTCCAGGGACAGCGCGGAGAAGCACTCCAGTGCCTCCATGCCGGTGAGCACCTCGTCCTCGCTGAGCCGCGCGTGGGCGGCTATCTCCGCCACGCTGGGCGGGCGCCCCGAGGTGGTCTGGGCCAGCTCCTTCGTGGCGGAGCGGACCCGGTTGCGCAGGTCCTGCACCCGACGCGGCACGTGCAGGGTCCACATGTGGTCGCGGAAGTGCCGCTTGATCTCACCGGTGATGGTGGGCACGGCGTACGCCTCGAAGGCGCGGCCGCGCTCGGGGTCGTAGTGGTCGACGGCCTTGACCAGACCGAGGGCGGCCACCTGGTACAGGTCCTCCAGGGCCTCTCCGCGGCCGCGGAACCGCACGGCGATCCGCTCGGCCATGGGGAGCCACAGCTGGACCAGTTCGTCACGCAACGCCTGCCGCTCGGGGCCGTCGGGCAGTTTCGCGAGCCGCTCGAAGGAATCCGCCGTGTCGGGGGCGTCGTCGTGGGGATGGGATGTCGTGCTGCCGGTGACACGCATGGTGCGCACCTCTCTCAGCAGGTGCTTGATGAAACAGACACCGTGGGAGGGGCACTCGGACCGTGGACGGGAACGGGACATCGGGGCGGCGGGCCATGCCGATCCCACGGATGTGCCTCCGGTCCGAAGCACTGACGTTCGTTTGCCCGCTCGGGGACATCACAAAACAAATAAGGGCAAACAGTATGCGGTCGGATTGCCTTTGACCCGTTCTTGGCGGGCATTATCTCTGTAACAGAGGTAATCTTTCGTTCATGGAGTCCGAGACCTTCCCGCAGGAACTGGCGGACGTGCTGGTGCGCATCCAGCGCCTGATCCGGCGGCGGCTGCGCGGCGGGCTGAGCGTGCCGCGGTTGCGCGGCGCCGAGGTGGAGCTGCTGCGGCTGGTCGAGTCCCGGCCCGGCATCGGCATCTCGGACGCCGCCAGAGAGCTGCACCTGGCGAGCAACTCCGTGTCCACCCTGGTCAACCAGCTCGTCCGCGGCGGACACCTGCTCCGCGAGACCGATCCCGCCGACCGGCGCGCCGCACGGCTGCAACTGACCGAGGCCGCCGAGAAACGCCTCGACGACTGGCAGCGGCGCCGGGCGGAACTGTTCGACCGGCATGTGTCCCGGCTCGACGACGCCGACCGGGAAGCCCTGCGCGCGGCCCTCCCCGCGCTGCGCAGGCTCGCGGCCGGGCTGCACGAGAAGGCCGGGGAAGCATGACCGAGGCCGACGACCATGACGGAGGTCCAACCACGATGACAAGGGACACCGCCGGTACATCGGCCGAAGCGGCCGGACCCCTCGGCGCAGGGGTGGGCAGTACCGAGGGGGCTGCTGCGTCCACCACGGCTGACGGCACCGCCGACCCCGTCGGCGCGTCCGCCGGAAGTCGCTCCGAAGCCGAAGCCGATGTCGAAGCCGAAGCCGAAGCCAAAGCCGAAGCCGAAGTCGAAGCCGTCAGCTGCGTTCGGCTTGTCTACGCCTTCGGTGACACCAACGCCGTCGACGGGCTCGACCTGGCCGTCCGTGAGGGGGAGGTGTTCGGGCTGCTCGGGCCCAACGGGGCCGGGAAGACCACCGCCATCCGGTGCATCACCACGCTGCTGCCCGTCCCGGCCGGCCTGGTCCGCGTCTTCGGGCACGACACCGCCAAGGAGCGCATGGCGGTGCGCCGGCTGCTCGGCTACGTCCCGCAGCAGCTGTCCGCCGACAGCGGGCTCACCGGCCGCGAGAACGTCTCCCTGTTCGCCCGCGTCTTCGACGTACCCCGCCGCGAGCGTGCCGCACGGGTCGCCCAGGCACTGGCCGCCGTCGGCCTCGACGAGGCCGCCGACCGGCTCGCCGGGACGTACTCCGGCGGCATGGTCCGCCGGCTGGAACTGGCCCAGGCCCTGGTCAGCGCCCCCCGGCTGCTGATCCTCGACGAGCCCACCATCGGCCTGGACCCGATCGCCCGCACCGGCGTCTGGGAGCACATCAACGCCGTGCGCGCGGCCACCGGCATGACGGTCCTCGTCACCACCCACTACATGGACGAGGCCGACCAGTACTGCGACCGGGTCGGCCTGATGCACCGCGGCCGCATCCGCGCCCTCGGCACCCCGGCCGAGCTGCGCCAGGGCCTCGCCGAACGCCGGGGCACCGACACCCTGCCCACGCTGGAGGACGTCTTCCGGGACGTCGCCGGCAGCGGCCTCGACGACCACTCCGGAGGAGGCTTCCGCGATGTCCGCAGCACCCGCCGCACCGCCCGCCGCGTCGGCTGACCGCACCCCCGGCGGCGGCACCGACCTGCTACTCAGGCCGCCCGTCCCGCGCGCCGGCTGGCGGCTGCTGCCCGCCCGCGTCGTCGCCATGTGCGCCGTCGAGCTGCAGAAGCTGCGGCACGACCGCACCGAGCTGTACACCCGCGCGGTCCAGCCCGCCCTCTGGCTGTTGATCTTCGGACAGACCTTCACCCGGATCCGCGCGATCCCCACCGGCGGCATCCCGTACATCGACTACATGGCGCCCGGCATCATCGCCCAGTCGGCGATGTTCATCGCGATCTTCTACGGCATCCAGATCATCTGGGAGCGGGACGCGGGCATCCTGAACAAGCTCCTCGTCACCCCGACCCCGCGCTCGGCCCTGATCACCGGCAAGGCGTTCGCCGCCGGAGTGAAGTCGCTGGTGCAGGCCATCGTCGTGATCGTCATCGCCGCCGTGCTCGGCGTGGCCCTCACGTGGAACCCGCTCAAGCTGCTCGGCGTCGCCGCCGCGGTGGTCCTCGCCTCCGTCTTCTTCTCCTGTCTGTCGATGACCATCGCGGGCATCGTCCTCAGCCGTGACCGGCTGATGGGCTTCGGACAGGCGATCACCATGCCGCTGTTCTTCGGCTCCAACGCCCTGTACCCCATCTCGGTGATGCCGGGCTGGCTGCAGGCCGTCAGCAAGGTCAACCCGCTGAGCTATCAGGTCGACGCCCTGCGGGGCCTGCTGCTGGGCACGCCCGCGCATCTCGGCACCGACTTCGCCGTCCTCGCGGTGGCCGCCGCGCTCGGCATCACCGCGGCCTCCTCACTGCTCGGCCGGCTGGCCCGGTGATCTTGCCGCCGGACGTGATGTGCGGCACGCGCGCGTGGCCCGCCCGCAGGCGTCCGAACGGATTGTGCCTGGGCAGCGCTTGATCACCGATCAAAGCGGGCGAACCCCCTGGCCACAGCGCATTCCGCTCATTTGACAGTGCGCTCAGCGCACAGATAGACAGCAGCTCTCGAAGGTCGAGAGGGGCACTGTGTACGAGCCGAACGTGGTCGGGGACTGGCACGAGTACGACGAGCATGCCGGTCTGCGGGTCCGCGTCCACCGCCTGGAGGCGGCCGAGCCGCCGCGCGGACGCGACGACGCCGCCGTCGGGCTGACGTACTTCAGTGTCCGGGTGACGGTCGAGAACCGCGGCGCGCGGCCCCTCGGCGTCCACCTGGAGGACGGTCAGCTCGACGTCCGGGTCGGCCCCGACGGCGAGGGCGCGTTCATCGACTGGCGCAACTCCCAGTTCATCGAGGGCTTCGACGTCTACCCGCTGCGCCGGGCCACCGCGGTGCTGTACGCCGCCGCCCCCGAGGCCGCCCTGGCCCACGTGGACGTGCAGGTGCAGCTGCGGGTGGACGAGGAGTGGGCCGACCGCCGGCTGTGGACGGGCGGCGTCGGCGTCCTGGAGGCGGCCCCGGCTGCCACCCCCGCGTCACCCGGGCAGGGCGGCCTGGCCCACCAGGTCAGCGCCTTCCTGAAGGACCAGACGGAGCCCGGTTCCGCCTGACGCGGGTCGCGGCGCCGGCCCGACGGCCGACGGCGGTACCCGCCGTGCGGCCCGTACCGCGCCGGCGTACGCCGCTCAGTGCGGGATGCCGTCGATGATCTCCCGCGCGCCCTGTCGCAGCAGCGCCACCGCGACCGAGGTGCCCAGGGTGGCCGGATCCAGCCGGCCGGCCCATTCGTGGGCGTTCAGCCGGGTCTTGCCGTCCGGAGTGAACACACAGGCCCGCAGGGAGAGCTCCCCGCCGCGGTCCACGCGCGCGTAGCCGGCGATGGGGCTGTTGCAGTGACCCTGCAGCACGTGCAGGAACATCCGCTCGGCCGTCGCCTCACGATAGGTGTTCGCGTCGCCGAGCCCGCTGACGGCATCGATCAGGCCGGTGTCGCCCTCCCGGCACTGCAGAGCGAGGATGCCCGCGCCGATCGGCGGCATCATCGTCTCCGTCGACAGCACTTCGCTGATCACGTCCGTCCGGCCGATGCGTTCCAGGCCGGACACCGCCAGCAGCAGCGCGTCGGCTTCCCCGGCGGCCAGCTTCTCCAGGCGGCGGTTGGCGTTGCCGCGGAACGGCACGCATTCCAGCTGCGGATGCGTGGCCGCCAGTTGGGCCACCCGGCGCACCGAGGAGGTCCCGATCCGGGTGCCGGCCGGCAGCCCGTCCAGGGTGAGACCGTCCGGGTGGATCAACGCGTCCCGGATGTCGTCCCGTTCGAGGAACGCGGCGAACACCGTGCCGGCGGGCAGCGGACGGTCGGCGGGCACGTCCTTGACGCAGTGCACCGCGAGATCGGCCTCCCCGGCCAGCAGGGCCGCGTCGACCTCCTTGGTGAACGCCCCCTTGCCCTCGACCTTGGAGAGATCGCCGAGCCACTTGTCGCCGGTGGTCCTCACCGGCACCACCTCGGTGCGCACACCGGGGTGCAGTGCGGCCAACTCGGTGCGGACCCGCTCCACTTGGGCCAGGGCCATGGGGGAGTCGCGGGAGACGATACGGATCAATTCCGGGACGGACATGGGGGACACGATAGACCCTCCGGATCGAGGCCCGGTCCGCTGCGCCGGCGTCCCACCGCGGTCACCGCCAGTCGTACGGGAACAGCTCCGCCGCGAGGCCGGGACGGGCGGCGAGCACCTCGGCCCGCTGCGGGGTGCGCAGCAGGCACCGGTGCCGCAGCAGGCCGCGCCGCTCGTCCGGGGTCAGCGGCGCCCAGGACGTTGAGCCGGTCGCCGTCGGCGGTCCTGACGTCGACGCGGAAGTCGGTGCGCCACTGGGAGTTGGATCCCCAGCCCATGGACGGATCGGCCGTGGGCCGGTGCCGGCGCCGGAAGCTCCAGTACAGCGGGGACCGGTCGGCCACCCCGCGCTCCGCGTGCCGCAGCCCTGCCCGTACCCGGACGCCCGCCCGGCCGAAGAGCACCCCCGTGCCCAGCCACAGGCCGGGCCAGACGACCCCGGTGATCCGGATCGGCTCGGCGGGGTCCTGGGCCTGCTCGACCTCCACGATCTCGTGCAGGAACGGGTCGAACACCGCGGTCTCCTCGAACGGCGCCATTCCGAGGCCCGTGAAGAGCGCCAGGTACCGCTCCCTGCTCAGCCCGGGCCCCGCCCAGGGATCGTGCCCGGGCGGCTGGAAGGAGAGCAGCAGGGCGTCACTGACCCGGCTCAGGGCGTACAGCTCCCACAGGCCCGCGGACAGCGCCGCCGATCGCGGATCAGCCTCCCCGGGCCGGAGTCCGCCCAGCAGACCGGCCAGCGCCGCGAGCCGCGCGCGGTAGGCGGCTCCGGCCCGCGCGGCCCACGGCCCGGCGACGGCGTCGTACGCGTCCGGGCCCGTGTGCTCGAGGAGCCGCGTGTACAACTGCCGGGCGGCGACCGGTTCCTGGCTCATGCGCCGGCTTCGCCGACCGGCAGGCTGTAGCGCAGCTTCTCCTTGGCGCGGGCGCCGAGCCGGTCGTAGAACCGGACCGCCCCCTCGTTCCAGGCGGGCGTCTGCCACTGCACCTCCGCCACGCCGAGCCGCCGGGCCTCGGCCACCACCGCGCCCACGAGCAGCGGGCCGAGCCCGAGGCCGCGGTGACCGGGGGTCAGGAACAGGCAGTCCATGTGCAGGTACTCCCGCCCGTCCCAGGTGGACAGCTCGGGTGCGCAGGTGGCGTAGCCGACGACCTCGCCGTCCGGGGCCTCGGCGACCAGACAGCGCAGTCGCGGGGCGGGCGTGTCGAACAGCAGGGCGGCGAGCCGGGCGGCGAGGTCCGGCACCGGCGGGGCCGCGCGTTCGTACGCGGCGTGCTGGGCGGCCAGTTCGGCCACGCGCGGCAGGTCGGCACGGTCGGCGTGCCGCACCAGGGGTGTGCCGGTCACCTGACCTCGCCCTCCAGGGCGTCGCTGCTCCAGGCGGTCAGGCGCTCGGCGAGTGGGCCCTCGCTGTCCAGGACGTGCCGGGAGAACGCCTCCCGTTCGTGTGCCAGCAGCGCGGCCTCCCACACGCAGGGCGCGAGTCCCGCCCGCCCCGGCCGCAGCTCGGCGGGCCGCCCGGCCGGCCCGGTGAACACGGCCAGGTCGGACATGTGCCCCTCGATCCAGCTGTGCACGAGGACGTAGTCGCCGTCGCCGCCCGCGTGCACGACGAGCACCGCCAGGCCCAGTGAGCCGCGTGCCCGCCCCAGCGCCAGATGGCCCGCGGCCAGGTCGAGCGCCGTGTCCACCGCCTCCGGAGAGACCGTGCGCCCCGGCGCCCGCAGCGCGTACACCTTGACGAGGTGACCGGCGGCTTTCCGGACGCCCAGGGCCCGGGCGGTACGGCCGTGGTGCCCGTCGGCGAGGGCGAGCAGTCCGGAGGCGTCGACCGCCGGGGGAAGTGCCGCGTGAAGATCCATCCGGCCATGATGGGGGTGCGGGCGGCCGGGCGTCCACGGCGGGGCGGCAGCGCCCGTGCGGCCGCGTCAGGGCGCGTCTCCTCCGCCGGAACCCTCGGGCAGGTCCGCCGCGGAGTCCTCCGGGGTCAGGTCCGGGCGGAGCCGCAGCCAGGACGGCTGGCGCAGGAGGCCGGCCCGGGTCCGGGTGCTGTAGCTGACCTCGCCGACCAGCCGGGGCAGCACCCAGCGGGCGCCGGGGACACGTGGCACCGGATCGAAGGGGCACCGCTCGCTCGCCGCGTCCCGCAGCAGCGCGGCGAGCTCGGCGCGTTCGGCCTCGCTCCAGCCGGTGCCCACCCCGCCGACGTACCGCAGCCGCTCGCCGGCCCGCTGACCGACCAGTACCGCGCCGGGCAGCCCGCTCAGCCGTCCCCTGCCGGGCAGCCAGCCCCCGACGATCACATCCTCCGCGCGCATGTTGCGGATCTTGATCCAGGCACGGGAGCGGATCCCGGGCTCGTACACCGAGTCCAGCCGCTTGCACACCAGCCCCTCCAGGCCGTGCTCCCTGGTCGCCGCGAGCGCCTCGGCGCCGTGCCCGACGACAGCCGCGGGCGTCGACCAGTACGCCCCGGTCAGGCCCAGTTCCACCAGGCGCTCCCGGCGCCGCAGGTACGGCAGCCGCAGCAGCGGTTCCGTCAGATACGGCACGTCGAACAGCACCAGGTGCACCGGCACCTGGGCGGCCCGGCGTGCCGCCCGCGCGGGAGCGTGCGCGAGTCCCATCCGGCTCTGCAGCAGCTGGAAGTCCGCCCGCCCCTGTTCGTCGAGGGCCAGCACCTCGCCGTCCAGGACGGCGGGCGTGGCACCCAGCGCGTCGCCCAGCGGGCGCAGTTCGGGATAGGCCCCGGTGATCTCCTCGCCGGAGCGGGCGCGCAGCGACAGGCTCCCGTCTCCGGGGAGGTACACCATCACCCGCTGGCCGTCCTGCTTGGTCTCGTACGCCCACCGCTGGTCCTGGACGGCGGGCGGCAGCCTGCCGGGGGTGGCCAGCATCGGCGGGATCAGCGGCAGGGTCACGGCGGTCACGGCTGAAGGTGTCGACCGCGAGCGCCGGGCTCACGCGCCTTGCGGTGCCGGTTCCCCTGAACGGCCCGCCACCGGCGACCGGAGCCGACTGCTGGTCGTGAACCGCCAATTGAGGGTCGGCAGGGAGCGGGCCGCGGTCGGGGCGGCCCGCTCCGGCTCCGGGGCGGAAGCGGGTGGCCGGCCCGCTCCTCAGGCAGCCGTCCGTGCCGACGGCTCGGCCGGGACCGGGGCCTGGGGCGCGTCGGCCGGACGGGGCCGGGGCAGGAACGAGGCGAGGACGAAGGCCAGCAGCGCCGCACCCGCGCCGATCGCCATGACGACCTTGAAGCCGTTCTCGGACGGCAGCGCGTGCCCGCCGAGGCTGGTCGTCATCTGCGCCAGGATCACCCCGGCGGCCGCGCTGGCCACCGATGTGCCGATGGACCGCATCAGGGTGTTGAGGCTGTTCGCGGCGGCCGTCTCCGAGGGCGGGACCGCCCCCATGATCAGGGCGGGCATGGCTCCGTAGGCGAAGCCGACGCCGGCGCCGATGACGCAGGACACCAGGACCAGCTGCCAGACCTCGCTCATCAGCACGATGTTCAGGCCGTAGCCGGCGGCGACGACCACCGCTCCGGTCATCAGCGTGACCTTCGGACCCCGGGCCTTGGTGATCATGGCGGAGACGGGAGCCATGGCCATCATCACCAGGCCCTGCGGGGCCATGACCAGCCCCACGGTGAGCATGGACCGGCCCAGGCCGTAGCCCGTCCCCGTGGGCAGCTGGAGCAGCTGCGGCAGGACCAGGGACATCGCGAACATGGAGAAACCGAACGCGATGGACGCCAGATTGGTGAACAGCACCTGGCGGCGGGCGGTGGTGCGCAGGTCCACCAGCGGTGCGGCCGTGCGCAGTTCGAAGAAGCCCCAGGCCACCAGGACGACGACCGCGAGCGCGAACAGCCCCAGGGTGGTACCGCTGCCCCAGCCCCAGTCCGCACCCTTGGAGACGGCGAGCAGCAGCGAGACGAGCCCGACGGCCATGCCCAGCGCCCCGACGAGGTCGAAGCGGCCACCGGTGCGCACGTCCGACTCGGGCACCAGGGCCAGTACGAGCGTGAAAGCGACGACGCCGAGGGAGGCGGAGGTCCAGAACAGCACGTGCCAGTCGAAGTGGTCGGCGATGAACGCGGCCGCGGGCAGGCCGAGCGCGCCGCCGACCCCGAGCGAGGCGCTCATCAGCGCGGTCGATCCGGCCAGCCGCTCGGGCGGCAGCTCGTCGCGCATCACGCTGATGCCGAGCGGCACCACGGCGGCGGCGAGCCCCTGGAGCGCACGGCCGACGATCATCGGGACCAGCGCGTCGCTGAGCGCGCACACCACCGAACCGGTCACCAGCAGCACCAGGCTGGCCAGGAGGAGGAGCCGCTTGCCGAACATGTCGCCGAGCCGCCCCGCCACCGGAGTGGCGACGGCGGCGGCCAGCAGGGTGGCGGTGACGGCCCAGGCGGCGTCGGACGGCGAGGCGTGCAGATAACCGGGCAGCTCCGGAACGATCGGGATCACCAGGGTCTGCATCAGCGACACGGTGATACCGGCCAGGGCCAGCACCGCGACCACGGCACCCGGCCGCGGCGGAACGGATCTGCCGGCCGCGGCGGGCCGGACGGGGGCATCGGACATGAGGAGGGAAGCCTTCCGAGGAGCGGGGAACGGACGGCGGCCGGGGAGACCGTGCCCATTGTTTAAGTCAACTGATTGACTTACTTTAGCGACCCGACAAGGCCCGGCACACGGGGCCTGCCCCGGGAGCGGCGGGCGCGCACCGTAGGCTTCTCGGGCTGGACCTCGCCGCCCCGGTCGAGGACCCGGGGCGGCGCGCGGGACCGACCGCTCCGGGACGATGCACGGTCCCGGAGCGGTGGTGGGCATGGCGCGCAGGACGGCGCGGGCCGAGCAGGTGAGCGCGACGCGGGAGGCGATCCTGACCGCGGCGGAACGGCTGTTCGCCGAGCACGGCGTGTACGCCGTCTCCAACCGTCAGGTCAGCGAGGCCGCCGGCCAGGGCAACAACGCGGCGGTCGGCTACCACTTCGGCACCAAGGCCGACCTGGTCCGCGCGGTGGCCCGCCGGCACGCCGAGCGCATCGAGACGCTCAGGGAGCGGGCCCTGTCCACGGCCGGCGGATCGACCGACGTACGTGACTGGGTCGACTGTCTGGTGCGCCCGGTGACCGAGCACCTGGCGGCGCTCGGCAGCCCCACCTGGTACGCCCGGTTCTGCGCCCAGGTCATGACCGACCCGGTGCTGCACCAGATCATGGTCGAGGAGTCCATGGCCTCGCCGGCGCTGCGGCAGGCGGTCGAGGGGCTGAACCGCACCCTCCCGGAGCTGCCGCCCGAGGTCCGCGCCGAACGCGGCCAGATGGTCCGCCTGCTGATCCTGCACACCTGCGCCGAGCGGGAACGGGCCCTGGCCGAGGGCACCCCGACCCCGCGCGGCACCTGGGCGGAGGCGTCCACCGGACTCGCGGACGCGATCCTGGGCCTGTGGCTGGCCCCGGTCGGCCCTCCTCGCTGAACGGCGCCGCGGGGCCACGGCGTTCTCGCCCGGCAGGTGCTCGCTCCCGCCGTTTCCGCCACCGCGGCGCCACGGACACCGGGACCGGATCGCGTCAGGGGGACCGTGGTGGCCTGACCCAGCCCAGGGACCGTTCGACCGCCCGCTTCCAGTTGTCGTACTCCGACTCGCGCAGCTCGGGATCCATGTCGGGCAGCCACTGGCCGGCCCGGTGCCAGTTGCGGCGCAGCACCTCCAGGTCGGGCCAGTAGCCGGCGGCGAGGCCGGCCGCGTAGGCGGCGCCGAGCGAGACCGTCTCGGCGACCATGGGCCGTACGACGGGTACGTCGAGCACGTCGGCCACGAACTGCATGAGCAGGTTGTCCGCGGTCATGCCCCCGTCCACCTTGAGTTGCTGGAGGGGGACGGAGGAGTCGGCGTTCATGGCGTCGACGACCTCACGTGTCTGCCAGCCGGTGGCTTCCAGGACCGCACGGGCCAGGTGGCCCTTGGTGATGTACGAGGTGAGGCCGACGATGACCCCGCGGGCGTCGCTGCGCCAGCGGGGCGCGAACAGCCCCGAGAAGGCGGGGACGATGTAGCAGCCGCCGTTGTCCTCGACCGTGCGCGCGAGGGTCTCGATCTCCGGGGCGGTGCTGATCAGTCCCAGGCGGTCCCGGAACCACTGGACGAGTGCGCCGGTGATGGCTATCGACCCTTCCAGGGCGTAGGCCGGCTGCTGGTCCCCGATCTTGTACGCGACGGTCGTGAGGAGCCCGTGCCGGGACCGCACCAGCTCGCTGCCGGTGTTGAGCAGCAGGAAACTGCCCGTGCCGTAGGTGCACTTGGCCTCGCCGGGGGAGAAGCAGGTCTGGCCGAAGAGGGCGGCCTGCTGGTCACCGAGGGCGGCCGTGATCGCGACCCCGGGCAACAGCGAGCGGGCTTCGTCGTACGCCTCCGCGGACGACCGGATCTCGGGCAGCATCGCCCGGGGTACGCCGAAGAAGGCCAGCAGCTCGTCGTCCCAGGTGAGCGTGCGGATGTTCATCAGCATGGTGCGGCTGGCGTTGGTCGCGTCGGTGATGTGCAGGCCGTTGTCGGCGCCGCCGGTGAGGTTCCAGATCAGCCAGCTCTCGATCGTTCCGAACAGCACCTCACCGTCCTTGGCGCGCTCCTCGACCCCCTTGACGTGGTCGAAGAGCCACCGAAGCCGCAGCGCGGAGAAGTAGGTCGAGGGCGGCAGGGCGCACCGCTCCAGGAAGAACGCCTCCCCGGGGCGCTGCATGAACTCGTCGACGAGCGGCGCCGTGCGGGTGTCCTGCCAGACGATCGCCCGGCCCAGCGGGGCGCCGGTCCGCCGGTCCCACAGCACCGTCGTCTCGCGCTGGTTGGCCAGTCCGATCGCGGTGATCTGCCCCCGGTCGACACCGGCGTCGGAGAGCGCCTCGGGCACGATGTGCCGCAGGTTGTGCCATATCTCCAGGGCGTCGTGCTCGACCCAGCCCGGCCGGGGGAAGTGCTGGTGGTGTTCCTTCTGTGCGACCGAGACCAGGCGCCCACGGTGGTCGAACAGGATGCATCGGGTCGAGTTGGTGCCCTGATCGATGGACATTACGTACCGTTCGGCCATGATCGGGTCTGCCTTCCGATGAATCGAGGGGCGGCTGTCCTGGCCTACCAGCGGGCGGCTCCCAGGTCTCTGGAGATCGCCCGTGCGGCTTCCCGGAGCAGTGTGATCAGGCTCGGGCGGGGGTGGTAGTGGCTGTCGCAGAGCCGCTCGAGTGGCCCGGACAGCCCGATGGCGCCCACGACGAGGCCGCCGTGCCCGCGGATCGGCGCCGCGATCCCGGCCTCGCCCATGCTCATCTCCTGGATCTCGGCCGCCCATCCGACGTCCCTGACCTCCGTGAGCGCCCGGGCGAGCCGCTCGGGATCGACCAGGGTGTGCCGGGTGTACGACTCCAGCTCCAGCTCGTGGGCCGGCTCGACGCTCGCGGTGCCGTACGCCAGCAGGACCTTGCCGAGCGAGGAGGCGTGCAGAGGCAGCAGCGAGCCCACGTCCAGGGTCTGGAAGGTGTCGTCCGGCCGGAACACGTGGTGGACGATGAGGACGCTGCCCTCCAGCGGGGTGCCCAGGCGCACCGCCTCCCCACTGCGGGCGGCCAGGGCGTCGGCCCAGTTCAGCGAGCGCGAGCGCAGCTCGTTGACGTCGAGGTAGCTGGTGCCGAGGTGCAGCAGGGCGGCTCCGAGCTGGTACTTCCCGGTCGTCGCGTCCTGCTCCACGAAGTCCACGTGCTGCAGCGTGCGCAGAATGCCGTGGGCGGTGCCCTTCGCCAGCCCGAGCGAGGCCGCCACCTCGCCCAGACCGAGTCGGCGGGGACCGCCGGCGAGCAGACGCAGGATCGCCGCCGCCCGTTCGATCGACTGGACTGGGCCGGCCATGAAGCGAGCGTATTACCCCTGCGCACGCCGTGCCCGTGGGAGCGGCGGGTACCGGCGTTCGGTAATGCCGACCGCCGTTCATTGACCGGCCCGATTTGTCTCCATAGCGTGCTTGGCAGCCCGGAACGCGCCGATTGACCGGCGCCGGACCGGCCGTACACACCATCGGGAGAGAACATGGCGGCAGAGCTGAAGACGCTGCTTCAGGCGGCATACGAACACGTGTGTCCCGTGCCGCCCGTCCCCGGCGCCGTCTCGGCCGTACGCCGTCGGGCGGCGGCGGTCCTGGCCGACTGGAGTGTGTGTCCGTACCTCGTGGACGACGCGCTGCTCGTGGTGTCGGAACTGGTCACCAACGCGCTCGTGCACGCCTGTCCCCCGGCGGTGCTGCGGCTGTCGTGGGTGCGGGGCGACGGCGAGTGCACCCTGCGCGTCGAGGTCATCGACGCGGGGCCCGCCCTTCCGATCAGCGGGTCCCTCATCGGGGTCGACCCCGACGAGCACGGCAGGGGCGAGACGATCGTCCACGCCCTGGCGACCCGCCACGGCATACGCACCCGTCTCGGCGAGGTCACCCGCTGGGCCGAACTCGTCCCCCACTAGATCGCTGCCTCGTAGCGTGACGGCACACTCGTCGGCTCGGACGCGGTCTTCTTGCGGAGCAGGAGCAGGGCCGCGTCGTCGTGCAGCCTGCCGCCCACATGCGTCAGCAGTTCGTCGTGGAGCGCGCTGAGCGTGCGCGTCGGCTCGTCGCACACGTGCCGGGTCACCCCTTCGGTCAGCGGATAGAACGCGCGGGTGTGATCGCGGGCCTCCGTGACCCCGTCGGTGTAGAGCAGCAACTGGTCTCCCACCGCGAACCGCAGGCGCTGCAGGCCGGGTGCCTGGCCCGAGAGGGCGCGCAGCCCGAGGGGCGGAGCGGGGCGGGCGGTCTCCACCGCCCCGACCTCGCCGGATGCGGATATCAGCAGCGGCGGTGCGTGTCCGCAGTTGACGATCTCCAGGTCTCCCGAATCGGGAAGTCCGGCGACCACGGCGGTGACGAAGTCGTCGGGACCGAGGTTGCGCGCCAGGCTCCGCTCGATCCTCGCCACGACGGCGAGCAGGTCGGGCTCGTCCTGGGCGGCCTCCCGGAACACCCCGAGCACGAGCGCGGCGGTTCCCACGGCGGGCAGCCCCTTGCCGCGCACGTCGCCGACGATCAGCCTGATCCCGTAGGGCGTCGGCAGCAGGGCGTAGAGGTCCCCGCCGATCCGCGCCTCCGCCGCCGCGGCGCTGTAGCGGACGGCCACCTGGAACGGGCCGACGGTGTCCGGGACGGGCTGGAGCAGGGCCTGCTGTGCGGCCTCGGCGACCGAGCGGACGGCGGCGAGGACACGTTCACGACGGCCACGCAGCGCGCTGGCCAGCCCGCTCGCCGCGGTCACGGCCAGCAGGGCGGACACCACGGCTGCGGGCTGGCGGGCGGGAGTCGCGTGTCCGAGGGCCAGCGCCACGCCCAACGCCACGGCGAGGAGACCGACGCACATCACACCACGCGGCCCGTTGGTGGAGGCCGCCAGTGCGGGTCCGGCCGCCAGCAGCGGCAGCCAGGGCATCCCGGCCCCGGCGATGACGTCCAGGAGCGCGATGACGGCGACGACCACCACCGGCAGCAGGGGCATCCCCGCCGCCACCTGCCGGGCGGCACGCCGGTGGACCGATCGCCAGGCGCCGGCCGCACGGCTGCGGAAATGCCGCATCGGAGCAGGGTCGCCGTCATGGTGTCCGGCCAAGCTCATGGTTCGTCCGCAGTCCTTGTCTGTGCGAGGTACACCCGGAATGTCCGTTTCATCAAGCAAACGGGCTGGGCCGGGGGAGCCACAAGGTGCGGGTTTTCAGATAGTGAGCGAGAGCCCCCTCGTCACCCGGCTCGCGATCGGCAGCAGTCGTGCCCGGCACTCCTGGAGCCGGGCCTGCCGCTCCACCGGCAGGGAGACGCCGAGCGAACCGGGCGTGCTGCCGCGGTAGACGGGCACGGCGACGCACACGGTGCCGAGCGCGTATTCCTCCAGGTCCGTGACGGCGGGCGCCATGGGGGGCGTCGCGATCCTGCGGAGCAGCTCCGGCAGACTGGTGATCGTGCGGGGGGTGAGTTCGGCGAGGTGGTGCCGGGACAGATAGTCCCGACGGGCGTCCTCGTCCAGCTCATGCAGCACGGACTTGCCGAGCGCGGTGGCGTGTCCGGCGTCCTCGAAACCCACCCAGAGGTCCACCCGGGGCGTGCGCGGGCTGTCCACGATCTCGGCCACCCTGATCTCACCGTCTTCGTAGAAGGTGAGGTAGACGGCGGTCGCCAGGTCGTCCCGGAGGGCGGCCAGCGCCGGGCGCACGCGGCTGAGCAGGGTCTGCGCCTGGCCCCCCGTGTGCAGGGAGTCCAGCTTGTCGCCGAGGATGAAGCTGCCGTCGCCCAGCTTCCGCACGTATCCGTCGTGCACGAGGGTCCGCAGCAGGTGATAGGCGGTGGCCAGCGGCAGCCCCGTCTCACGTGCCAGCTGTTTCGCCGGCGCGCCGGTCTCGTGCGCGCTCACGGCCTCCAGTAGACGGAAGGCCCGCTGCACGGAGGTGATGAGCGTGGGGCCGTCCTGAGCACCCATAAGACCAGATTGCGCCGGACGGCCGACCCCGGCAAGGCCGGGCTCGTCCCGCAGGGGCGGCGTCCGGGGCGAGCGTGCCGGGCGTCCTCAGCGGGGCATGGCCGAGACGGAGACCGCGTTCGCGGCGACCACGGCCCCGATGCCCGCCCACTCCGGAACACCGAGGTTCTGCCCCAGCACCACCCAGCCGACCACGGCCGCCAGCACCGGGTTGACGCTCATGAACAGACCGAAGGTGTGGGCCGGCACCCTGCGCAGGGTGAGCAGATCGGCGAGGTACGGCACCGCCGACGACAGCACCCCCGCCGCCACCGCGCACAGCACCGCCCCGGCCGTCGGCGGGTGCCGTACGGCGACGGCGGTCCCGATCGGCAGGAAGGCGAGGGCGGACGTGCACGCGGCCGCCGCCGAGCCCTGCGCACCCGGGACGCGGCGCCCGACGAGCCGGTTGAGCAGGATGTACGAGGCCCAGCAGCAGGCGGCCACCAGGGCCAGAACCATCCCCAGGTAGTCGGTGGAGGGCCGAGGGCGCATCAGCACGACGACTCCGGCCGCGGCCAGCACCGCGCACCCGGCGTCCAGCCGGCGGCGCGAGGCGGCCAGCGCGATGGCGAGCGGGCCCAGGAACTCCAGGGTCACCGCCAGACCCAGGCCGATCCGGTCGATCGCGCTGTACAGGGTCAGGTTCATGGTGCCGAAGACCCCGCCGAGCAGCAGCACCGGCCACCACTGCCGCCAGGTGAAGGCGCGCAGGCGCGGCCGGCCGACGGCCACGAGGACGAGCGCGGCGACGTACTGGCGCACCGCCACCACGCCGAGCGGACCGAGCACCGGGAAGGCCAGGGCGCCGATCGCCGCGCCGGTCTGGTTGGAAAGGCCACTGCCGAACATGGTGGCCAGACCGGCCAGCCGTTTCGGGGCGGGGTTCACGACCACAGGGGGCACCGTCGCCGCGGGACGGTCGAGAGCTCGTCGCATGTCAGGAGGTTCGGCCCGCTCCGCTGTTGCGCAAAATGCATGAGCTCTTCGATCTATACGCTACACGCATGAATGAGGTCGAGCTCCGGCAGTTGCGCTGTCTCGTCGCCATCGTCGACGAGGGCACCTTCACCGACGCGGCGATCGCCCTGGGGGTGTCCCAGGCGGCGGTGTCCCGCACCTTGGCGGGGCTCGAACGTGCCCTCGGCGTACGGCTGTTGAGACGCACTTCGCGCGAGGTGACCCCGACCGCGACGGGGCTGCGGGTGGTGGCGCAGGCACGGCGGGTCCTGGCGGACGTCGCGGACCTGGTCCAGGAGGCCGCCTCGGGGCACGCCCGGCTGCGGATCGGCTACGCGTGGTCGGCGGTCGGCCGGCACACCGTCGCCTTCCAGCGCCGCTGGACGGCCGCCCACCCCGGGATCGACCTGCATCTCGTCCGCGTCAACACGGCGTCCGCCGGGCTCGGTGAAGGCGCCTGTGACCTCGCGGTGGTGCGCCGGCCGCTGGAGGACCGGCGGTTCGACACGGCCATCGTGGGCCTGGAGCGGCGCCTGTGCGCGATGGCGGCCGACGACGCGCTGGCGCGACGCCGGTCCGTACGGCTCGCCGATCTCACCGGCCGGGTCCTCTGGGTCGACCGGCGCACCGGCACCACCACTCCCGAGCTGTGGCCGCCGGACTCCCGTCCCGCCGTGGAGGAGACCCACGACGTCGACGACTGGCTCACGGTCATCGCCGCCGGCCGCGGCATCGGTGTCACGGCGGAATCGACGGCGAACCAGTACCCGAGGCCCGGAATCGTCTACCGGCCGGTGCGCGACGCCGAACCCGTCGCCGTACGGCTGGCCTGGTGGCGCGACGATCCGCACCCGGCGCTCCAGGCGGTTCTGGAACTGCTCAGCGAGCTGTACCGCACGAGCTGAGGGGTTCTCAGGCAGCCCGACTCATCGGCACCGCCGCCGTGCGCCCGGCCCGCGCGTCCCAGCACGGCGGCGGCGGTCAGCAACTGGTCACGGCCGCCCCCGGGGCGGCGCCGTACCCCGCCTCCGGGTACGGCGCCCCGCCCGTCGCGCGTCCGTCACCCCTGGCCGTTCGGCGCCACGTCCAGACCCGTGCAGGCCAGCTCCCCGTCCACCTCGGCACACGCCTCCACACCCCGCGGCGAGGACACCGAGAGCATCGGGCTGCTGTTCCCGGCGGAGTCCGCCGGATAGCCGGCCGACAGCACGTCCTGGCCCGCGCGGACCGACACCTCACGGGCCCTGGGCGACTGCAACCACACCTCGGACCAGGCGGTGCGGCAGGCCTGCGAATAGCGCAGCCGGACGGTGTAGGCGGGATCGGCGACCGTGCTCGTGGTCCGCGCGTCCCGGGCGCACACCGACGCGTCGGGCAACTCGCCCTGACAGGAGCGGCCGTGACAGTGGGGTACCGCCGAGACGCTCTGCGCGGCGGGCGCGGTGCCCGGCCGGGCGGACAGGGCCACCGCGGCGGCCACCGCCGTAGCCGTTCCGCACAGCGCGAACACGGACAGCGGAAGCCAGGGCGCACGCCGCGACGGGCCGCGCCCGAACCACCGCGTGCGGCCGGGCTTCTCGGGCGCGGCCGCGGGCGGTTCGGCCTCTGCCGCGTCCCACCGCGCCAGTACGGCCTCGGGATCGGTGCCGGCGAGCCGGCAGAGGGCTTCCACGGCGGGTCTCGGCGGCGGCGTGCCGCCGGACAGGTAGCGGTGCCACGCGGACTTGCTGTACGGGGTGCGCGCGGCCAGCGCCGCCAGGCTCAGGCCCGTACGGTCCTTCAGCTCGCGCAGTTCCACCACCAGTGACTCGGCCGGCGTGGTCGATGCTTGGGGGTGCCGCATCGTGCGTCCTCGACTCCCTTTCCGCTATGGGCGATTTCGCCCCTGTTGTCGGAATGGCTTCCCTGGTGGACGCCGACTGCAACCCAGGGTGAGGTAGGAGGAAGGTGAGGCACGCGCGTATACCGAAGGCCCGTTCGGGGGTCGTCGAACGGGCCTTCGGGGTTAGGAGGTGCGGCGGCGCCGGGCCGTCAGCACCAGGGGAGAGCGCGGTTGGCGCGGACGTAGTGGGCCGAGACGTAGCCCGCGTGGTGCGGCAGCCGGTACCAGGTGCGATTCCCGTGGACCGAGGAACCGCGCGTCCGGCAGGTGAGCGCCAGGACCCGGTGGGTGTGCCGGTGGCCGACCACCCGGTAGCCGGTGCCCGGACCGGAGCGGACGTTCAGCCGGGCGTGGCGGGTGACGACGCGGCCGGTGAGGGGCCGGACATGACGCCGGGTCAGCCACTGTGCGGCAAGGCGGTACCGCAGGTGGTACGGCGCGGCGAGACGCCGGGCGGCCGTCTGCGGCATGAAGTACGCCGCTCGCCGGGCCGTGAGCCGGTGGATCCGGTGCACCCGGCGCGTGTGATGCGTGCGGAGGTGGACGCGGTGGTGCCGGCGATGGGTGACGTACCTGCGGTGGTGGACGCGGTGGGTGCGGGGGGCGTGGTGCTGGGCGGTGACGCCGGGCACCGGGCGCGGGACGGCGGCGCTCGCCGCGGTGGCGCCGGCCGTCGTGGGCAGGAAGGCGAGCACCGCCACCGTGGCCAGCAGACCGCTCTTGAGACTCCGTCGGATCATGGAAACCTCCGGCTGTCGTTCTCGTGACCACGAGCAGTGATCACGACAGCGAGGGTTTCCGTGACGGGCCGCCGCAATGCCGTCCCGGTGTCCCCCGGGACGGCCGGGACGTCCCGCGGGACGAGCGCCTCGGCCGCGGGCCGGCGCGCCCGGGCCTCGGCGGCGCGATGTCCCGCCGTCCCCGGGGCGGCCGGGTGAGGTGTCCCGGACGCGCACCGCCCGGAACCGCACCGGGCTCAGACGGTCTCGGCGAAGGTCACGGTCCGTTCCTTCAGCAGCGGGAACACCGTGCCCCGGATCAGCTCCGCGAAGTGGGGCGTCTCCTTGTGCGCCTCGAAGCCGGCGCGGTCGGTGTAGCGCTCGTACAGCACGAACGCTCCCGGCTGGTCGACGACCTCGTGTGCCTCGTAGGCGAGGTTCGCGGGTTCCGACGGGACCAGTTCGCGCATCTTCCGCAGCGCTTCACGCACGGTGTCGGCGTCGGCGGGGGCGCACTGGTACTGGGCGACGACGGCGAAGGCCATGGCATTCCTCCGGTGTTTCCAAGCGGGGGGCTGGACCCGCCGATTCCAGCACGCGCCCGCCGAGTACCTGCCCGTACGACACGCACGCGCATCACCTGGCCCGGCCCACGGGCCCGGCGGCACGAGCGGCTGACGGCGTGGCGGCCCTCTTCCGCCGCAACCGATCCGCCCCTGGGCCTCACCCGTGCGCCTACCGTCCAGTAATATCCGGCGGCAGGCCATCACAGGAGGAACCGTGCCCCGGTCCGAACGCTCACCCCTGCTGCTCGCCGGCCTGCTGGCCGCAGCCGGGGTCGCCCACTTCGCCGCCCCGCGGCCCTTCGACGCCATCGTGCCGCGCTTGCTGCCGGGCTCGCCCAGGGCGTGGACGTACGGCAGCGGGGCCGTGGAACTGGCCCTGGCGGCCGGGATCGCGGCGCCCCGGACCCGCGCGGTCGCCGCGAAGGCGGCCGCGGCCTTCTTCGTCGGGGTTCTCCCGGCGAACGTACAGATGGCGGCGGACTGGCGGCACCGGCCGGCGCCGCTCAGGACGGCCGCCCTCGCGCGGCTGCCGCTGCAGGTGCCGCTGGTGCTGTGGGCCCGGGGAGTCGCCCGGAACGAGAAGGGACGGTCATGACGGAACGCATCGAGGTCGGGGACAAGGCCGAGGACTTCGCCCTCCCCGACGAGACCGGCACCGCCCGGCGGCTCACCGAACTGCTGGCCGACGGACCGGTGGTCCTCTTCTTCTACCCGGCCGCCCTCACCCCCGGCTGCACCGCCGAGGCCTGCCACTTCCGCGATCTCGCCGCCGAGTTCGCCGCGGTCGGCGCCCGGCCCGTCGGGATCAGCGGCGACAGCGTCGACAAGCAGCAGGAGTTCACCGGCCGGCACGGCCTCGGCATGCCGCTGCTCTCGGACACCGACGGCGCCGTCCGTGAACGGTTCGGCGTCAAACGCGGCTTCTCCCTCGCCCCCACCAAACGCGTCACCTTCGTGATCGCCCAGGACCGCACGGTGCTGGACATCGTCCGCAGCGAACTGCGCATGAACACCCACGCCGACCGGGCCCTCGCCGCCCTGCGCGCCCACAAGGGCTGATCCGCCCGGCTCCGAGCAGGAGGCGCCAGAACGTTCCCGCGCTTGATGTGCCGGAACAATCGGAACATCCTTGGGCGTATGAGGCATGGCGCCGCCGTGGCGATCATCGACGCCCTGGGCACGGTGACAGGGTGGAGCGAGGGCGCGCGGCGGCTCACGGGCCACTCGGCCGAGGACGTCGTGGGCCGGCCCGCGGCCCGGCTGCTCGCCGCGGACCCACCGGACGACGTCCTCGCCGAGCGGACCGGTACCGTCGCCCTGCGGCACCGCGACGGCCACCGCGTCGACGCGGCCCTCACCGCCTGCCCCGTCACCGGCGCCGACGGCCGGCCCACCGGCTTCGTCGTCACGGCAGACCCGCCCGGCACCACCCTGGCCGCCGAGGCCTTCGAGCAGGCCTCCATGTCCATGTCGGTCTTCGACCTCGAGCAGCGCTACCTGCGCGCCAACGACGCCGCCTGCAAGGTGATGGGCGTCCCCGAGTCCGCGCTCACGGGCCGGTTCTTCGCCGACACCGTGGAGGAGGCCGAATACAACACGGGCTTCCTGCGCCACCTCCGCGAGGTCGCCGAAACCGGCCGGCCCGTCCGCTACGAGAGCTTCGCCGCCGCCCCCGCGCTGAACCGGGAACATCTGTGGAGCCTTGAGATGTGGCCGCTGCACACCGCCTCCGGCGAACTGACCGGGGTCGCCATGGCGGCCTTCGACAGCAGCGAGCAGTACTGGGCCAGGCGCCGCCTCGCCCTGCTCAACGAGGCGTCGACCGGCATCGGCACCACCTTGGACGTGGCGCGCACCGCCGAGGAACTGATCGACGTCCTCGTCCCGCGGTACGCCGACTTCGCCAGCGTCAACCTGCTCGACTGGGTGCTCGGCGGGCAGGAGCCGCCGATGATCCCGGACGGCGGTGGCGTACTGCACCGCATCGCCCACGGCTCGACCCACGCGGGCGACCCCGGCGCCGCGGTCCGCGTCGGCGAGACCGACTTCCATCCGCCCCACTCACCGCCCGCCCGCGCCCTCCGCGAGGGCCGCGCGGTGCTCAGCCAGGCTGGTGAGCCGGACTTCACCGAGTGGCTCGCCGAGCGCAACGCGCGCTCGCCCCAGGGCCGCCCGTACCGGCAGGCGGCCGGCGAACGGCTGACCGCCTGGGGCCTGGAGGAGGCCGCCTTCGTCACCGAACTCGTCGTCAGCGAACTCGTCACCAACGCCATCCGCTACGGCGAACCGCCCATCCAGCTCCGGCTGATCCGCGACCGCGCGCTCATCTGCGAGGTCTCCGACGCCAGTTCCACCGCACCGCATCTGCGCCGGGCGCACGCCTACGACGAGGGCGGCCGCGGACTGCTGCTGGTCGCCCAGCTCACCCAGCGCTGGGGCAGCCGGCAGACGGGCCGGGGAAAGACGATCTGGGCCGAGCAGGCGCTGCCCGCGTCCGATCACTGGAGGGAGCCGCCCGGGTTCGGCGCTTCCCCCGGGAACGGGAATCCACACGGCGGCACGTAGAGCACGCCGCCCGTCGGGGGCGGAACCGGCCATCCGGATGTGCCCGGGATCAGGCCGCCGGGCGCTCCCGCACCACGTCCCGTGCCCGCTTGTCCTCGCGCAGCCCCAGGAAGCGCGGATGCCGCAGCATCCCGTCCCTGGTCCACTCGGTGAACGCGATCTGCGCCACCAGCTCCGGCTCCACCCAGCGGGCCCGCCCCTCGCGCACGGCACCCGTGAAGGGCGAGGCGTCCCGGCGCAGCCCGTCCAGCCGCTCGCGCAGCGCCAGCAGGGTCCGCCGGTCGAAACCGGTGCCGACCTTCCCCGCGTAGCGCAGCCGGTCACCGTCGTAATGGCCGAGGAGCAGCGCCCCCAACCCGACTCTGCTGCCCGCCGGTTCGGTGAAGCCGCCGATCACGAACTCCTGGCCCTTGGCACACTTGAGCTTCAGCCAGTCCGTCGACCGGCGCGTCCGGTACGGTCCGTCGGCCCGCTTGGCGATCAGCCCCTCCCAGCCCCGGCCACAGGCCTCGGCGAGCAACTCGGCGCCGCCCGCGTTGCGATGAGGGGTCAGGCGCAGCGGGGCGCGAAAGGTCAGCGCACGACGCAGCAGCGACTTGCGGATCCGCAGGGGGAGTCGACGGGTGTCGCATCCCTCCAGCCGCAGCAGATCGAAGAGGTAGTACGTCACCGCGACCCCGGACGCCTCGATGTCCCGGCGCCGGGTCAGCCCCGACCGCCGCTGCAGCCGCGCGAAGTCCGTACGTCCGCCGGAGAACGCGACGACCTCGCCGTCCACCGTGAAGTCGGCGCACTCCTGCGCCGCGAGCACCGCCACGATCTCCGGGTAGGTATCGTTCAGCCGCTGACCCGTGCGCGAGAGCAGCAGTACGTCGCCGCCCTCACGCACCGCCAGCAGCCGCACGCCGTCCAGCTTCCGCTCGAACAGCCAGCCCTCGTCGAACTCCCGCCGGTCACTGAGCGTGGCCAGCATCGGTGCCGCGGCGAGCTCCGGGCCCGGCGCGGCCGGGCGCAGCAGTTCCCGCCGGCCGGCCGGGAGCGCGTCCAGCGGTCCCGTCACCGCCGCTCACTCCTCGCCGTCGGCCGCGACCTGCGCGAGAGTGCGCCCGGTGCGCACCGAGCGGGCCCGCCGGGGGTCCGGCGTGCCGTGCCCGCCCGACCGCGCCGGCCCCTTGCGCACCAGCAGCCAGGCCTCCTGCTCGTCCGCGCCGCCGCGGAACCGGGTCAGCGCGTACTCGCCGTGCAGCTTGGTCCCGTGCAGCCGGAACGTGGCGTGCCCGCGCTCCAGCGACTCGGCGAAGTCCAGCGGGTGCCCCCCGCGGTCATGGCTGAGGGGCTCGTACGTGCCGTTGTCCCAGACGATCACCGTACCGCCGCCGTACTCGCCCTTCGGGATCACCCCTTCGAACTCCTCGTACTCCAGCGGATGGTCCTCCGTCGGCACGGCCATCCGCTTGTCCCCGGGGTCGGTGGACGGGCCCTTCGGGACCGACCAGGACTTCAGGACGTCGTCGACCTGGAGCCGGAAGTCGAAGTGCATCCGGCTCGCGTCGTGGATCTGCACCACGAACCGGGGCTCGTCGCCCGCGGCTCCAGGGGCCTGGCCCGACGGTTCCCGGGTCCGCTCGAAGTCACGCTTGCCGCGGTACGTCCGCAGCCGGTCCTCCGCTGCCACGTGCGGCTCCTTCCGTACGTCCGCCTCACGCGCCGTCGAGTACCCCTCAGCGGGCCGCTCAGCCCGCGATGCCGTCCAGCTCGGCGACCGCGTCGTCCGGCAGCACCAGGGACGCGGCGGCGATGTTCTCCCGCAGGTGCTCCGGCGAGGAGGTGCCGGGGATCAGCGCGATGTTCGGCGACCGGCGCAGCAGCCAGGCCAGCGCCACCCGCTGCGGCGAGGTCTCCAGCCGGGCGGCGACCTTCGCCAGCGTCTCGGACTGCAGCGGGCTGAAGCCGCCGAGCGGGAAGTACGGCACGAAGGCGATGTCCGCGGCCGCCGTGCGCTCCACCAGCGCGTCGTCCTGCCGGTTGGCCAGGTTGTACAGGTTCTGCACGGTCACCACCGGCGCGATCGCGAGGGCCTCGTCCAACTGTGCGGCGGTCACCGTGCTCAGGCCCAGGTGCCGGATCAGCCCCCGCTCCCGCAGCTCGGCGAGCGCGCCGAACTGCTCGGCCAGCGAGTCGTCGTTCGGAGCGTCCACGTCACCCAGCCGCAGGTTCACCACGTCCAGCGTCTCCACGCCCAGGTTCCGCAGGTTGTCGTACACCTGCGCCTTCAGGTCCTCGGGGTGCCGCGACAGGATCCAGCTGCCGTCGGCGCCCCGGCGAGCGCCGACCTTGGTGACGATGTGCAGATCCCCGGGATAGGGGTGCAGGGCCTGCCGGATGAGCTCGTTGACGACCACGGGACCGTAGAAGTCGGCGGTGTCGATGTGCGTCACACCCGCCTCCACCACCGCGCGCAGCACCGCCACGGCCCGGTCCCGGTCCTTCGGCGGGCCGAAGACGTGCGGCCCGGCCAGCTGCATCGCGCCGTACCCGACGCGGGTCAGGGTCAGGCCCTCGGCCGGGGTGATCGTGCCGCCGAGCTGTGCAGTCATGTCGTACCTCTCAGGATGAAGCCCAGGATGTCCGGGCCACCGGCCTCGCCGGCGGCCACGCGCTCCACCCTGCGCCCCTCGCGCCCGTCGGTGCAGTACCCCGGCGATCCTGGGAGTGACAGGACCAGTCACCGCCACCCGGGGCCCGGCAGCGGTCCGGGCGGCCTCAGAACTCCTCGTGCCGCCCGGGGTCCCCGCCGAGCCGCCGCGGGGCGTGGTGGGCGATCGCCGCCAGCTGGTCGGAGTCGAGCTCGAAGCCGAAGACGTCCAGGTTGGCGCGCTGCCGGCCGGGGTCGGCCGACTTCGGGACGGGCAGCGCGCCCAGCTGCACGTGCCAGCGCAGCAGCACCTGCCCCGGTGTCACGCCGTGCGCCTCGGCGACCTCCGCGACCGCCCGGTCCTCCAGCAGATCGCTGCCCCGGCCCAGCGGGCTCCAGCTCTCGGTGACGATGCCCTTGTCCGCGTGGAAGGCCCGCAGCTCCTCCTGCGGGAACAGCGGATGCAGCTCGATCTGGTTCACCGAGGGCAGCACCCCGGTCTCCTTCTCCAGCCGGACGACGTGCTCGGGGGTGAAGTTCGAGACGCCAATCGAGCGGACCAGCCCGTCCTCGCGCAGCTTGATCATCGCCTTCCAGGAGTCGACGTACTTGTCCACCCGGGGATTGGGCCAGTGGATCAGATACAGGTCCACGTACTCCACCCCGAGCCGCCGCCGGGACTCCTCGAAGGAGGCGAGCGTCTCCTCGTAGCCGTGGTGCCGGCCGGGCAGCTTGGTGGTCACGACCACCTCCTCGCGGGGCAGGTCGCTGCCCGCTATGCCCCGCCCGACACCGGTCTCGTTGCGGTAGTTCGTCGCGGTGTCCACCAGCCGGTAGCCCAGACCGAGCGCGGAGCGTACGGCCTGCTCGGCGGCCCTGTCGTCCAGGGGCCAGGTGCCGAGGCCGATGGCGGGGATCGTCGTACCGTCGTTGAGCGTGTACGCCGGAATGCGGTTCACGATGGGACCCTCCCTCGACTGTGTCCTCCCCCCAGCCTCACGGATAGGGTGAGCGGTGATCAACCGGACGGGTGGGGAGAGGGCAGCGGACGGCATGGGCGGCGGCGCGGACAGCAACGGCACGGTCGGCGGACGGCCCACGTCACGGGATGTCGCCCGGCTCGCCGGCGTCTCGCACACCGCCGTGTCCTTCGTCTTCAACGGCCGCGCCGAGGGCAACCTCTCGCCCGCCACCCAGGAGCGCATCCGGCAGGCCGCCGCCCAGCTCGGCTACCGGCCCGACCCGGTCGCCCGCGGTCTGCGCCGCCGCCGTACGGCGGTGATCGGGCTGGTCACCGACGAGATCGCGTCCTCCCCGTTCGCCGGACGGCTGCTGCGCGGCGCCATGGAGACCGCCTGGGACAGCGACCACCTGGTGCTCACCATGGACTCCGGCGGCGACCCCGCCAAGGAGGACGCGGCCGTCGCCGAACTCCTCGACCGGCGCGTCGACGGCATCGTCTACGCGGCGATGTCCCTGCGCCGCGTCCGCGTTCCCGAGGGCCTGCACCGCACCCACTCCGTGCTCGCCAACTGCCTGCCCGAGGACGACTCACTGCCCGCCGTCGTCCCGGCCGAACGGGCCGGCGGGCGCACCGCCGCGCGGTTGCTGCTGGAGGCCGGGCACCGCCGGGTCGCCCTCGTCGGCGGACAGGACGACATCGCCTCCGTCGAGCGCCTGCACGGCTTCCGGGACGCGCTGCGCGCCGAGGGGATCACCGTGCCCAAGGAGTGGGTCGTGCGCACCGGGGGCGAGATCACCAGCGGCCACGAGGGCGCGATCAGGCTGCTCGACGGCGTCGACCCGCACCGCCGCCCCACCGGCGTCTTCTGCTACAACGACCGGGTCGCGGCAGGCGTGTTGCATGCCGCGACCCGGCTCGGGATCGCCGTCCCCGCCGAGTTGTCGGTGGTGGGCTACGACGACCAGGAACACATGGCGGCCTTCCTCACCCCGGCCCTGACCACGGTCGCGCTGCCGCACCGGGCGATGGGCGAGGCGGCGGCCCGGCTGCTGCTGGACGCCATCGACACCGGCCGCACCCCGCCCGCCACGGTACGGCGGCTCGCCTGCCCCGTGGTCAGCCGTGCCTCGGTGGGACCTGCTCCCACGCCCTGACCTCGGCCTCCCCCTCGACCTCCAGCTCGGCGACGTCGTCCGGGCGGCGGTAGACCCGCTCGGTCACCACCGCCCGGTCCCCGACGAAGAGTTCCAGCAGCGAGCCGTCCACGAGCACCCGGAGGGCGAGGTCCGGGCCGGGCGGCACGCGCACCGTCACCGGAGCCGATCCCCCGGCTCCCGTGCGGGGCCAGCCCCCGCGGTCCAGCACCACGGTGCCCGCCGCAGGGTCCAGCCGGACCGTGAGCGCCCGGTCAGCCGCCCGCAGCAGGGTGACCCCGGTGGCGCCGCGCGCGGTCACGGTCAGGTCGTACGACACCGGGAGCGGCACCCGGCCCGGTGCGGTCGCGAACGGTTCCGGCGCGCGCAGGAGTTCCAGTTCCGGCGCCGGTGTCACCCGCAGCGAGCCGTCCGGACGGACGTCGACCACCCTCGGTGCGGTGAGCGTCCCCGCCCAGCCCGCGGCCAGCACCTCCGCGGTCTCCCGCGCCTCCCACGACCAGCCCCACATCAGGGCCCGGCCGGGCTCCTGGCGGACGGCGGGGGCGTAGAAGTCCCGGCCCTGGTCGAGCCGGCCTCCGGCCCGGGTCACGAACCGCAACCTCTCCTCGTCGGCTTCCAGACGGCCCGTCAGGTAGGCGGTCGAACAGGGCGCGCCGTCCCAGAGGGACACCACCAGCACCTGCTCGCCGCCACTCGTCCCGTACAACTGCGGGCACTCCCAGCCGACCGCCTTGTCGCCGAAGGCGTCGGCGGCGACCTGGTCGAGGCCGTTCAGCAGCACGCCGGCGAACCGCCACGCGGTCAGCTCCGCACAGTCGTACAACAGCACGGACGGAGTGCCGTCCGCATGGCCGGCGCCGACGAGTGCCCAGCGCCGGCCGGCGTGCCGGAAGACGAACGGGTCGCGGAACATCACCACGTCCAGCCCGTCGGGCGGTGCCGCGACCACGGGTTCGGGCAGCGGACGCCACTCGACGAGACGGTCCCCGTCCGGATCCGCGGCACGGGCCAGGCAGATGGTGCCCAGTCCGTTGTGGGCGTGGTCGACGCCCGTGTACACGGCCGTCGGGACACCGTCGTCGTTCACCACGCAGCCCGACCAGCACCCCGCCTCGTCGGGGCCGCCCGGTGTCGGGGTCAGGGCGATCGGATGGTGCTCCCAGTGCACCAGGTCGGGGCTGGAGACATGACCCCAGTGGACGTTCGTGTGCACCGGCGCCGCCGGGTTGTGCTGGTAGAAGAGGTGATGGCGGCCCCGCCAGCGGAACGGCCCGTTGGGGTCGTTGATCCAGCCCGCGGGCGGACGGACCCGGAAGCGGGGAGCGATCGGGTCCGGGAGGGGGCGTGCGACGCTCAACGGTTGACTCCTGCGGAGGTGATGCCCTCGCGAAGAGGGCGCTGACCGACCACGAACACGGCGACGGCGGGGATCATCGACAGGACGACACCGGCGAGGACGACGGAGATGGAACCGGTGCCGAGATTGCCCTGCAGGGAGACCAGGCCCAGCGGGAGCGTGTAGTTCTGGCCGGAGGTCTCCAGGATCAACGGGCGGAAGAACTCGTTCCAGTGGTAGTTGAAGGCGAGCACTCCGACGATCGCCAGGCCCGGCCTGGCCAGCGGCGCGTACACGGACCGGAAGATCCGCCAGGGTCCGGCGCCGTCCAGCATCGCGGCCTCGCCGAGGTCCTTCGGCATGCCGAGGAAGTACTGGCGCATCAGGAACGTGCCGAACGCGGTCGGGAACGCGGGAATGATCAGACCGAGCAGCGTGTCGGTCAGTCCCATCGACTTGAGCACCAGGAACACCGGAACGATCGTGACCTGGAGGGGGACCATCATGGTCGCCAGGACCAGACCGAACAGCGGCTTCTTGAACCGGAAGTCGAGCCGGGCGAACGCGTAACCGGCGAGCCCCGCCGTGATCATCTGGCCGACCGCGATCAAAGCGGTCACCAGGGTCGAGTTCAGCGCCAGAAGCCACACGTCGATCTGGTCGAAGACACCACGGTAGGCGGCCGTGCTCGGATGCGTCGGAACGATCTGCGGCGGCAGGTTGAACGAGTCCGCCGGAGTGCGCAGCGAGGTGGAGACGGTCCAGACGACCGGGCCGAGCGTGAGCAGGGCGCACACGGTCAGCCCGGCGATCCGCGCCCACGGCCCGAGCGAGTACCGGGCGCGGCCGATGGTCAGGGATGCTTGGCTCAAGGGGATCACCCGGCTCACTGGTAGTGGACGAAACGCCGGCTGAGCCGGAACTGGACGGCGGTCACCGCCATGATCAGCACGAACAGCAGCACGCCCACCGCGGACGCCTCACCGAACCGCAGCTGCTCGAACGCCTTCTCGTAGATGACCATCACCACCGTGCGGGTGGAGTCGCCGGGCCCGCCGTCGGTGAGCACATACGGCTGCTCGAAGACCTGCAGGGCGTTGATGATGCCGACCACCGAGGCCACCAGCAGGGTGGGGGAGAGCAGCGGGAGGGTGATGGCGAGGTGCTTGCGCAGGCCCGTCGCGCCGTCCAGCGCGGCCGCCTCGTGGATCTCCTTCGGGATGTTGTTCAACCCGCCCACGAACAGCAGGAACGAGAAACCGAACTGCTGCCACACGTACACGATGATCACGGTCGCCATCGCGCCGTGCTCGGAGGTCAGCCAGGGCACCGGAGCGATCCCGAACAACCCGATCAGCCAGTTGACCACGCCGAAGTCCTGATTGAAGAGGTACTTCATCACGACCGAGATTGACGCCGCCGACAGCACGAGCGGGAAGAAGAACGCCGAACGGAAGACCGAGCGCAGCCAGGTGGGCATCCGGCCGTTCAAGGAGAGCGCGAGCGTCAGCGCGATCAGCAGCTGCGCGGCGACCGCGAACACCATGAAGACGAGCGTGTTGCGGAACGACACCAGTACGGTCGAATCGGTGAAGACCTCGCGGTAGTTGGCCGTTCCGGCGAAGCCGGGCGAGTCGATCACGTTCCAGTGGAACAGGCTCAACACGACCGAGCCGACGATCGGTACGACCGTGAAGACCACGATCCCGGTCACCGTCGGGGCCAGGAAAAGCGCCGCCAGCAGTCGTGTGCCCCGCTCACGCGCCGAGCGCCGCACGGCCGCCGCGCGCGGCGTCACGGCCCGGGGTGGAACGGTGGCGATCCGGGTGTCCGTCGTGTCCGTCATACGTCACGCTCCATGGCCTTCTCCAGATCGCCCTGCATCCGCCGCAGCGCGGGTCCGACCGAGCGCGGGCTCGCCAGGGCGGTACCGGTGTGCTTGAGCAGCGCCTGGGTCACCTCGGCGACCTGTGGCGGGGCCGGGATGGGGCCGGTGTCGGGGAACTTGTCGAGGGTGTCGTAGAAGACCCGCCAGTGCGCCGGGCCGGTCTCCCGGTAGCGGGCCGCGGTCAGCAAGGAACGGCGCGCCGGGGTCGTCTGGTTGGTCGAGAACAGCTCGGTCAGGGTGTCCAGCCGGGCCGAGTACTTGATGAACTCCCAGGCCGCGTCCTGCTTCCTCGACGTGCGCAGCAGCGCGTAGCCCGCCGCGCCGAACTGGTGCCGCTGGGTGCGCCAGCGCGGGAAGTACCGCACGTCGAAGGCGTCGTCGCGCATGCCGGCCAGATGCAGCCCGCCCGCCCAGAAGCCGCCCGCGGGTGTCACGCCGACCCGGCCGGTGGAGAACACGCCGATGAGGTTCTGGCCGTTGCCGCCCTCGGGCCGGGTGCACAGCCCTTCCTGGATCAGGGCGGCCAGGTAGTCGTACGCCTCCTCGACCCGGGCGTTCGTGGCCTGTGGGTTCGTCCAGCGGAAGCCGCCGCCGCGGCCCTGCCGCTGTGCCCGCGGATAGAAGCCGTTCCACAGCCAGCCGCCGCCCGGCGCCTTGGACTCGGCGAGCAGGTCGGTGCCGTTCGCGAACAGCCAGGGCACCACCCCGCCCCACAGCCGGTTCGTCCAGAAGTACGGCGTGAAATGGGAGTCGTTGGCCTTCTTCATCCGGCGCAGCAGCGCGGTGAAGTCGTCCCGGGTCCAGTCGTCCGGCGGAAGGTCCGCGCCCGCCCGCTCGAGGACGCGCGAGTTGAGGTACATGTCGGCCGCGTTGAACTCGATCGGCAGCTGGTACAGGCTGCCCTCGTACATCATCGACTCCACCAGTGAGGGATGGACGTCGGCGAAGTACTCCTTCAGCTCCGCCGCGTCCCGCTTCACCCAGCGGTCCAGCGGCACGCCCAGGTGCCGGGCGAACAACTGCACGCCCTCGGTGGCCACATAGACCAGGTCGGGCGCGGTGCCCGCCGCGATCTGAGTGAGGATCTTGGCGAAGAAGTCCGACCAGTCCACGGCCTGTACCGCGTTGACGCGGACCTTGATGTCGGGGTGCAGCTTCCTGAAGCCCGCGACCAGGGCGCGGACCCCGTCCGGGGAGAACGCGGAGCCCAGGGTCGCCACGACCAGGGAGCCGTCGTCGCGGCCCGGAATGTCCGCTCCGGTGAGACGGTCCCAGCTCGCGGCGGTACCGGCGAGGGCCGCGGCCCCCGCGCCGTAGGCGCCGTACCGCAGCAGTGCGCGGCGGGAGAAGTGCGAGTCGGTCATCCAAGGTGCCTAACTCGTGTTAGCAACGTGAGATGCCCCAGATGATGAGAAGTGCGTCACGTCCCTGTCAAGGTGCGGGAACGCTTGACCTTTAACGAGTTAGGTCGCACAGTCCTGGTGCCATGGACCGTCACGAGAGGACCGATGACGTGATGCGTGGCCCGACCAGAAGGACGCTGTTCGCCGCGACCGCCGCCGGAGCCGGCGCTGCCCTGCTGCCCGCGGCGCCCGCCGAGGCGAAGCCGGGAGCGAGGCCCAAGGCGGCGCGGAACTGCCTGAGTTACCGGGCCGGCTATCACTTCACGGTGCCCGACCAGTGGAAGAACGACCCCCAGCGCCCGGTCTGGGTCGACGGCGAATACCACTACTACTACCTCTACAACGCCGACTACCTCGACGGCGGCGAGGTGGGCACCGCCTGGCGCCTGGCCACCAGCACCGACCTGGTCTCCTTCACCGACCGGGGGATCGCCGTGCCCAAGGACACCACCGCCAACGGCGATGTCTGGTCGGGGTCGGCGGTGGTCGACAGCGGCAACACGGCCGGTTTCGGCGCGGGCGCGGTGGTCGTCGTCGTCACGATGTCACCGGGCGGCGGCACCGACCACCAGGAGCAGTTCCTGTACTACTCCACCGACGGCGGCCGCACGTTCACGAACGACGGCACCCAGCCCGTACTGGCCAGTCCGGGCGTGGGGGCCGACTTCCGCGACCCCAAGGTCATCCACGACGACGACCACGACCGCTGGGTCATGGCCCTCGCCGAACGGAACAAGATCGGCTTCTACCACTCGACCGATCTCAAGTCCTGGACGTACGCGGGCGGTTTCGTCAAGGACGGTATCGGTGTGCTCGAGTGCCCCGACCTGTTCCGGATCACCGCCGACGACGGTACGGCGAAGTGGGTGCTGGCGGCGAGCGCCGACGGCACGGGGTCGGGGCAGCCCAACACCTGCGCCTACTGGACCGGTTCCTTCGACGGCGCCTCCTTCACCGCCGACGCCGCCGAACCGCAGTGGCTCGACCACGGCTGGGACTGGTACGCGGCGGTCACCTTCGAGAAGCGGCGGGCGGACGGTTCTTTGGACCCCGCCGGGCGCCATGCCCTCGGCTGGCTCAACAACTGGGCCTACGCGCACACCACGCCCACGATCGATGCGGACGGCTTCAACGGTACCGACTCCGTCGTCCGCGAGATCACCCTCAAGAAGTCCGGCTCCGGTGGCTACTACCTCGCCTCCCGGCCGGTCGCCGCACTCGACTCCTACGTCTCCCGCACCCTCGACCTCGGCGACCTGACCGTCGAGGGCACCCGGCCGCTCGACTACACCGGCGTCTCCTACGAGCTGACGACCGAGATCACCTGGTCCCGGCTCACCGGAGCCGGTGTCCAGTTGCGCCGGTCGCCGGACGGCGGCCGGCACATCGACGCCGGCGTCTGGGGCGACTACGCCTTCCTCAACCGGCGTGGGACGGTCAACCCCGACACCAGCGGCGACCGGCAGGAGAGCCGCAGCCCCTTCGACCCGGGCGCCGGACGGGTCACGCTGCGCATCCTCGTGGACCGCACGTCCGTCGAGATGTTCGTCGACGACGGCAGGTATGTGCACTCCAGCGAGGTGTTCCCGTACCTGGTGGACGACCGGCTGGCGCTCTTCGCGGCCGGCGGCACGGCGGTGTTCCGGAACACGGTCATCCGGGAGTTCGCCGTGTGAGGCCCGGGGGTGCCACGATCTTCGGTGGGAGCCGGTTCGGACGAGCACGGGAGCGCGCATGACGACGCACGGGGCCACCGCGGATCAGACCGAGCGGGTCGAGGGCGTGGAGGTGAGGCCGGTCGCCGGGCACATCGGGGCCGAGATCACCGGCGCCGATCTCGCCGGGCCGCTGGACGACGCCGTGGTGGCCCTGATCCGGCGGGCGGTGCTGCGCTGGAAGGTGGTGTTCTTCCGCGGGCAGGAACTGGACCACGCCGGGCATGTCGCCTTCGCCCGCCGCTTCGGCGACCCCGTCGTTCCCGGCCGGCGGGGCAGTGCCTCACCGGCCGGCTTCCCCGAGGTGGAGACCACGGCGGACCGGCTGGAGCTGGGTGGCCGGTTCGGCATGGAGCACGAGGAGTGGCTGCGCCGCCGCCGGCACACCCTGCTGCGCGGCTGGCACTGCGACCACGGCGCCCGGATCGACCCGCCGGCCGCCACCATCCTGCGCGCCGAGACGGTCCCGCCGTACGGCGGCGACACCACCTGGGCCAACCTGGCCGCCGCCTACGCCGGGCTCTCGGCGCCGGTCCGGGCCTTCGTGGACGGGCTGCGCGCCGAGCACCGGCTCGGCGTGGGCTACCAGCCCCGGCCCGGCGACGACGCCTATCTGCGCCATCTGCTCGACCACCAGGTCGCCTCGGTGCACCCGCTGGTCCGGGTGCACCCGGAGACGGGCGAGCGGGTGCTGTTCGTCAACGGCTACTACCTGGAACAGATCACCGGCGTCTCCCGCCCGGAGAGCGCGGCACTGCTGGAGATGCTGCTGGAGCAGGCCGTCCGCCCCGAGTACACCGTCCGCTTCCGCTGGGAACCGGGCAGCGTCGCCTTCTGGGACAACCGCGCCACCATCCACCTGGCCCCGAGCGACCACGCCCACGTCGGCTCTCCCCGGATCATGCACCGAGTGATGCTCGCGGGGGAGGTGCCCGCGGGGGTGGACGGCAGGCCGTCGGAGGCGGTGGTGGGCACGGAGCCGGGCCGCTGGTGAGACGGCTGGGGCCGGTCTCGGCGGGTGGTGGTGTGGCCGGTCGGGGGCGGTGGTGGTGTGGCGTGCGCCGGCGGATGTGCCGGGGGTAGGTGGTGGTGGGCGCCGGCGGAGTCGCGTCGAAGCGCGTGCTCGTCAGTGGCCCCCGGGTGGCAGGTGGCCGGCTGTCGTCGACCTTGGTCCGGGAGATGTCCGGTGCCGGAGGCCCCGGCGTTCAGCCCGTCGGCCGCCACCCCAGCGCCGGCCCCAGCTTCGTCGCCATGTCCGTCAGGATCTGGACGTAGTCCTCGTGCTCGAAGGTGAAGGGCAGCGCGAACGCCACCTCGTCCACCTCCCGGAACGCGGCGTGTGCGCGCAGCCGTTCGGCGATCTCCTCGGAGGTGCCGACCAGGTCCGGGGCGAACAGCAGCCGGGCCGGGCCCTGCGGCGAGGCCGTGCGGGGCAGCCGCTTGGCCGCGTACGCCTCGTACTTGGCGCGCTGTTCCGGGCTCGCGGAGTCCGTCGGGATCACGACCAGACCGTGGGAGACGCGGGCCGCGTCGCCGTCGGGGTGACGGGCGCGGAACTCCCTGACGAGGGACAGCTGGATCTCGGCGAAGTCCCATGGCCCGTCCGTCCGTTCCGCCTTGACGACGCTGCTGGTCAGGAAGTTCATCCCGTGCTCGCCCGCCCAGCGCGCCGAACCGAGGCTGCCGCCGCCGTACCACATCCGCCGCCCCAGGCCGGGGGAGTGCGGCTGGACCAGGTCCGAGAACACCTCGAAGCCCTCGACTCCGCTGAAGTCGCTGGCGGGCTTGCCGCGCACCAGGTCCAGCAGCCGCCGCACCCGCTCGTACCCAAAGTCCTCGGCCTCGGCCGTGTCCGGGTACAGGGCGTCCTTGACCTGCTCGAAGTGCGTCGGCGGGCCCACGCTGACGCCCGGGTTCAGCCGGCCCCCGGACAGGAGGTCCACCGTCGCCAGGTCCTCGGCGAGGCGCAGCGGGTTCTCCCAGCCGAGCGGGGTCACCGCGGTGCCCAGCTCGATGCGGCGGGTGCGCTGGGAGGCGGCGGCGAGGACGGCGACCGGGGAGGAGATGCCGTACTGCAGATGGCGGTGGCGCAGCCACGCGCTGTCGAAGCCGAGCCGCTCGCCGAGCTCGATGATCTCCAGCGTGGACTCGTGGCCCCGGGCCGGCTGCGCCGGGTCGAACAGGCCGATGGTGAGGAAGCCCAGCTTGCGCAGCGGACGGGGGGTGGACGGCACGGGCTCCTCCAGCGGTCGTACGTCGCTTCCGCCTCCGATTCTGGCAGGCGAGTGTGACAACCGTGTGATCACCTCAACGGGATGACGATCTCGTCCTCGACCGGCGGATCGACTTCCTGTGCCCGGTTGCCGGTGGCGGCGAAACAGCGCAGCCGGATCGCCTCCGGAGCCACGTCCAGCCGCAGGAAGCACTTGAAGAACGGCGGGCTGTAGGTGGCCGAGCCGGGCGAGAACAGCTGGGTGTACACCTTGCGTACGGGCAGCCGGAACCGGGACGGGCGGTCCGGGCGGCCACCGGTGCCCAGGAGGCTCGCGACGAGACGGGTGCGACGGGTGATCCGGGTGTCGGGACCGGGTCTGCGGCCCGGCTCGATACCGAGGCGTTCGGCGACGACCGCGGTCGCCTCGGCCTCGGTCAGGGTGAAGAAGCGGCCGAGCCGCAGCCGGCGGCCGTACAGGCGGCTGTAGAAGGCCAGCGAGTCGCCCCGCAGCGGATAGCAGCGGAAGTCCCGCTCGGTCACGCCCGCGACCGACACCCGCGGGATGGTGTGCGTGGCGTGCATGAACGCCCCGCCGCCGCCCGCGACCACGTACTGGATGGTGCGCCCGTCCACGTCGACCGGATAGCGCTGGTAGTTGTGGATGTCGCCGCCGATCGCGGCCACATAGTGGTGCTCCGGGTCCCGGACGACGTCGTCCACCGTTCCGCCGCCCTCGATCGCGCACGGGTGGTGCTCACCGTCGACGTACAGCGGTGACCCGGTGACCAGGATCTTCGGCCTCGGCCCCCGGGACACCTCACGCAGCCAGGCGCCCTGTTCGGCGTCGATCGTGCCGAGCAGTCCCGTGTCGATGCCGACGATCCGGACCGGGCCCGCGTCGATCGCCCAGTACGGCCCCGGCTGCACGGCCTGCTGGCCCGGCGCCGACCGCAACGTCCGTGCGGCGGCGAGCCGTTGTTCGTCCGTCGGCCGGGGCCGGTGCCACAGCAGGCCGCGCCACCAGGCACGGCTGAGCGGGCGGGACCGGGGCTCGGGGTCGAGCGGCGGGGTGTCGGCACAGAAGACGCGCATGAAGGCGCCGAGGTCCTCGTACCAGTCGTGGTTGCCCGGTATCGCGTAGATCGGCGCCTGATAGTCCTGGTAGGGCCGGAAGAACTTGCCGCCGTAGTCGCCGGCACTGCCCACCGGATAGATCACATCGCTCGCGATCACCGCGAATTCGGTGCCCTGACCCGCCTTCAGGAAACCGGGAACCACGGCGTACTGCGAGTCGTCCCCCTCGCCCGTGTCCCCGATGACCATGAAGGAGAACCGGTCGGCGACCTCCCGCCGGACCACCTTGTCGGCGGGCGCCCCGGCCGCCTCCCGGCGTGCCACCCAGCGACTGCGGGTACGGCCCGTGGGATCGCCGAACCAGGATGCCAGCACGCCGTTGCGGGCCGCCCACAGGGTCCGTGGATTCAGCCACGACAGTTTCTCGACGTGGTCCGGCATCAGCTGCTTGTAGGCACCCGGCTCGGCCGAGCCCCAGCCGGCGCCCTGTGCGGTATCGCGCGAGGATTCAGACACGCCCTGCACGGTAACAACGCGCCGGTCAGGGGCGGTTGGCGGGGCCGGGCGCGCAGGAAAGGCACACAGGTCCTTCACCCGTGGCCGGGGCTGTCGGCGTGCGCCGCTAGGCTGGGACCCGCTTGAGAGGGGGTGGCTCGTGGAACTCGCTTTCGACGGCCGGGTCGTGGAGTGGCGGGGGCCGGCGCCGTACTACTTCGTCGCCGTGCCCGACGCGGAGTCCGCCGACGTCCGTGACGTGGCCGCGCTGGCCAGTTACGGCTGGGGCGTGATCCCGGTCGAGGCGAGAGTCGGCGCCACCGCCTTCACCACGTCCCTGTTCCCGAGGGACGGTGGGTATCTGCTGCCGCTCAAGAACGCCGTGCGCCGCCCGGAGGGGATCGCGGCCGGTGACGAGGTGAGCGTCGCGATGACCGTGCGCCTGTGAGGCCCATGACCGTCAGGCGCCGAGGCGGCCGGTGAGGAAGGCCGTGACCTCCTGAATCGAGCTCCACCCGCGGACGACCCGGTCCCGTCGTTACTGGTAGCCCGTCCTTGCTCGTAGCCCGTCGTCACTCGTGACCCCGGGCGGCGTCGAGTTGAAGGGCGACGGAGTGCCCCGTGACCGGCTCGGGCCGTGCGTGGAGCGGCGATTCGGCGGCGACCCATCGGGACCGGGCGTCCAACGCGTCATGATCCCGGCACGGCGGCTGCCGGATGCGTGGCTCCATGCCGCGGCGGTGGCTTGGTTTCGCCGGCCCGGACATGCGCCGGCTCTGCTCAGCGGACGACGTCGAAGACCTGCTTCTGCAGGCCGTTGGCGTAGACCTCGTGCTCGACCAGCTTCAGTTTCTGGGTGTCCTTGTCCGTGGCGCTGAACAGGCGCTTGCCGGCGCCGAGCAGCAGCGGGAAGACGAGCAGGTGGTAGCGGTCGATCAGGCCGGCGTCCGAGAGGCCGTGGTTCAGGGTCGCGCTGCCGTGGACGATGACCGGGCCTCCCTCGGTCTGCTTCAGACCGGCGACCTCGTCGAGGGAGCGCAGGATGGTCGTCTCACCCCAGTTGGACACCAGCTTGTCCTCGGTGAGCGTCTTGGAGACGACGTACTTCGGCATCGTCCTGTAGTCCGCGAATTCCGGCATGTCCGGCCATACCGGACTGAACGCCTCGTAGCTGACGCGGCCCATCAGGATCGCGGCGGCCTCCCGCTGCTCCCGCTCCTTGATCTCGAATGCCTCGGGGGCGAACTCGACGTGCTTGAAGGTCCAGCCGGAGTTGCGGTAGCCGGGTTCGCCGCCGGGGGCCTCCACGACGCCGTCGAGGGAGATGAAGGCGGTGCTGATCAGGGTGCGCATGGCTGGTTCCTCGGGTCTCGTGTGCCGGATCGTCTCGTTCCCAGGGTCCGACCGACAAGGAAAATTGTCAAGAAAATTTGAGTTGTCGGCTGCCGTCCGCCCGGTCGTGACGGCGGGTAACGGCCCGGCGCTGCCCCGCGCACGGCGCCGCGGCTGAGCCGGCCGCACCGGCAGGTAGAGGGAAAACCCTCGAATGACCTCGACATGACTGACATGTTCGAGTCAAGGCTGGAATCCTTCCTCCACGCACCGCACATCCCCGGTGTGTTCACGGAGCACGGTCCCGCACAGCTCAGCTCACCCGGGCAGCAGACCCCTCTGCCCGTCTGTCACCGGTCGCGACCCGGCGGCCGCAGCAGAAGGAGTACGAGTGAGACCCCACAGACCCCTTCCCCACAAGCGGGCCACGGTCGGAGCCGCCCTGGTCTCCACCGCGGCCTTCCTCGCCCTCGGTATGCAGGCCGCTCCGGCCGTCGCCAAGCCCGCCGCCCCCCACCCCAGCCCACTGCGCAGCGGCGGTCTGGAGGCCAAGCTCAGCCCGGCCCAGCACCAGGCGCTGATCAAGACCGCCCAGCAGCAGACCGCCGCGACCGCCCGCACCCTCGGGCTCGGCGCGAAGGAGAAGCTGGTCGTCAAGGACGTCATCAAGGACAACGACGGCACCCTGCACACCCGGTACGAGCGCACGTACGCCGGCCTCCCCGTCCTCGGCGGCGACCTCGTCGTGCACACCCCGCCCGCCTCCCTGGCCGCGGGCACCGTGAGCACCACGTACAACAACAAGCACAAGATCAAGGTCGCCTCCACCACGGCGGCCTTCACCAGGTCGGCCGCCGAGTCCAAGGCGCTGACGGTCGCCAAGTCCCTCGCCAAGAAGCCCACGGCCGACAGCGCCCGCAAGGTGATCTGGGCCGGCACCGGCACCCCGAAGCTCGCCTGGGAGACGGTGATCGGCGGCTTCCAGGACGACGGCACGCCCAGCAAGCTGCACGTCATCACCGATGCCACCACCGGCAAGGAGCTGTACCGGTACCAGGCGATCGAGACCGGCGTCGGCAACACCCACTACAGCGGACAGGTCACGCTGACCACGACGCAGTCGGGTTCGACGTACACGCTGACCGACGGGGCACGCGGCGGCCACAAGACGTACAACCTGAACCACGGCAGCTCGGGCACCGGGACCCTGTTCTCGCAGAGCAACGACACCTGGGGCGACGGCACCAACTCCAACGCCGCCACCGCCGGCGCGGACGCCCACTACGGCGCCCAGGAGACCTGGGACTTCTACAAGAACACCTTCGGCCGCAGCGGCATCAAGAACGACGGAGTCGGCGCGTACTCCCGCGTGCACTACGGCAACGCGTACGTGAACGCCTTCTGGGACGACAGCTGCTTCTGCATGACCTACGGCGACGGGTCCGGCAACAACGACCCGCTGACCTCGCTGGACGTGGCCGGCCACGAGATGAGCCACGGTGTCACCGCCAACACCGCCGGCCTGGAGTACACCGGAGAGTCCGGCGGCCTGAACGAGGCCACCAGCGACATCATGGGCACCGGCGTGGAGTTCTACGCCAACAACAGCTCGGACCCCGGTGACTACCTCATCGGCGAGAAGATCAACATCAACGGCGACGGCACCCCGCTGCGCTACATGGACAAGCCCAGCAAGGACGGCGGTTCGGCCGACAGCTGGTACTCGGGCGTCGGCGGCCTGGACGTCCACTACTCCTCGGGCCCGGCGAACCACATGTTCTACCTGCTCTCCGAGGGCAGCGGCACCAAGGTCATCAACGGCGTGACCTACAACAGCCCGACCTCGGACGGCGTCGCCGTCACCGGCATCGGCCGCGCCGCCGCACTGCAGATCTGGTACAAGGCGCTGACGTCGTACATGACGTCGAGCACCGACTACGCGGGCGCCCGCACCGCCGCGCTGAACGCGGCCACCGCGCTGTACGGCGCCAACTCCGCCCAGTACGCCGGGGTCGCGAACGCCTTCGCCGGCATCAACGTCGGCAGCCACGTCACGCCGCCGGGCAACGGCGTGACGGTCACCAACCCGGGCAACCAGACCTCCACCGTCGGTACCGCCGTCAGCCTGCAGGTCCAGGCGAGCAGCACCAACAGCGGCGCCCTGACCTACAGCGCCTCCGGTCTGCCCGCGGGCCTTTCGATCAACAGCTCCACCGGCCTGATCACCGGCACGCCCACCACGGCGGGTACGTCCAACACCACCGTCACGGTGACCGACTCCACCGGCGCGACCGGTACCGCGACCTTCACCTGGACCGTCAACTCCAGTGGCGGCGGCGGTTGCACCTCGACCCAGCTGCTGAAGAACCCGGGCTTCGAGTCCGGCAGCACCGGCTGGACCGCCACCAGCGGCGTCATCACCACCGACAGCGGTGAGGCGGCCCACAGCGGCTCGTACAAGGCCTGGATGGACGGCTACGGGACCACCCACACCGACACGCTGTCCCAGTCGGTGACGATCCCCGCGGGCTGCAAGGCGACCCTGACCTTCTACCTGCACATCGACACCTCGGAGACGACCACCAGCACGCAGTACGACAAGCTGACGGTCACTGCCGGTTCGAAGTCCCTCGCGACCTACTCGAACCTCAACAAGGCCTCCGGCTACAGCCAGAAGAGCTTCGACCTGTCCTCGCTGGCGGGCCAGACGGTCACCCTGAAGTTCAACGGCGTGGAGGACTCCTCGCTGCAGACCAGCTTCGTGGTGGACGACACCGCCCTCACGACCGGCTGAGCCACGCGCACGAGGGTCCCGCGCCCCGGCGGCCGGCCGGGGTGCGGGACCCTCGCACGTCAGCTCAGCGGATCCAGCGTCAGGTACGCCTGCTGCGGGCTGCCGTCGTGCACCAGCGACTCCTGGTTGCCGACGTCGTCGAAGGCGAACGCGTAGGCCTTGCCGTCGGCCATCTGCGCATGGACCGCACGCGCGTACTGGTTGGTCACCGCGTCCTGGTAGAAGCCGGCCGGGGAGGTGTCCGGCTGGTTGGGGTTGGTGAGCAGCGTGGAGCGGTTGAAACCGGCGCACAGGGTGCGGGAGATGGGACCGCGCACCGCGTCGTTGGGTGCGTCGAGCAGTTTGTGGCAGCCGAAGACGCTGTCCGCGTCCGGTTTCTGGAAACTGGTGACGACCGCACCCGAGGCATTGGTGAAGTTCATGACGTTGCCCGAGACCCGGCCGTAGTACTTGGTGCCCGGCTGGTCGGCGAACGGCGTGACGGTCAGCGTCGACGTCGCGTACTTCTGCCAGACCCGGTTGACGTAGTCGTCCATCACGTTCGCCGGCAGGGCGCCCGTCTCCACGCCGTACAGGGGTGAGAGGGCGCGCAGCACGGTTCCGTCGGAGCGGGTCTGGACGAGCCCCGACCAGCCGCCCGACTGGCCGCGCAGTGCGTTGAAGAAGCCGTTGTAGCCACCGGACTTCAGGTGCCCGGTGCTGCTCACGCTGCCGTCGGAGCGCTGCACCCCGACCGCGTACGGCGCGGAGAACATGTCCACCTGGGTGCTGTTCAGCCAGAGTCCGGAGTCGTTGAGCGTGTACTCGGACCAGTTGAACAGGATGTTCCGGTTGGGGTCGGAGGGGTTCTGCACGGCCGGCTGCACCAGGCCGCCGGTGGTCAGCCGGAAGTCGAGTTTCTGGCCGTAGGAGAAGTAGATCCGGCCGGAGAACTTCGGTATCCGGATCGTCTTCGACTGCCCGGGGGCGGGGCCGGCGATCGCCGCGTCGGGAGCGGGCGTCGGGGGGTTTCCGCCCGCCGGCCAGGCGTGGAAGGACCCGTTCGAGTCGGCCCAGCCCTGCTGACCGGAGGACAGCTGGGTCCCGAGGTCGTAGACGTAGACCGGTTCGGAACGGCCCGAGTTGTTGGTGATCTTCAGGGGGATGGTGTCCGGGACGGCGGCACCGGCGCGGTCCGGGGCGCCGACGGCGATCACTCCGCCGACCAGGGCCGCCGCGGCCGCCAGCGGCAGCGCTCCGCGCGTGCGTGTGTGAGGCACTCTCCTACCTCCGTGTGGGGTCGGGGCCGTACGGATATTGGTCCGTACCTGTTTGAGAGCGCTCTCAGACTGGCGCCGGGGCGCGTTCATGTCAATGCAATGAACAGACCGGGCTACGGCGCCCCCGAGCGGCGGGCGCCGTGAGCCGGTGTCAGAGGGTGCGCTGGAGCAGGCCGAGCAGCGCCGCCCAGTGCCGCTCGTCCGCCTCCTTGTCGTAGGCCGCAGTGTCCGCCTGCGTGTAGCCGTGCCGGGCGCCCGGGTAGACCTCGCAGGTGTGCCGGACCCCGGCGTCCGTCAGAGCCTTCTCGAAGCGTTCGATCTGCTCCGGCGGCAGCGAGTGGTCGTTGTCGGCGTGGCCGAGGTACAGCTCCGCGGTGATGCGCGGGGCACCCAGGTGCGGGCTGTCCGGGTCGTCGGTGGCGAGCCCGCCGCCGTGGAACCCGGCGGCGGCCGCCACCCGGTCCGGATGCGCCGCCGCCGTCCACAGGGCGAGCCGGGCGCCCATGCAGTAGCCGGTGATCCCGACCGGTCCGTCGGCGACCAGCGGGCTGTCCGCCATCCAGCGCAGGTAGGCGGCGGAGTCCCGCCCGATGAGCTCCGGGCCCAGGGCGAACACGATCGGGCCGAGCTTCGTCCAGATGGTCGGGTCGGCGCCCGGGTCGATGAACTCGGGCAGTTCCACCACCGGAGCACGGCCGAGGCGGTAGGTCACGTTGGGCATCAGCACCGTGTAGCCCGCGGCGGCCAGCCGGTCGGCCATCGACCTCAGGTGCGGCCGGAGGCCGTAGGCGTCCTGGTAGAACAGCACGCCCGGGTGGGGACTCCCGTCCGCGGGGTGGACGAGGTAGGCGTCCGCGACGCCGTCCTCGGTCCGGATGTCGACGTCGGTTCCCTGGACATCGGTCATGGTGAGCAGGCCTCCCTCGGGGAATGGGCGTCGGACGGCGGTCGCCACCGGCGCCAGGGGTACGGCCCATGCTGTCACGCAAGATCAGCGGCGCCGCACCCGGAGTGGCCCGGGGTCCCCACGGTCACTCGAAGCGGCTGGTGTCCCCGGCGCCCCGCCGTACGATCTCCGCCTCGCCGCCGGAGAAGTCCACGACCGTGGTCGGCTCGGTGCCGCAGTCGCCGGAGTCGACCACCGCGTCCACCACGTGGTCGAGCCGGTCCTTGATCTCCCAGCCCTGCGTCAGCGGTTCGGCCTCGTCCGGCAGCAGCAGCGTGCTGGACAGCAGCGGCTCGCCCAGCTCCGCCAGCAGCGCCTGGGTGACCACGTGGTCGGGGATGCGCACGCCCACGGTCTTCTTCTTCGGGTGCAGCAGCTTGCGCGGCACCTCGCGGGTGGCCGGGAGGATGAAGGTGTAGCTGCCGGGGGTGGACGCCTTCACGGCCCGGAAGACGTCGTTGTCCACCCGCACGAACTGGCCGAGCTGCGCGAAGTCCCGGCACATCAGCGTGAAGTGGTGCCGGTCGTCCAGTTGGCGGATGGAACGGATCCGGTCCATGCCGTCCCGGCTGCCCAGCCGGCAGCCCAACGCGTAACAGGAGTCGGTCGGATATGCGATGAGTGCTTCCGAGCGCACCGCGTCGGCGATCTGGGAGATGCTGCGCGGTTGCGGGTTGTCGGGGTGCACGTCGAAGTACTTCGCCACCCGTCGAGCTTATGCCGTCCCGGACACAGCACGCGCACCCCACGCCCCGCCGGATACCGCAGGCCCGGTTCCGGTGCGTGTCGGACGCCGTTTCCGGGGCATCCGACCCGTTAGCCGTCCTGGGCCTCTCCCCCCGGTCCCGGAGGCGACGCCTCCGCCGGTGACCCACCCCCCCGGGTCGCCGGCGGAGCCACGTCCGGCGCGGCAGCGCGGCACGTCGGGTAACGTGCGCATGCGCAAGCCCAGGTCAACGCGGAGACGAGGAGAACGGCACGTGGCCGGCCGACCGGACCGAGGCCCGGCGTCGCAATGGCCGTACGGTGGCGACGGCGCCTGGACGCAGGAACTGCTGGACCAGTTGCGGCCCGCCGCGCGCGATCTCGGCCGGCTCGTCGCCTGGCTCGCCCGGACCGTGAGCGCGTCGGTGTGCCTCCAGGACGCCCACGGCGCCCTGCTCGCCGGTGAGCGCCTGCCGCTCGACGCCGCCGTCGTCGCCGACGTCGCCTCCGGCCGGGTCTCCGCCGCGGCCCTCGAGGACGGTGAACGCAATGTGCGCCTGGTCGGGGTGCGGCATCCGGGGCCCGGGCGGGCGGTGGGAGCCGTCCTCGCCGTGGCCCGTCCGGCGCCCTTCGACCGGCGCACGGCCGACGTCCTCACCCACACCGCCGCCGTCCTGGAACTCCTGCTCAGGGAGCGGGAGTTGGCGGATGCGGGGCGGCGGCTGCGGCGGGCCACGGCCGACCTGCGGCTGGCGATCCTGCAACTGCTCATGGTGGAGGACACCGTCTCCGCCCGTCGGGTCGCCGCCGGGCTGTGGCCGGGCCTGCTGGAGGACGACACCGCCCGGGTGTACGTCCTGGAGGGCGCCCGCGCCGAACGCGACCGGCTCGCCGACGCGTGCGTCGACGCCACCGACGGCCGGGCGCTCGTCGTGCGCTGCCCCGCCGTCGACGAACACGTCATCGTCGTCGGCCCGTCCGCCGAGGTGGGGGAGCGGCTGCGCTCCCTCGTCGCCGACCGGCCCGGCACCTTCCTCGGCGGCAGCCCACGGCAGCCTCTCGCGCTGACCGCCACCGCCTACGGACAGGCCGTCACCGCGCTCGCCGTGGCCCGTTTCCAGCCCGACCGGTCCGCCGTCTACGCCGCCCGCACCCGCCCCCTGCAGCTCGTGGACCCCGCCGTACTGCGGACCTGGACCGCGACCGTACTGCGCCCGCTCGACGCGCTGCCGCACCACGTGCGCGCCGAACTGGTCGCCACCACCCGGCTGGGCCTGGAGTTCACCGCCGTGAACGCGGCCAAGGTGCTCGGTGTCAGCCGCAACACGGTCCGGGCCCGTATGGACCGGGTCGCCGCCCTCCTCGGCGCCGACCTCTCCCGGATGGCCGTCCGCGCCCTCGCCCACGCCGCGCTCAACACCGAGGCCGCCCACGGCCCGTACGACCCCGGCGGCCGGGCGTCCGGTCCGCCGGCCCGGGCCCGGCTCACCGAGCTGCTCGGGACGAGCGCGCTGCGCACCTGGGCCGAGGGGCTCCTCGGCCGGCTCGACGCGGACGGCCGGGACCTGCGCGGCACCCTGCGCGCCTGGACCGGGGCGGACGCCCATGCCGAACGCGCCGCCCAGGCCCTCGGCGTGCACGCCCAGACGGTGCGTGAACACGTCCGGGCGGCCGAACCCGTCCTGGAACGCCGGCTGACGGCAGGCGGCACCGACCTGTACGAGGTCGTCCTCGCCCAGCTCGTCACCGGCGAGCTGCCCGTACCCGACCTCGGCGTTCCCGGCCCCGGCGCGGCGAACCCGGACCAACCGGACGCGTCTGTGCACCGGTGAGTGCCGCGCGGGCCGCGCCGGGCATCGGTGCGCTACTCCGGGCCCGGCATCGCACGTAGTTTCGGCAGTCCGCGGGGCACGACCGGAACGGGGGTCCGGTCGCGGCCCCGCGCTCCGGCTCAGCCCCCCAGCCGGACCGGGATCTCCTGCCAGCCGTGCGCGATGAACGACGGCACCTGCCGCAGTTCGCCGGCGTCGACGGCCAGGCGCAGTTCCGGGAAGCGGGTGAACAGCGCGGGCAGCGCCGTCAGCGCCTCAAGCCGGGCCAGTGGAGCGCCGACGCAGCGGTGCACACCGATCCCGAACGCCAGATGGTCCTCCGCCTCCCGGGCCGCGTCGAAGACGGCCGCGTCCGGGCCGTAGTGCGCGGGATCCAGGCCCGCGGCCGCGTACGTCGTGATGATCGCGTCCCCGGCCGGGATCGTCACGTCCCCCACCTTCAGGTCCTCCACCGCGAACCGCAGCGGCAGCGCGGCGATGGACGGATGCACCCGCAGCGTCTCGTCGACCACCGCACCCCAGCCCACCGCCCCGGAGCGCACCGCGGCCAGTTGCTCCGGACCGGTCAGCAACGCGACCACCGCGTTGCCGATGAGGTTGACGGTGGTCTCGAAGCCGGCGCCGATCACCAGCAGCAGGGTGTGCAGCAACTCCTCGTCCGAGAGCCGGTCGCCGTCCTCGTCGCGGACCCGGATCAGCTCCGTGGTGACGTCGTCGCCCGGATGCCTCCGCCGGTGCTCGATCAGCGCTCCGAACACCGAGCCGATCCGCTTCTGCACGGAGGCGGCGGACTCGGGGCTCTGGTCGGAGGTGTCCATGATGTCGGCGATGAGCCGCGCCGCGTCGGGCCGCAACTCCTCGTACACGCCGAGCAGTTCGCAGATCATGCGCATCGGCAGCGGATGCGCCAGCCCGGCCCGCAGCTCGACCACGCGGCCGTCCGCACCCTCGGCCGCCAGCGCGTCCAGCAACTCGGTGGTCAGGGCCGCCACACGTGGCCGCATCGCCTCGGTACGCCGGTGGGTGAAGCTCGGCGCGACCAGCTTGCGCAGCCGGGCGTGGTCGGCGCCGTAGGTGGAGAGCATGTTGACCACGCCCACCCAGGTCGCCATCCAGCTCCAGGACGGGTGCCGGGCCAGTTCCGGCCACAGCCGCCAGTGCAGTCGCGCGTCCTTGCTGACCCGGGGATCGAGGATCAGATCCTTGAGGGCGGCGTGGCCGGTGGGCGCCCACGCGGGGATTCCGCCGGGCAGTTCGACGGGCACGACGTGGCCGAGGGCGCGCAGCCGGGCGCTCTCGGCCACGATGTCCGAGCCGAAGGGGTCGAGGGCGATGCGGTCGGTGACGGTCACGTCTGGGTCTCCTGGGCGAGCGGCCCTCTGGCGAGGCGGTCGCCCCTCAGTAGACGCCGTCGTCGACGGCAAGCACACAGGGCGGCCTCACCGGGGCCGGAAACCGGCCGTCGCGGTGTCTCATCCGGCGCGCGTGACTGGCAGGTTGTAGACGTGTCCGGGGGAGATGATCCTGGTGAGCGCTTCGCCCAGCACGGTGCTCGGCTCCTGCGACCGGTAGTCCGTGTCGGTGTTGAGGAGGGCGACGAGTACCGTGCGCGTCGACGGCAGGTAGACGGTCAGCGACTCGTAGCCCGGCAGGGAGCCGTTGTGGCCGATCCACCCCTGCACATCGAAGATGCCCAGGCCGTACCCGGCTCCCTTGAACGAGCCGGTCCGTGGAGTGACGAGCCGCTGCTTCTGGACGGCGGCACCGATCATCCGCCTCCCGTCCGGGAACCGGCCGGTGGCGACCGTGGGCGCCCACGTGCGCAGATCCTGGAGGGTCGAGATCATGGCGCCGGCCGCCCAGCCCCACGACGGATTCCAGTCGGCCGAGTCGGCCTCCTTGCCGTCGGCCGTCTGCGTGGTGTAGCCCTGCGCGTGCGGGGTGGGGAACTCGTCGCCGTTCGGCAGCAGTGTGTGCGTCATGCCGGCCGGATCGAGGATGTGCTGCCTGATGTAGTCCCCGAGGCGCTGCCCGCTCACCTTCTCCACCACCAGGCCGAGCAGGACGAGGTTGGTGTTGCAGTAGGAGAACTGTTGCCCCGGCTGGAACAGCACCGGATGTCCGAAGGAGTAAGCGAGCAACTGCTGCGGGGTGAAGCTCCGTTGCGGGTTCGAGGTGAGTGCCTTGAAGAAGGCCGGGTCCTCGGAGTAGTTGAACAGTCCGCTGCGCATGTCGGCGAGCCGGCGCAGCGTGATCCTGTGTCCGTTGGGCACCCCGCCGACGTACCGGGCGATCGGGTCGTCCAGGCCGACCTTCTTCTGGTCTGCCAGTTGGAGGAGGGCGGTCACGGTGAACGTCTTGGTCTCGCTCCCGATACGCATGTACATGCCCGGCGCCATCTTCCGGCCCGTGCTCTTGTCGGCGACCCCGAACGAGCGGACGTAACCCGGCTGCCCCGGCGTCCAGATGCCGACGGTCACGCCGGGTATGTTCGCCTCGCGCATCACTCTCTGTACGGCGGCGTCGAGTTGGCGTGCCACGCCCGGGGTGGGGGCCCGGACGACCGGTCCCGGAGGAGACGGGCGGGGCGAGCCGGCGGTGAGCGCGGCGGGCGCCGAGGCCGGTGCCGCCCATCCGGGCCCGGCGGTGAGTAGTGCCGTCAGCGTCCCCACCGTGATGGCGACCGCGACCCCCCGGCGCAGGCGTGCGGACGATTTCGACATGGTCTTACTCCCAGCACGTGGGACCCGAACACGCGGTGAGCGGGGCGTCGGAACCCGGACCTCCCCAGCATAGGAGCGCTCTTCCCGCCCCGCCCGCCGGATGGGGGCGGCCCCTTGGCGCCGTTGGCGGGATGCCTGTCCGGCAGGATGCTTTTCCGACCGGCGGAAGGCATCGTTCGGGCGATGGCCTCACCCGACCCGGTGAGCCGGACGGGCCGGGCGTGCCGGTGGCGGCCCCGCCGCGTTGCCCCGGCATGACGCGTTTGGACCCGGCGAACCGCTTGGACTGGCTGGACCGGATCGAACGGCTGGACCGGATGCGCCGGATGCGCCGGCCCGGGCAGGTGGACCGGTCCCGGGAACCGATCTACGCCGGGCTCGTCGCCGAGTGGCGGGCAAAGGGACGGACCGTACCCGCGGAACCGGACGCGCGGTGGGCCGTGCCCGGTGCCCGGCCCGGGCGCGAGCGGGCCTGAACCGTCACTGCCCGCGCACCGGCGCGAGGACGGCGAGGGTGCCGTTGGCCTGCCGGAGCGCCTCCTCCAGGGCACCGGGCGAGTGGAGCGCGCCGGTCCCGTCCGGCGGCACGAGCCACTCCAGGAAACGCGCGGGCCGGTACGGCGGCGGTACGGCGACCCAGGCCCCCTTGGTCGCGTACCGCAGACCTGCGCCCATCCAGCCCCCGGACGGGTCCGGCGGCAGGAAGAACCCGACCCGGCCCGCCGCCGTGTCGATCAGGGTCGGCCCGGGCACCGGCATTGCGGGCCGCCGCAGCAGGTCGAGGGTGAGCAGCCCCAGCCGTTCGGGGACGCTCAGCACGTCCCAGAAACGGCCCGCCTCCAGCAGTGCGACGCCCTCGCCGTGGTCCCACTCCCACTTGCAGGAGCGGGGGTCCGCCGCCGCGGCGGCCAGCCACTCCACGCCCCGCGTCCACATCGTGTTCGTCATGCACTGCTCCGGTTCTCACTGGCCCGCGCTCGGCGCAGGGCACGACCGCGACCGGGCACCTCGTGCGTCTGCACACCAACCCGGCATATGCATGCTCGTAGATATTTCTACGTGGCGGAAGGGGTGGCGCGGCCTGGCGTTTGAGGCGGGGCGTTCGAACTCCGGCCACGAGTTCGTCAGTTGGGGAAAGTGGGATCCGCCCGACGCTCGGTCCTCGCTCGCCACCTCGACGCGTGATTCGATCGTCCCGACAATCGATACGTGCGTCATGGCTTGATGTGGGCTTTGTTTCAATCGTAGGCTCACGGTATTCGTCTCCTTCTCCAGTGAGGTACTCCATGGACCGCACGCGTCTGCCCGCCCTCCTGGCTCGCGAGAGCGCCGAGGCCGAGCGCCGGAACCCGGGCTCGCGCGCCGCGTACGCGCGGGCCGACCACCTCTTCGGCCGGGTGCCGATGACCTGGATGAACAAGACGGCCGGTGCCTTTCCCCGCTATCTGGCGGGGGCGCGCGGCGCCCGGGTCACGGACGTGGACGGGCAGGAGTACATCGACTTCTGCCTCGGCGACACCGGTGCGATGGCCGGCCACTCGCCCGCCCCGGTTACCGAGGCCGTGCAGCGGCGGTTCGCCGACCTGGGCGGGGCCACGGCGATGCTGCCCACGGAGGACGCGGAGTGGGTGGGGGCCGAGCTGACCCGCCGGTTCGGCCTGGCGCGCTGGAGCTTCTCCCTGACGGCCACGGACGCCAACCGCTGGGCGATCCGGCTGGCCCGGGCCGTCACGGGGCGCCCGAAGATCCTCGTGAACAGCTACTGCTACCACGGCAGCGTCGACGAGTCCCTGATCGTCGTCGGCCCGGACGGCACGGGCACCGCACGCCCCGGCAACGTCGGCGCCCCCTGCGATGTGACCCTGACCAGCCGGGTGGCCGAGTTCAACGACCTCATGGGCCTGGAGCGCGAACTGGCCCACGGAGACGTCGCGGCCGTCCTCATGGAGCCCGCCCTCACCAACATCGGCATCGTCCTGCCCGAGCCTGGTCACCTCGCCGGCGTCCGCGAGCTGACCAGGCGGTACGGCAGCCTGCTGATCAACGACGAGACCCACACCTTCTCCGCCGGGCCCGGCGGCTGCACGGCCGCTTGGGGCCTGGAGCCCGACCTGCTGACCATCGGCAAGGCGATCGGCGGCGGCATCCCGGCCGGGGCCTACGGGCTCTCCGCCGAACTCGCCGAGCGGCTGCTGGCCCGCACCGACCTGGACCTCGTCGACATGGGCGGGGTCGGCGGCACCCTCGCCGGCAACGCACTGTCGGTCGCGGCGATGCGGGCCACCCTCGAACGCGTCCTCACCGACGATGCGTTCGCCCGGATGTCCACACTCGCCGAGCGCTTCGAGGCCGGCGTCCTGGCGGGCGTCGAGAAGCACCGGCTGCCCTGGTCCGTGAGCCGGCTGGGCGCCCGCACCGAGTACCGTTTCACCACCCCGGCGCCGCGCACCGGTACCGAGTCCGCGGTCGCCTCCGACCCGGAGCTGGAGGACTTCCTGCACCTCTACCTCGCCAACCGGGGCATCCTGCTCACCCCGTTCCACAACATGGCGCTCATGTGCCCCGACACCACCGAGCAGGACGTCGACACCCACACCGAGGTCTTCGCCGCCGCGCTCGCCGAACTCGCGGGCTGAGCCACCCGGCCACACCCGCACGAAAGGACACGCGTGGACGAGATCGACCGGGCCATCCTGCGCGAACTGCAGACCGACGGCCGTATCGCCTACGCCGACCTGGGCCCCAAGGTCGGCCTGTCCGCCTCGGCGGCCCGGCAGCGGCTGCAACGCCTGCTGGACTCCAAGGCCGTCCAGGTGGTCGGGGTCACCGACCCGATGGCCATGGGCGGTCAGGCCATGGCCCTGCTCGGCATCGGTGTCGACGGCGACCCCCGCACCGTCGCCGACGCCCTCGCCGAACGCCCCGAGGTCGTCTACTCGGTGCTGACCTCCGGCGGATTCGACCTGTTCGCCGAGGTGGTCGCCCCTGGTCCGAAGCCCCTGCTGGACTTCGTCAACGACGTGGTACGACCCCTGGAGGGTGTCCGCGAGGTCCGGTCGTTCCCCTACTTCGGCATCCACACCCACCGCTTCCTGTGGGACGTGGGCTGACCGGCGGGGTGGTCAGGCGGCGGACGTCCCGGGCGCCAGCACCAGCATGGTGACGTCGTCCCGGACCTTGTAGCACCGGCGCACGAGGTCCGCCCACACCGCCGCCGGAAGCTCGGCGGACGCCGCACCGGCCAGCGCGGCCAGCCGCGCGGGCAGCGGATAGAAGTCGCCCTCGGCGTCCCGCGCCTCCCACACCCCGTCGGAGGCCAGGAAGAGCCGGTCACCCGGGCCCAGGGGCACCGTGACCTCCTTCGGCGGGTCGACACCGAGCAGCCCGACCCCCAACGGCGGTCCCGGCGTGACCGCCACCTCCAGGGCCTCGCCCTCGTGCAACAGGACGGGCACCGGATGACCGCAGGCCACCACCCGCACGGTACGTCCGTCGGGGGGGAACTCCAGCAGCACCCCCGTGGCGAACAGCTCCGCGTGCCGCACGCCCGCCGAGTCCACCGTCAGCCTGCGGTCCATCCGTGCTGCGACGGACTCCAGTTCCGGCTGGTCCAGCACCGCCTCCCGGAACGCACCCAGCAGCGACACCACGGTGGCGACCGCCGACAGCCCGTGCCCCTGTACGTCGCCCATCACGGCGCGCACCCCGTACGGCCCGTCCCGCACGTCGAAGAAGTCCCCGCCCACCAGCGTGCCGTCCTGCGCGGCCCGGTAGAACCCCGCGCACCCCACGCCCCCGACCCGCTCCGGCAGCGGCGGCATCACGGCCCGCTGCACGGCCTCGCCGATCGCCCGTTCCGTGTCCAGCTGGGCGTCCCGGCGGCTGCGCACGTACGACACGAACACACTCAGGACGGCCACGAACACGATGGCGAGCAGATCGGTGTTGCCGGGGTTGTTGAGGTGGGTGGCGGGGATGTTCAGCACCGCCACGACCCCCGCGCCGAGGAGCGCGGTGGCCAGCGGGCCGTACGACAGGACGGCCAGCGGGGGGATGGCTCCGAGCAGGAAGCCGAGATCGCGGGCGCGCGGGGTGATCGCCGTGGCCGTGCTGACGGCCACGAGCAGCAGTACGGGCAACACCCGGATCCACCACGGCGGCGGCGCCCCCCGCAACCAGCCGCGACCTCTCAGGTCCCGATGCGACAGCCCGTCGTGCACCGATCTCACATCCCCAAGTTACGCCGCCCTGCGCACCTGGGCCTCCCGCCTGGGAGCACCGCCTTCTCCCGGGCACGCCGTGGTCCTGGCCGGGCCCCGCGCCCAGGGACGAAGCCCAGGGACGAGGCCAGGGACGAGTGCCGGTGACGGAGAGGATGCGGTCGGCGACATCGGGATCGACGAGGCGGATTTTCCGTGGGCCGTCGTGCAGGCTGCCAGGAGCGGAGGAGAGCCTGCTCGCCGGACGGCCCGGTCGCCGAGTTCCCGCTGTGCGCCGAGGGCGACCGGGCGCGGAACCGTGGACTAGTCCCTGTTCTCCGCCAGGCGCGCCTCCGCCGAGGCCAGGATCTCGGTGACGCGGAGGCCGAACGCGGCGTCGCAGGCCTGAGGGCGGCCCGTGCGGGCGGCCGTCAGCAGGGCGTCGGTGGCCCGGCTGAGCGCGGGGACCGCTCCCTCGGAGCTGCCCGGCATCAGCGCCACGCCCGCCTCACCCCGCAGTTCCACGTCGGCCCCGGCCGCCGCCGGCGGTGCGGTCAGGCTCAGGGTGAGCGTGCTCGACGCACCGGTGGCGTGGTCCAGGACCAGATGCACGGTGTCCGCGGGACCGTGCGCCGCCGCCACGACCTGCCGTACGTCGCCGAGGACCGGCAACAGGACGGACAGGGCGTGCGGGCCGACGTCCCACAGCGCACCCTTCTCCCGCCGCCACGGCGAGGCCGCGAACGGGCTGTCGGAGGTGAACACGGCCCCCAGCCACTGCGCACGGGCCGTGAACCAGCCCGCCGCGGCCGCCTGTTCCTCGATCCAGGCCTCCGGCTCCTTCTGGAAGCGTGCCGTGAAGAAGACGACCGAGGCCACCCCGGCGCGCTCCACCGCGGCCACCACATCCCGCCCCTCGGCGACCGACACCGCGAGCGGCTTGTCCAGCAGCAGATGACGGCCCGCCCGCGCCGCACGCACCGCCAACTCCGGTTGCACGGACGGCGGCAGGGCCACGGCCACCGCGTCCACGTCGGCCAGCAGCGCGTCCACGTCGTCGTAGGCGGGGACGCCGTACTGGCCGGCCAGCGCCTTGGCCGCCTCCGGCCGGCGGCCCCACACCCCGGCGAACTCCACACCGGGATGCCCGGCGAGGGCCGGGGCGTATGCCGCCTGGGCCCACGGGCCCGTTCCCAGCAGTCCGATACGCATGTGGTGTTCCTTTCTCCGAGCCGATCCCCGCACCCTCAAGAGGCTGCGCTCCGGTCGTCCTGCGCACACCTGTCCCCCCGGTCCCCGCCCGCGGCAAGCCACTTGGCGATCGTCGCGGCGATGGGCTGGCCCGTGTCCATCTCCACGAACCCGAACTGGCCCGACTGGTTGCACTCGAGGAACCACCAGATCCCGTCCGCGTCCTCGGCGAAGTCGAATGCGCCGTATGCCAGTTCCGCGCCGTCCATGTACCGTCGGACGCCCTCGGCGGCGCGCGGGGGCACGTCCGAAGGGAGCCAGGGAGAGGCCGAAGGGGCGAAACGGACGTCCACCTCGTCCGGGTGGCCGTCCGGGTCGACCGGTTTGCGCGCGGCGAGCAGCGTGTCGCCGACGATGGTGAGCCGGATGTCGGCGCGCTTGGCGATCCGCCGTTGCAGCAGCGTCGGACCGAAGGCCACCGCCGAGAAGTCGGTGTCCGGCGCGACCCGGCTGGTCGGCACCGCCCGCGGCGGCTCCTGCGGATGCGCACCGGAGACCGGTTTGACCACGAGGTCCGGGAAGCGCTCCGCGAACGCCCGCGCCGCCTGCGGGAACGTCGTGATCAGTGTGGCCGGCACGGCGAGGCCGCTGCGCTGTGCGAGGTGCAACTGCCAGGGCTTGTGGCGGGCGCGGCGGGCCGCGTCCGGATCGTTCATCCAGCGGGCGTCGGTGGTGCGCAGCATGCCGTACAGCGCCTGTGACGACTCCTCCGTCAGCCAGGCGGACGGCTGGGCGGCCCGAGCGGCCGCGTCCCCGGGCCTGCGCACCCACACGGAGCGCAGGCCGCTCATGCTCACCAGGCGCCCGCCGACGGACAGATGCCCGCGGTGAGCGCCCTGCACGTACTCGCCCGACAGCGCCACCCCGTTGGTCAGGTCCGCGGGATCCAGCCGGACGACGGGTACGCCGGCCTCGCTCAGCCGGAGGACCACCATGTCCGCCGTCACGTCCTCTTCACTCGTCAGGATGAGCACGGTCATCTTCCAGGGCCCGCGCTTCAGTCGTCGAAGTGCGTCTTGGAGCCCGCGGTCGAGGTCGTGGTCCCCAGAGCCCGCAGGGTCGTGTGGTCGGTGGCGGCGATCCGCCCGTCCGGGAGGACGTTCAACTGCAGTCCGGAGTCGTACGCATACGGAATGGTGACGTCCAACTGCACAGCGGGCCGCGCGTAGTTGAGCGTGAACGGTTGCATGGTCTCTCCCTGTTTCGGCTTTCACGTCCTTATACGAATCGAACGAGTGATTGGTTTCCTCACGCTGAGTAACCGCGGGTCGGTGAGGGCGCCGGAAGAGGTGCCCGCGGGACAGCATGCCTGCATGGCACAGGACGCCGGGGAGGCCCGTCGCGTTGCACCGCCACGAGTGTGTGCGGAGTCACTCCGCGAGCGACACCGCGTTCCGCGCCACCGTCAGGGCCTGTTCCGCGTAGCCGCGTCCGAACAGCACCGCGTGCACCAGCAGCGGGAACAGCTGGTGCACGCCCAGCCGTTCGCGCCAGCCGGCCGCGAGCGGTGCCGCCTCCTCGTACCCGGCGAGCACACGGTCCAGATGGGGGCAGCCGAACAACTGGAGCATCGCCAGGTCGGTCTCCCGGTGTCCGCCGTGCGCGGCCGGGTCGATGAGCCGGACCTCGCCGTCGGCGCCCCACAGCACGTTCCCGTTCCACAGGTCCCCGTGCAGCCGCGCGGGCGGCTCGGCGGGCCCGGCCAGCTCCGGCAGCCGGGCGCAGACCCGCTCGAACACCGCTGCCTCGCCCGGGCGGAGCGTGCCCCGGTCGACCGCGCCGCGCACATAGGGCAGCACGCGGTACTCGGCGTACCAGCGGGGCCATTCGGTGCCCGGCACATTGCGCATGGGGGCGAGGCCGATGAACGCGTCCTCGGGACCGCCAGGCGGCGGAACTCCGAAATCCGAAGCACCCGCGGCGTGCAGGGCGGCCAGGGCGTGGCCGAAACGCAGCGCCGCGCCGGGATCCGGGTGCCCGGTCGGCACCCGCTCCGTCACCATCCAGCGTTCGTCGTGACCGAGTACCGCGGGGACCCGGACCGAGCCGGCGGCGGCGAGCCAGCGCAGCCCGGCCACCTCCGCGCGTACGGCCCCGGGAGCGTCACCGCGCTTGACCATCACCGGAGTCCCGCCGCCCAGCGTCACCTCGACCGGCGATCCGGAGGCCGTTCGCGCTCCGGTGACCGGGCGTCCGGTGAGCCGGGAAGCCGCCTGCCCCGGGTTCTCGCAAGCCTCGTCTCGGTTGACCACGACCCCAGCGTACGGCCCCCAACGGCGCCCGGCAGCAGGTGACTTCGACCGTTACTACGATCGATTTCAGCCAAACCCGGGGGGTAACTACCCGTGCTGAATCCGTAGCGCTAGCGTGAGGGCGCCGCGTCGCCACACCAGGGGTACAGGACCTCGCCGGGACTAGCGCGCGGCGGAGGATTCCCCCTTTGACCACAGCATCCGTGCTGATGGCCGACGTCTTCGAAGTCCAGCCGTACACCTCCCACTGCGAAGTCATCCTGGGCGAGGGCGCACATGCCGTGATCGGTGTGTCCCCGGGCAACAGCTACTTCTCCGCCCGCCGCCTGCATGACCTCGCCCGCTGGGGGCTGGACCACTTCGACAAGGTCGACTTCGTCTACACCGACCTCTACGTCGCCGAGATGTACGAGGCGTCCGGCTATCCACCGGACGAGGCCCGGCGCAAGGCGGTGAAGAACCTGCGCGGGGTGCGCGCCAAGGTCCGTGACGCGGTGTCGGCGGCTGACCCCGAGGGTCTGCGGCTGGACTGGCACCCGATGTCGGAGTTCCGTACCAACCCCGCCTACCAGGACATCCATCGGCAGCTCCAGGCGCGCCTGGCCGCCGACGGCGCCTTCCGGGCCGTGTGCGACGCCCTGGTGAATCGTTTCCTCAGTGCGCGCGGCCCGGCGCCGACCGAGCGGCAGCGCGCGGTGTGCCTGGAGTACGTGTGTGCCGAGGCTCCGCTGTTCCTGGACACCCCCGCCATCCTGAAGGTGCCCTCCTCGCTCAACTGCTACCACCAACTGCTGCCGATGGCCGAGCTGTTGTACTCACGCGGCGCGGGCCTGCGGGCCTCCCGCAACCAGGGCCACGCCGTCGTCACCCCCGCCGCCGTCGAAGGAACCGCCGCATGACCACCGCCTCCGGCATCAGCGCCGGCCACCCGCCCCTGCTCGACTTCCCGTTCTCCTGGGACGGAACCCGGGTTCCCGCCGAGGTGGAGACCCTGCGCGCCGACACCCCCGTACGGCGCGTGCGGACCATCGCCGGCGACGAGGCCTGGCTGGTGTCGTCGTACGAGCTGTGCGCACGGGTACTGAAGGACGACCGGTTCTCCCTGAAGGACACATCCGCCCCCGGAGTCCCACGGCAGTACGCGCTCACGATCCCGCCCGAGGTCGTCAACAACATGGGCAACATCACCGGCGCGGGGCTGCGCCGGGCGGTGCTGAAGGCGCTGAACCCGAAGTCGCCGGGCCTGATGGAGCGGCTGCGTGAGGAGGCGCACCGGCTGGTCGACCAGCTGGTGGCGGACGGGCCGACGGCCGACCTGCGCGGCGCGTTCTGTGAGCCGTACTCGGCGGGGATGCACTGCCGCATCCTCGGCATCCCGGACAGCGAGGCCCCGGCCTTCCTGCGCAGCCTCGACATCGCCTTCATGAACTCGGCGTGCCCCGTCACCGGCGCGAAGATCAACTGGGACCGGGACATCGCCCGGATGACGGCCCTGCTCGACGACCCCGCGACGCACGGTCTGATGGGCGAACTCGCGGCCCTGCGCGAGGACCCCGAATACGCCCACCTCTCCGACGAGATGCTGGCGACCGTCGGTGTCACCATGTTCGGCGCCGGCGTGATCTCCACGTCCGGCTTCCTGGCGATGGCCCTGGTCTACCTCCTCACCCACCCCATCGCCCGGGACCTCCTGCGCGACCGCCCGGACCTGATCGGCCCGGGAGTGGAGGAGCTCCTGCGCGTCAACCTCTCCATCGGCGACGCCCTGCCCCGCCTCGCCCTCGAGGACGTCCGGCTCGGCGACGTCGAGGTCCGCGAGGGCGAGCTCGTCCTGGTCCTGGTGGAGGGCGCCAACCTCGACCCGGCGAAGTTCCCCGACCCGCACCGCTTCGACGTCCACCGCGACAACACCGCCGACCACCTCTCCTTCGGCGGCGGCGCCCACTACTGCCCGGCGACCGCACTCGGCCGCGCCCACGCCCGCATCGCCCTGGAGGTCCTCCTCGACCGTCTCCCCGACCTCGCGCTCGCCGTACCGCCCGCCCAACTGGTCTGGCGCACCGGCTTCATGAAACGGATCCCCGAACGGCTCCCGGTGACCTGGTAACCCCACGCCGGCCGGCACGCCGCCCCGTCCGGCACCCCGGGAGGGGACACCGACGGGGCGGCCCGGAGGGCGGCGACCGGTGAGGTCCGTCCTGGGGGCTCATGGGCCGGGCCTGCCGGGGCAGTTGGCAGTCCCGGGCCACCTGGGCTGTTCCTGCGGGGCCGGCCGGGGGGCGTTGACGGTCGGCAGGGTCGTTGACGGGTGTGGTCCTCGCGGGGTTCAGGCCGTCGGTGGCCGGTTGGGGTCCGGGGGTCAGGGGGCGTCCGACGACGTGCCCGGTTCCGTCAGGTGGCGAAGGGGTGCGAGGTGCGGGTCAGTCCGACCGGGTTGCCCGGTGGCAGGAGGCCCGCGTTCTCGACCATGCCGGCCAGTGGCTCCAGCAGGTCGGCGAGGCGCGTGGCACGGTCGGTGCCGAGCGCGGTCCACGGGACTTCCGCCGCCGCGTCCGTCAGCGCCTCCACCTCCGCGCGCACGGCCACGCCGGCCGGGGTGAGCGACCCGTCGGCGGCGAGCAGGCCCTGTTCACGCAGTCGTGCCGCGGCCGCATCCCAGTCCGCCTGCTCCCACTTGCGCGTCTCCCGCAGGAACGCCCCGTCGGACTCGCCGGCCGCCGCCTTGAGCAGCATGGCCTCGACCGGCCCGAGCCCCTGGCTCACCAGCACCGCCACATGGGCGTCGCCCCGGTGCTCGCGCAGCGTCGTCAGGCCCTGCCACAGACGTGCGGTGGGACGGTCCGGGCGCTCCAGCGCCTGGTTGGCCGCGGCCAGCACCCGCCCCGCGGTGTCCGCCGCCGCGGCCGCCTCCCAGGCGAGGTCGGCGGCCTCGGCGAACTCGGCGGAGCCGACCGTGTCCGGCCCGAACAGGCCGGTCATCGCGGCGTCCAGGGCATCCTGGCGAGCAGCCAGAATCTCTTCCGGCGTCGCGTACGTCCAGGCGTCCGGCAGCGCCCGGGTCACGCGGGAGGGGTGGAAGACGTAGAAACAACTCGTCACGACGGACGGAGGGACCGGACCGAGCGGCGCCGCGCGCAGCGCGAAGTACCCCATCCAGTACCCGCGCATCCCGAGGGCGTCCGCCGCCCGGCGCACCGGCGGTGCGAAGTAGACGAGATCGTGCACCGGCTCGTACCGTTCCCACAGGGCCCGCGCCATTGCGTCCGCCACCGCTTCCTCCCACCGCGTCGACCTGTCGTGCCACCGGGAACAGCCTGCGTTATGACGTCGGTCATAACAAGGGGGCGGAGAGATCCGAACGCCCGGAGCCGTACGGCCGGACGTCACCTGGGCACGGCCTGGACGCGGCCGATGGCCTTGCCGGTCCCGGGCCGGAGCGGGAGGGGAACGGCGCGCCGGGGGGATTCCCCCGGACGAGGGCACGCGCAGCGGCATCACTGGGGCAGACGGGTGGTTACGGTGACCCGGCTGGGCGGCTCGGATGGTGGGAGCTTGCGCTCTCACTGACGGTGGTTCATGTCGAGGCCGGGTCCATTCAGCTGATGAGGTATCCGCTGCCCGGCCACGGCGGAAGGACATCGCTATGCGTTCTGCCCGCATGCTTCTGGCCTCGGCGGCCGCAACCGCCGCTCTCGCCTTCGCTGTGCCCAGTGCCGCGTTCGCCGTTCCAGCGGGCGACGACGGGGGCCGCGACGACTCCTCCTACAGCCAGGGACGGGACCACGACTCCGGTGGTGACCACGACCATGGCTCCGACGACGACCAGGGCCGTGGTGACGACTCCGGCCGCGACCACGACAATGATCACGGCAACGACGGCGACAAGGGGCGCGGACACGAGGAGCCGCGCGGTGGAATCCACACGGGTGGCGGATTCCTCGCCACGGTGCGGGCCGCCGACCACGGCTCCGGCGGCCACGGCTCCGACGAGCACGGGGGAGGCGGCGGCCGCGGGGGTGACGACGACCACGGGGGTGGCGGCCGTGGTGGCGACGACGACCACGGCGGTGGCGGCGACGAGCACGGCGGTGGCGGCGACCGCGGGGGTGACGACGACCACGGCGGTGGCGGCCGTGGTGGCGACGACGACAACGGCGGTGGCGAGCACGGTCGTGGCGGTGGCCACGAGGGCGGCGGCGAGCACGGCCGTGGCGGCAGGCACGAGGGCGGGCCGCACGGCGGCGTGCACACGGGCGGCGGCTTCCTCGCCTCGGTGCGCGGCGACGACTGGGGCTCAGGCTCGGGCCGTGACGACGAGGGATTCGGCTCCGGCGGCCGCGACGGCGGTCGTGACGGCGGCGGCGAGGGCGGTCGTGACGGGGGTCGTGACGGCGGTGGGGACGGCGGCCGTGACGGCGGTGAGCGCGGCGGCGGTCACGAACGGCCGCGCGGCGGTATGCACACCGGCGGTGGCGCGCTCGCCGCTCCGAGTGTCACCGCGGGCGGTCTGGCCGTGCTGGCCGCAGGCGCCGGCGGCATGTACGTGCTGCGCCGCAAGAAGGCCGGCCAGTCGGCGTCCTGATCCGATGATTCGCTCAAGGAGGCTGCGGCCGCCGCCGACGCGCACGACGCGTCGGCGGCCCGCGCCCCCGGCGGGCGGTCCCCGGCGTTCCCCCGCACGTGTGTCCGCCGGCCGCCTGCGTGCCGGGCCACAGTCCCCGGCGCCCCTGTACTGATACCCGCGCTGCCGTGCCCGAGTGAGGTGGTTCCCGATGGCAGCAGATCCCTCCTCCCCGACCCCCGCGGAACCGCCGGCGGACGGGCGGAGTTCCGGCCGCGGCGGCCGATGGATGACGCTGTGGGCCGTCGCGATCGTCCTCGTCGCCGTCAGCGTGTTCGGCGGTCACCACACCTCGGACGACACGCCGCAGGCATCCCGTGCCGCGGGCGCGAGCGCCACGGTTCCGGACGAGCCGCCCGCCGAGCCGCCCGTCGATCCGCGGACCGATCCGAAAGCCGATCCCAAAGCCGAATCGCAGGCCGAGTCCGAAGCCGAGTCGGACGCGGACGACTCCGCGTTGTCCCGCTCCGCACCGACCCGCCTGCTCATCCCCAAGATCTCCGTGGACGCCCCGTTCACCACCCTGGCCATCGGAGCCTCGGGCCAGCTCGAGCCGCCACCGGCCGGCGAGACCAACCTCGTCGGGTGGTACGCCAAGGGCGCCGCGCCCGGCGAGAGGGGCACCGCGATCATCGCCGGTCACATCGACACGAAGACCTCCGCGGCCGTCTTCGCGAACCTCGACCACCTGAAGGCCGGCGACCACTTCACGGTGCAGCGCGCCGACGGGAGCAAGCCCGAATTCGTCGTGGACGACACCGAGACCTTCGCCAAGGACGACTTCCCCAGCAAGCGCGTCTACGCCGACGCCAAGCGCCCCGAGGTCCGGCTGATCACCTGCGCCGGGGCGTACGACCACTCGGCCAAGGACTACACCGACAACCTGGTGGTCTTCGCCCACCTGGTGTGAGCCGGCCCGCCCGCGTCAGGCGGCTCCGTCACCGAAGGGGCCGCCCGGCGCGAAGGCCAGTGCCGCGAACCGCTCGCCGATCCGGCGGTGCGCGGCGGCGTCCGGGTGGAGGCCGTCGGGCAGCGGCAGTTCGCTGAAGTCGGCGTTGCCGTAGAGCTCACGGCCGTCGAGGTAGTGCAGACGCGGGTCCTCGGCGGAACGCTCGCGTACGATCCGGGCCAGTTCCTCCCGGATGACACCCAGGGTGAGTTTCCCGACGGCCTTCTCCGCCGGGTCCCCGCCGGCCACGAACCGCAACTGTCCCTCGCCCAGGCCCGAGAAGTCCGGGACGGTGGGGCCCGGCGTGTCCTCGTGCATGGGGCACAGGATCGGCGAGACGACGAGCAGCGGCGTGTCGGGGTGCCCCTCGCGGATGGTGTCGAGGAAGCCGTGGACGGCGGGACCGAACGCCCGCAACCGCATCAGATCCGCGTTGACCACGTTGATGCCGAGCTTGACGCTGATCAGGTCGGCCGGCGTGTCGCGCAGCGCGCGAGCCGTGAACGGGTCGAGCAGGGCGCTGCCGCCCAGCCCCAGATTGATCAGTTCCACCCCGCCGAGGGACGCGGCCAGCGCAGGCCAGATGGTGGTCGGGCTCGCGGCGTCCGAACCGTGACTGATGGAACTGCCGTGGTGCAGCCACACCTTGCCGCCCCCGTCCGGTACGGGTTCGACGGGCGCGTCGGCGCGCAGCGCGACCAGTTCGGTCGTCTCGTTGTGCGGCAGCCAGATCTCCACGACCTTGACGGCGTCGGGCAGTCCGGTGAAGCGCACGGTGCCGACCGGGCCGGACTGGTGCTCGGTGGTGCCGGCGGCCATGTCGACGGTGAGCCTGTTGCCGCCGGTGACCCGGCCGCTGCCGGCTGGCCGTCCGTCGACGAGCAGGTCGTACACGCCGTCCGGGCGCGGTGGTGCGCCGACGTAGACCCGTTTGGTCGGCAGGGCGTCCAGCTCGACGGTGGTCGCCCGGGTGCGGAACACCAGTCGTACGCCGGAGGGCTGGGACTCCACCATGGCCAGTTGTGGGTCGGCGCACTGCGCGCGGGCGCGGGCTGGCAGCCGGTGCGGCAGCAGTCCGTGGGTGGTGTGCTCCACGTCCAGGGCTCCGCGCAGGAGTTCCGGGGTGAGGGGGATGGTGTGCAAGGTGTCGGCCTGTCTTCGAGGAGGTCGTGAGCGGTCAGCCGGTCGGCCAGTCGCGCAGCAGGGAGTCGAGGGCGTCCAGGATCCGCGTCCAGGACTCCTGGGAGTCGGGGGCGCTGTGGCTGAATCCGCCGGCCGTCTCCAGGCTGACGTAGCCGTGGAAGACGCTGCCGAGGAGGCGGACGGCGTGCGTCTGGCCGGGTTCGGCCAGGTCGTAGCCGCGCAGGATCGCCCGGGTCATCTGGGCGTGCCGGCCGCCCGCTCTGGCTGCGGCCGCCTCGGGGCCGAGCGGGTGGCGGGCCGCCGCGTAGCGGCCGGGGTGTGCGCGGGCGTAGTCGCGGTAGACGTCGGCGAAGGCGACGAGGGCATCCTTGCCGGCCCGGCCGGCGAGGGCGTCGGCGGCGCGGTCGGCCAGCTCCTCCAGGGCCAGCAGCGCGATCCGGGTCTTGAGGTCCTGCGAGTTCTTCAGGTGCGAGTACAGGCTCGCGACCTTGACGTCGAACCGCCGGGCCAGCGCGGACACGGTCACCTGGTCGAAGCCGACCTCGTCGGCCAGCTCGGCGCCCGCACGGACCAGCCGCTCGGTCGTCAGACCGGCGCGTGCCATCATGTGTCTCCCATCTACCAAAAGCCATTATGGAGTTTCCTAAAGCTTTTAGGCAAGTGGGGTAGGGGCGGCACCCGCACGGGCCGGTCAAGGGAGCGGTAATTGGTTAGCGTGCCGGGAACCGGCGGCCTAGCCTGCCCGGCATGGCAAAGGCACCCGTTCTCACACCCCGGGCGGACGACTTCCCGCGCTGGTACCAGGACTTGATCAACAAGGCTGAGCTGGCCGACAACGGCCCGGTGCGCGGCACCATGGTCATCCGACCGTACGGGTACGGCCTGTGGGAACGGATGCAGCAGGAGATGGACGCCCGGATCAAGGCGACCGGCACCCAGAACGCGTACTTCCCGCTGCTCATCCCGGAGTCGTACCTGACGAGGGAGGCCGAGCACGTCGAGGGCTTCGCGCCCGAGCTCGCCGTCGTCACCCACGCGGGTGGCAAGGAGCTGGAGGAGCCCGTCGTGGTCCGCCCCACCTCCGAGACGATCGTCAACGAGTACTTCGCCAAGTGGGTGCAGAGCTACCGGGACCTGCCCCTGCTGATCAACCAGTGGGCGAACGTGGTGCGCTGGGAGCTGCGCCCGCGGCTGTTCCTGCGCACGACGGAGTTCCTGTGGCAGGAGGGTCACACCGCGCACGCCACGTACGAGGAGGCGCGCGCCTTCGCGGCACGCGTCCAGAGCGAGGTCTACGGCACGTTCCTGCGCGAGGTCCTCGCCATGGACTTCGTCTCCGGACGCAAGACGGTCAGGGAACGGTTCGCGGGAGCGATCAACACCCTCACGCTGGAGAGCATGATGGGCGACGGCAAGGCGCTGCAGATGGTCACCAGCCACGAGCTGGGCCAGAACTTCGCCAAGGCCTTCCACACCCGGTTCGTGACGCGGGACGGCCGGCAGGAGCACGTCTGGCAGACCTCCTGGGGCTCCACCACCCGCATGATCGGCGCGCTGGTGATGACACACGGCGACGACGACGGGCTGCGCGTCCCGCCCCGTCTGGCTCCGGTCCAGGCGGTGGTCCTCGCCGTCAAGGGCGACGAGGAGGTGTTGGCCGGCGTCCGTGCGATCGGCGAGCGGCTGAGGGAGGCGGGCGTACGCGTCCACGTGGACGACCGTACGGATATGCCCTTCGGGCGGCGCGCCGTCGACTGGGAGCTCAAGGGCGTGCCCGTACGGATCGAGGTGGGACCGCGCGACCTGGAGAACGGCACCGCCGTGCTGGTCCGGCGCGTCCCCGGCACGAAGGAACCGGTCGCGGTCGAGGCGCTCTCCGCGCTCCTGCCCGGGGCGCTGGAGGACGACCAGGCGCTGCTGCTGGAGCAGTCCCGGCGGCGCCGCGAGGACCGCACGGCCGAGGTGACCACGATCGAGGAGGCCGCGGAGGCCGCGAGCACCGGCTGGGCACGCATTCCCTGGTCCACCCTGGGCCCGGAGGGCGAGGCCGCACTCGCCGAACGGGGCGTCTCGGTACGCTGCCTGCTCGCGGCGGACGGATCGGTCCCGGAGAGCGACACCCAGCCGGGGAACGTGGCGGTCGTGGGGCGGGCGTACTGACTCGTCGGCGGTCTCGGTCGCAGGTGAGGCGGGCCTCGCCGAGTGGGGGCGGCGCTGCCGCCGTCCGGAGTGGGGTGCCCGGTCGGACCTCTCCTCCGGGTCGGGGGCGGGCGGGTCCGGGGTGAAGCCCGGCTCGGTGAGCACGGCGGCCGCGAGCCCCCGCCCCACTCCGGCCGGTGCGAGCAACAGGTCGCCGCATTCGATGAGTTGTGTGCCCCGGGCCGCCGAGCGTGCGTCCGCCAGGGCGATGGCCTTGCGCGAGTCGGAGGTGCAGGCGATGCGCTCGGCGCCCTGTGAGGCTCCGGGGCTGAGGCGTGCGCCGAGGGCTCGATGAACGGCGTCAGCGGCGGCACCGACCGTGTCCAGGAGGCGGGTGACGCTGTCGGGCCCGGCGGTCGGACCCCGCAACAGGTGCTCGGTGCCGAGGTGGTCGTTGCGGTGGTGCACCCCCACTGACACGGACCGGCCCTGCCCGGAACCGGTTCCCCGAGGTCGGCGGACCTGCGACTTGTGCCGGACGCGGTGCGGTGCGACGCTTCGGTCCGCCGGTCGTGACCACGGCCGACGATGGCTGTGAGCTCGGGTTTTGCCGGGGAGGCGGATGCGTCCGTCCCCCGGGGACCGGCCGTGGACGGAAACGGGGAGTGGCGCGATGGAGCTGGAGCTGCGGCACCTGCGGGTGCTGTGCGCGATCGCCGACGCCGGGAGCGTGGGGCGTGCGGCGGTACAGCTCGGCTACTCGCAGCCCGCCGTGAGCACCCAGCTGCGGCGCATCGAGCGCCATCTCGGCGAGTCGCTGTTCGAGCGCGGCACGAGCGGAGTGCGGCCGACCCCGTACGGCGCCGAGGTGGTCGCCCAGGCCCGCGACGTGCTGGCCCGCGCCGACGCCATCGGTCACCGCCCGGCCGCCGCCCGAGCACGCCGGACCCTGCGCGTGGCGGCGACCAACTCACCCATGCTGTCCGGCACGGTCTCCCGCGTGCGCACCCGGCTGCCGGACCTGTCCATCGCGGTGACCAGTGTCTACGCCTCCTCGCGGATAGTGGAACTGCTGGAGGAGAGCGCGGTGGACGCGGCCATCGCCGCCGACTATCCGGGCATGGAGCTGCGCCATTCGGGGGCGGTGAGGCATCGCGGGATCGTCACCGAGCCGACCTTCGTCGCCCTGCCCTCCCGGCACCGGCTGCGCCAGTGCGCCCAGGTGCAGCTCGCCGACCTGGCCGAGGACGCGTGGTTCGTGACCCCGGACGACGGCGCCGGCTGGCCCGGGGTGTTCTACGACGCCTGTGCGGCGGCCGGGTTCACGCCGGTCACCGTGCACGAGTTCCTCGGCGACCAGACCCAGTTGCAGAGCATGATCGCCGACGGCCTCGGGGTGTCCCTCGTGCAGCCGACGCTGCGGCCGATCCCGCACGTCGTGGTGAAGCCCTTGGTGGGTTCGCCGCTGTGGTGCCGTTATGTGCTGGCCTGGCGGCCCGACACCGTCACCGACGAGATTGGGGAGGCACTGGCCCAGTCGGCCACCGCCGCCTACCGAGACCTCGTCGCCCAGGCACCCCACCTGCGGGCCTGGGCCTCACGCACCTGGAGCACCACAGGGGCATAGGGGCGCCCGCGACCGCTGCTGACGGAGCCTCAAGGGCGCACCTCGATGTTATGGCCGGACAGTGGCATGTGCTATGTCACACGGCATTGTTGGCGTACGCGGCCCGCTGAGACAGTGCCTCACACGCCTCAGCACCCCACCGAGGCGCATCCCTTCGTGGAGGAATCCAGATGCGCTATCGCTTCGCGCTGCCCAGACGCATGCCCGGCCGTGCGCACGCTCGTACGGCCGGACGCAGGGCCGGAGTCACGGTCGTCTGCGTCACCGTGGCCGGGCTGCTGGCCACGCCCGCGTCGGCGGCACCGCCGCAGCCGCACCACCGTGCTGCCGCCGCACCCCGGCAGCACTGGTCCAAGCCGTCGCCGACCGGTGCGACCACCGCCGTCACCGAGCGTCCCGCGAGCCGGCCCCGGCGGCTCAGTCCGGCCCAACTCCCGCCCCTGCAGCCCCTGTCGGCCCATCCGGCCCGGGGCGCGGCCAGGGCGGCCTCCTGCACCCCGGCCGACTTCGGCAGCCGTTCCGGCTCCGCGCTCGTCGCCTTCGTGAAAGCCTCGTCCACGGACTGCGTCAACACCCTCTTCTCCGTGACCGGCGAGGACGCGCACGACGTCTTCCGCGAGGCCCAGATGCGCAGCGTGGCCGCCGCGTTCACGCGTTCGGCCGGGCAGTACCGCGGCGACGACTCCGGCGGCCTGGAGCAGCTGGTCCTCTTCCTGCGGGCCGGCTACTACGTGCAGTTCAACCACCCGGCAGACGTGGGCCCGTACAGCACCCGTCTCACCACGGCCGTCACGGCCGGCCTGGACGCCTTCTTCGCCCGGTCGCACTCGCGTGACGTGACGGCGGTGAACGGAGACATCCTCGGTGAGACCGTCATCCTCACCGACAGCGCCGACCAGCAGGGCCGCTATCTGTCCGTCTACCGGCGGCTGCTGAACGACTACGACAGCTCGTACGACGCCGTGGACAGCATGGTCAGGGCCGTCAACGACGTCTACACACCGCTGTGGCGCGGCAACTGGAACCCCGGCTACGTCGCGGCCGTCGAGGACGACCCGCGGGTCATCGACACGCTGTACGACTTCGCGGTGGCCAACACCGACCTGCTCGGCACGGACCGGGCGTTCCTCGACTCCAACGCCGGGATGAACCTGGCCCGCTACGTCGAGCACCCCGAACTGCAGGAGACCGTCCGCCCGTTGACCAAGGACCTGCTGGACGAGACCGCGATCACCGGCCCCACGGCGGGGCTCTGGGTCGCCGTGGCCACGCAGGCGAACTCCTACGACGGCGCCAACTGCGCGTACTACGACGTCTGCGATCTGCCCGGCAAGCTGACCAGGGCCGTCCTGCCGGTCCACCACCAGTGCGACGCGAACGTCGGCATCCTCGCCCAGTCGCTGACCGCCGACGAGCTCGACGCCGCCTGCGCCGGCGTGCTGGGCCAGAGCGCGTACTTCCGCGGCGTGGTCAAGGCCGGGGGAGCGATACCCGGCCAGTACGTGTCCACCATCCAGCTCGTGGTCTTCGCCGACCGCACCGACTACCAGACCTACGCGGGCCCGATCTACGGCATCAGCACCGACAACGGCGGCATGACCCTGGACGGAGACCCGTCCGACCCGGCCAACCACGTCACGTCGATCATGTACCAGAAGCCCGCGGACGACGGCTTCGTGGCCCGGATCTGGAACCTCAACCACGAGTACACGCACTTCCTCGACGGCCGCGACGACATGAAGGGCGACTTCGCCCAGGAGACCACCGTGCCGGACGTGTGGTGGATCGAGGGCATCGCCGAGTACGTGTCCTACAGCTACCGCGGTCTCGCCGACGACCAGGCGATCCAGGAGGCCGGCAAGCACACGTACCGGCTGAGCACCCTGTTCGAGAACACCTACGACAACAGCGACGTGACGCGCACCTACCCGTGGGGCTACCTCGCGGTGCGCTACATGACCGAGCGGCACCCCGACGATGTCCAGCGCATGCTCGCCCGGTTCCGGGCCGGTGACTACGCCGGCGGTTACGCCGTCTACCACGACGGCATCGGCACCCGCTACGACGCCGACTTCGACCAGTGGCTCAGTGCGTGTGCCGCGGGCGCCTGCGCCGGGCAGGCCAAGGGCTGACCGCACGCGCCCAGCAGGACGGCCGCCGCCCGGAAACCCGGTCGGCGGCCGCGGCCGTGCGCCGAAGACCCGTCAGACGGCCGTCGCCGGGTACGTCGGGTACTCCACGCCCGACACGTGCTGGACGACGCGGACGACCTGGCAGGAGTAGCCGAACTCGTTGTCGTACCAGAGGTAGAGGATCGCGTTGTCGCCGTCGACCTTCAGGGCGCCGGCGTCCACGATCGAGGCGTGGCGCGAGCCGATGAAGTCGCTGGAGACCGCGTCGGGCGCCGTGATGAAGTCGATCTGGCGCTTGAGCGGCGAGGTCAGCGACACCTCCCGCAGGTAGTCGTGGACCTCCTCGCGGGTGGCCTCGCGGGCCAGCTGCAGGTTGAGGATCGCGATCGAGACGTCCGGCACGGGGACGCGGATCGAGCTGCCGCTGATCTTCGCCTTGAGGTCCGGCAGGGCCTTGGCGACGGCGGAGGCGGCACCGGTCTCGGTGATCACCATGTTGAGCGGCGCGGAGCGGCCACGACGCTCGGACTTGTGGTAATTGTCCAGCAGGTTCTGGTCGTTGGTGAACGAGTGGACGGTCTCCACGTGGCCGCGCAGCACGCCGTACTCGTCGTCCATCGCCTTCAGCGGCGGGACGATCGCGTTGGTGGTGCAGGACGCGCAGGACAGGATCTGTTCGTCCGGCTTGATGGTGTCGTGGTTGACGCCGTGCACGATGTTCGGGACGTCGCCCTTGCCCGGCGCGGTCAGGACGACCTTCTCGATGCCGGGGCGCAGGTGCTTGGACAGGCCCTCGCGGTCGCGCCACTTGCCGGTGTTGTCGATGAGGATGGCGTCCCGGATGCCGTACTCGGTGTAGTCCACGTGCGACGGGTCGTCGGCGTAGATCACCTTGATGGCGTTGCCGTTGGCCACGATGGTGCTGTTGGCCTCGTCGACGGTGATGGTGCCCTGGAACTGGCCGTGGATGGAGTCGCGGCGCAGCAGCGAGGCGCGCTTGACGATGTCCTGGGCGCCGCCGCCGCGCACGACGATGGCGCGCAGCATGAGGCCGTTGCCGGAGCCGGACTTCTCGATCAGCAGACGGGCGACGAGGCGGCCGATGCGGCCGAAGCCGTAGAGGACGACGTCGCGGGGCTCACGGCGCTCGATCTTGTTGGCGCCCGTGGCGCCGGCGACGGCCTCGGCGGTGAACTCGGCCACGCTCAGGCCGCGGTCGTCGGCCTTGTAGGTGGTGGCCAGCATGCCGAGGTCGATCTGGGAGGGCCCGAGGTCGAGCGCGGTCAGGGCCTCGAGGAACGGCATGGTCTCGGTGACCGACAGCTCCGCGCCGTCGATCTGCCGGGCGAAGCGGTGCGTCTTGAGGATGCTGACCACCGACTTGTTCACCAAGGAGCGGCTGTGCAGCAGGACGGTCACGTCCCGCTCGCGGTGCAGCTTCCCGATGAGCGGGATCATCGACTCCGCGATCTCCTCGCGGATCTTCCAGTTGGTGAACGAGTCGTCGTTGACAGTCACGGATCCATCTTTCGAGCTAGGGAGCGCTCATATGGTAACCACACCTCTCAACTGCTCCTTCCGGGGGGCCCGGAGTAAGGGATTTGCACCCATTCCTTGACTGATTCCTGAATCAGGGTGGAAGTGCGTAAGAAACCCGAGTCGCGGATTGCACGTCTATCCTGGCGTGCCCAAGGTCAAAAGAGTGAGCACCTCCTCAGTGCCGCGGCCCGAGTCGGCCGCCGCCCCGTCCCGGCCCCTGCGTCCCCCGACCCTGCCTCGGATCGCCCGGCGTGGGTTCCCCGAGGGGGCGCTTCCGGCCCTCGCCCTGTTCGCGGCCGTCCGGTTCGCCGGCGTCCTCATGGTGATCGTCGCGAACGCGGTCCGGGGCCATCCCCTCGTCAAGAGCCTCGCGCATTCCTGGGACTCCCGCTGGTATCTGCACATCGCCGCCCAGGGCTACGGCCACAAGATCTGGATCACACCGCAGGGCGCCGTCCAGGCTGACTGGGCGTTCTTCCCCCTGTACCCGGGCCTGATCAGAGGGCTGACCACCGTCCTGCCGTTCCTCACCCCCGGCCAGGCCGCGTTGCTCATCTCCTGGATCGCCGCGGGCCTGGCGGCGTACGGCGTGTACGCCATCGGCCACCACCTCTACGGGCGCGGCGTCGCCACCGCGCTGGTGGCCCTGTGGGCCGCCATGCCGCACTCCGTCGAACTGACCATCGCCTACACCGAGTCGCTGTTCGCGGCGCTCGCCGTCTGGTCCCTGTACTGCGTGCTCAAGGGCCGCTGGCTGTGGGCCGGCGCCCTGGCCGCGCTCGCGGGGCTGTCCCGGCCCAGCGGTTTCGCGATCGCGGTGGCCGTCTCCCTCGCCGCCGGCTACGAGGCGCTGCGGCAGCGCGGCCGGGTGCCGGCGAGCCTGTGGGCCGGCGCCGTGATCGCCCCGCTGGGCTGGCTCGGCTATGTGCTGTGGGTCGGCACCCGGACGGGAGACCTGCTCGGCGGCTACTTCAAGGTGCAGAGCGCCTGGGACTCCCGTTTCGACTTCGGCGTGGGCTCGGCACGCTTCGTGAAGGCCCTGCTGCTGCACGGCGGCGGGGCGGTCTATCCGGCGGCCCTGGTGATCGTCGCGGCCGGCGTCCTGCTGTTCGCACTGCTGTGCCTGGAGCGAGCCCCGCTGGTCCTGGTGGTCTTCACCGGGGTCCTGATCCTGCTCGTGGTCGGCGGCTCCGGTTCCTTCTCCTCCAAGCCGCGCTTCCTGCTGCCGGCCTTCCCGCTACTCATCCCCATGGCCCGCGCACTTGCCCGGACCTGGCGGATCCGGCCGGCCCACGCGGTGGTCGTCTACGGCGGCCTCACCGTCGTGTCCCTGTTGTTCGGCGCCTATGTGACGGCGGTGGCCCACTCCCCGCTGTGAGCCACCGCCGCCCGGTCACGCGGGCTGCCGTTCCCGTCCGCCCTGCCGCGCGCAGTCCAGGGCGGCGAGCGACGAGATCATCAGCAGGACGCTGACCCACACCGGCGAGCGGTAGCCGGGCCCGCCGCCGATCGCGGCGCCGCCCAGGACCGGACCGAGGGCGGCACCGACGTTCAGCGCCGACGTCGCGAACGCGTCCCCAAGCAGGGGCGCGTCCGTCGCCTCGTACGGCACCCGAGTGATCAGGGCCGAGCCGACCCCGAACGCCGGCAGCCCCTGCACCGGAACGAGCAGGAGCGTCGCCACGGCGTGGCCGGCGGCGGTGAGGGCGAGCATCAGCCGGCCCGAGAGCAGCGCGGCCCCGCCCCCGGCCAGGACCGGCAGGGACCGCCGGTCCGCCGGCCGGCCCGCCGACGTCACCCCGGTGAAGGCCCCGGCGCCGGGTCGCCCGTGAGGATGGGGGCGGGAGACGCCCATCTCTGCGGCGGCGTGGGCGATGGGACGGCCGGCGCCTCCACCACACCCGGGGCCTTCGCCACGATCAGGACCGGCCCGCGTTGACGACGCTCGTGATCAATACAGCTGGTGCCTGGATGCCTCGGCACTGGACATGGGCGGCACGCCGGCGCGTGTGCGCAGGGGCGTGCCACCCGGTTGCGGACGGCGCGGCGCTCAGCGCGGGTTGAACACGACGCTGGAGAAGTGCGCGCCGCTGGACGCCGACTTGCCGGGGGCGAGTCGCAGCGCCGTCCCCTTGCACTTCTTGTGTGTGTAGACGACCAGCGGCTTCTTCGTCGCGTTGCGCGCCCCGCGGGCGTCCTGGGCCATGTCCAGGCACTTGTGCTCCGGCGGGTTGTCGATGGCGTACGCCTTGCCCGCGGGGCCCACCCAGACGAACGTGCCGTCGGCGGCGACCGCGGCACCGGTGGTGGTCAGAGCGAGGGCGAGCCCGCCGAGAACGGCGACGAGCGGACGGCACAGGCGCATGGAGGGGTCCTTCCGGAGCGGTGAGCACGGGATGGCGGGGAAGCGGACCGAAGTCGCAGCCGTAATCTCCCACCCGGGCCGGGCGGGGCCCCGGACCCGACACGGTCAGGTACGCCGTTCGGGGGGCTCCGGGACGCCATGACGCTGTGCGAAGGCCGGGAATCGGGGTAGGCGGGGGGACGTCCGAGGAAAGGATCGTCATGACGACCTACGTGATCAGCGTCCCCGGTACCTTCACGGCCGACATCGGGACGGACACCCGTACCCGTCTGGCCAGGGCGCTCAGCCCCGCCGACCCGCACGGCACCCGGATGGGCAATGCAGAGGGCCTGGACGTGCTCAGCCTCAACGAGGACAACACCTTCACGCTCCGCCTGACCGTCGAGGCGGACACCGGCCCGCACGCCGAGCAGGAGGCGCGGCGGCTGGCCGACTCGGCCCTCCGGGACGCGGGCCTGGACGAGCGGAGCGCGCCCCTGGGGCCCGCCGTGATCACCGGGATCGACTCCGAGGTGCGCTGACGGGGAACCGTATCGCGACCAGCTCGCGGGGCGAGATCATCCGGTACAGGTAAAATTTAGACGCTTGCCGAAAATCAGGTGGCAGGTCCTAGCGGGCCACCGCCCCGCCGGAAGTGATCGATGCCCCCCAAGCGCTCCACGGACGACAGCGACGAGCTGCTGGCCAGACTCGGCTCGCTCACCGCACAGGCACGCGAGCGCGCGGAGCTGCAGCGCACCCAGGTCGAGCTGGCGATCGCCCTGCAGCGCGGCATGCTCCCCCGGGACCTGCCCGCCGCACCCGGTCTGCACCTCGCCGTCCGCTACACGCCGGCCAACCTCGGTCTCAACGTGGGCGGCGACTGGTACGACGCGTTCGCCCTGCCCGACGGCAGGATCGGGCTGGCCATCGGTGACGTGCAGGGACACAACATCGAGGCCGCCGCCTTCATGGGCCAGGTGCGGGCCGGGCTCCGCGCCCTCGCCTCCGTGACGGGCGACCCGGGCGAACTCCTCGCCCGCACCAACGACCTGCTGCTGGCCCTGGGCAGCGACCTCTTCGCCACCTGCACCTTCATGCGCCTCGACCCGGCCACGGGAGTGCTGGAGAGCGCCCGGGCCGGGCACATCCCGTTCGTGTGGGCCACGGCCGACGGCAAGTCCGGCGTCGTCGACGACGAGGGAGGGCCGCCGCTCGGCATCGACAAGGGCATGGAGTTCCCGGTGACCAGGCACCGGCTCACCACGGGCGGCGTGTTCGTCCTCCTCACCGACGGCGTGGTGGAGGGCCCCTCGCTGAACATCGAGGACGGCCTCGACCAAGTGGTACGTCTCGCCGGTATCGCCGCCGTCGCCGGCCTCGAAGCCCACGCGCTGGCCGCTGCCGTGATCAAGGGCGCGGAGAGCGTCGGCCACGAGGACGACGCGGCGGTCCTGGTCGTCGGCCTGGACGACCCCGCAGGCTACCCGTGACCGGCAGCACGGGCCGGTCACCGCGGAGCACGCCCCGCATCCGGCCGGCACAGCCCCGGCCCACGACAGCGTCGAGGGTCCCGCAGCGCGGTCGCGAACGGCCGGATCGGTGCGGGTGCGGGCGGGGTCGGCCCTGCCTGGGGCCGTGCGCCGCGGTCGGATACGGCGGCCGGTCGGGACCGGGGCGCCGGAGGTGGGCCCTGGGTTGTCGGTGTCGGCTTCGGCGGAGGCGGCCGCCTCCGGCGGGTTGGGCCGGCCGCGCGGAGGCGGGACGGGAGAGCATCGGCGATGGTGGCAGGACGGGAAGGACCGTCCGCCGACTCCTCGGAGAGGCACCCGGGAAGGGGGCCGCGGCCTTTGCTGCCGCCCCGCCCAAGCAGGACCGCCTCCGGCACTGGGCACCCCGGTCGGCCGCCGCGCGCACCGGAGTGCGGCCGGCCCTGATCGGCCGGGCCGGCCGGTACCCACCGGGCATGTCCCCCGGGATTCAGCCATAGGGCCGGACCGCAGCGGCTCTCACCTCGCAGACGCGTGGGCGTCGGTGTGAGATTGCTGCTGTGGTGGGTATCGAGGATCAGCGCCGGCCGGGCGGCTACGCCGTCCAGGTACTGGCCGTCGCGGCCTGCTACTACGCCGCCGCCCGGCTCGGACTCCTGTGCCAGCTCTCCGTCGAGAGCGCCGTCGTCACCCCCATCTGGCCACCGACCGGCGTCGCCGTCGCCGCCCTGCTGATCCTCGGCCTGCGCTGCTGGCCCGGCATCACGATCGGCGCCTTCTTCGCCGTCATGTCCCTCACCGCCCCGCGCCTCAGCGTGCTCGGCACCCTCGCCGCCCAGACCGGCGCACCGGTGTGCGCGGCGCTCCTGCTGCGCCGGGCCCGCTTCCACACCGACCTCGGCCGGTTGCGGGACGGCGTCGCCCTCGTGTTCCTGGGCGCGCTGACCGCCATGCTGATCAGCTCGACCGTCGGCGTTGGCCTGCTCGTGCTCATGGACATGCTGGACGCGGGCGCCTTCTGGCCCGTCTGGCTGGCCTGGTGGGTGGGCGACGCCATGGGTGTCCTGCTCGTGACCCCGCTGCTGCTGATGCTGCACGGCGCCCGCTGGCCGCCCGCCCTGGCCCGGTGGAAGGAGGCGACCGCGCTCACCGTCGTCGCCTGCTCCCTCGTACCGGTGGCCGTGTACAGCTCGATCAGTCTGCTCTTCCTCGTCTATCCCCTCCTCATCTGGGCCGCCGTGCGCTTCCAGCTCGTGGGCAGCGTGCTGTGCGCGTTGCTGGCGTCGGTGCTGGCCACCGTCGCCGCCACGAACGGCGTCGGGTCGTTCGTGGGCCTGAACCGGATCGAGGTCATGGCGAAGCTCCAGGCGTTCAACGGCGCGATGGCCCTGACCGCGCTCCTGCTGTCCGCCCTCATCACCGAGCAGCGCCACACCCGGCGTTCGGTGGAGAAGGCCTGCCAGGAACTGGTCGAGGTACTGGAACACCTCACCGCCGGCGAGCCCCCGCCGCCCCCGCCACCACGGCCGCCACGGGACGACGTCGGCGGCGCGGACGGCCGGCCCCGGCCCACGGGGCCCGTGTAGCGGGGGCCGAGGCGGCCCGGGGACCGACGGGACCGTTCCTCGTCACGTGTCCCGGCGCTCCACCGGCCGCTCGTCGTCGCCGCCCGGCTCCGGAGATCCCGTACCTCGTGACCTGGTCTCGTCGCGGGGCGTGCCGCCCGTGGCGCCGGTCGCACCGCCGCCGGTCGTGCCGTAGCCGCCCGGGATGCCCGGCGGCATGTCCGCGGCGGCCTGCGCCTCGCTCACCCGGCGCCGGGCCCGGACCCCTGGGCGGCGCTCCGGGTACGGGTAGTCGAACGGCTGGGCGGAGGCGCGCTCGCGTTCCGCCTCGCGCTGCCGCCGTGCGGCCCGCTCGGCGGCCGTCGCGTCGTCGGAGTGTCCGGTGTCCTGCATGCGGTCCTTGTCCTTCATGCGGCCCCGAGTACCCGGTAGGTGGCCGGGGCCACCACCCCCCGGCGTGTCGAACCGCCGGTCCGGGGCACTGGGAGACGATGTGCGTGGCCCGCACGGGGCACGGGGCACGGGCCGAACCGGAGGGACGGGCGCGGCATGGAGCAGCGGACGGCGAGTGCGGCGGACCAGCGGCCCGGGGCGGCGCACCCGGGGCCCGGCGGAGCGGAACCGGGTACCGGCACGCCGGTGCGGGCGCCGGACGCCACCGACGCGCGCCGCCTGATCCCGCGCACCGACCAGCTGCTGCGTGACCCCCGGCTGTCCGCGGCGGCGCGGCGGCTCGGCGCCGGCCCGGTGAAGGCCGCCGTACGCACGGCGCAGGAGCGGGCCCGCGAGGGACACATCCCGCCGGAACAGGTGCCGCGGACGGCCCTCGCCCTGTTGCCCGGTACCGCGAGCGGACTGCGCCCGGTGATCAACGCCACCGGGGTGCTGCTGCACACCAACCTCGGCCGGGCCCCGCTGTCGGCCGCCGCCCGGCAGGCCGCGCAGGAGGCCGCCGGGCCCACGGACGTCGAACTCGACCTGGCCACCGGGGTACGAGCCCGCCGCGGCCGCTCCGCCCTCGCCGCGCTGCGCGAGCGCGTACCGTCCGCCGGGGACGCGCATGTCGTCAACAACGGCGCCGCCGCGCTCGCCCTCGCCGCCACCGCCCTCGCGGCCGGCCGGGAGATCGTCGTCAGCCGGGGCGAGATGGTGGAGATCGGCGACGGCTTCCGCCTGCCGGACCTGCTCGTCTCGACCGGCGCCCGGCTCCGCGAGGTCGGTACGACCAACCGCACGACCGTCGCCGACTACGCCGCCGTACTCGGCCCCGACACCGGGTTCGTGCTCAAGGTGCATCCGTCCAACTTCCGCATCACCGGCTTCACCCGATCGGCCGAGACCGCCGAACTCGCGGGCCTCGGCGTCCCGGTCGTCGTCGACATCGGCTCCGGACTGCTCGCCCCGCACCCGGCGCTGCCCGAGGAGCCCGACGCCGAGACCCAGCTGCGTGCCGGTGCCGCGCTGGTCACCGCGAGCGGCGACAAACTCCTCGGGGGGCCGCAGTGCGGACTGCTGCTCGGTGAGAGGGACCTGGTCCGCGCCCTGGCCCGGCACCCGCTGGCCCGCGCCCTGCGCGTCGACAAGCTGACCCTGGCCGCCCTGGAGGCCACCCTCACCGGCCCGCCCACCCCGACCGCCCGCGCCCTCACCGCCGACCCGGCAGGGCTGCGCGCCCGCGCCGACCGGCTCGCCGCCTCTCTCGCCGCCGACGGCATCGACGCACGGGCCGTCGAGTCCTCCGCCACCGTCGGCGGCGGAGGCGCACCCGGAGTCGTCCTGCCCAGCGCCGCGCTCTGTCTGCCCGAGCCGTACGCCGCCGCGCTGCGCACCGGTGCCGTCCCCGTCGTCGGACGACTGGAGGCGGGCCGCTGCCTGCTGGATCTGCGCGCGGTGCCCGAACAGGACGACGAACGGCTGGCCGAAGCCGTGCGGTCGGTCCGGCCGGCCGGGAAGGGGGAGGCCTGATGCGGGTGCTGGCCACCGCCGGCCACGTCGACCACGGAAAATCCGCCCTGGTGAGGGCCCTCACCGGCATGGAACCCGACCGCTACGAGGAGGAGCGCCGCCGGGGCCTCACCCTCGACCTGGGCTTCGTGTGGACGCGGCTCGGTCCGGACGGCGACCACCTCGCCTTCGTCGACGTGCCCGGCCACGAACGCTTCGTGCCGACCATGCTGGCCGGAGTCGGGCCGGTGCCCGCCGTGCTGTTCGTGGTCGCCGCCGACCAGGGCTGGCAGCCCCAGTCCGAGGAGCACCTGGCCGTCCTCGACGCGCTCGGCGTCCGGCACGCCGTCCTCGCGGTGACCCGCAGCGACCTCGCCGACCCCGAACCCGTACGCGTCGACGCGGTCGAACGGCTGGCCCGCACCTCCCTCGGCAAGGTGCCCGCGGTCGCCGTGAGCGCCGTCACCGGAGCCGGACTCGACGAACTGCGTGGCGAACTGGCCCGACTGGCAGGCGAGTTGCCCGATCCCGACCCCGGCGCCGACGTACGGCTGTGGCTCGACCGGGCCTTCACCGTGCGCGGGCACGGCACCGTGGTGACCGGCACGCTCGCCGCGGGCACCCTGCGCGTCGGTGACCGGCTGGTCACCGGGGACGGCTCGGCGGCGCTCCGGGTACGCGGGCTGCAGACCCTGCACGAGGAACGGACGGCGGTCGGCGGGGTGGCCCGCGTGGCGGTCAACGTGCACGGACAGGGCGACGACGGTCTGCGCCGGGGACACGTGCTGCTCACCCCGGACCGCTGGCCGCACAGCGCGGTGCTCGACGTCCGGGTCACCGGTGAACCGGCAGGTGACCTGCCCCGCTCGGTCACCCTGCACATCGGCACCGCCGCCGTCCCCGCCACCGTCCGCCCGCTCGGCGACGACACCGCCCGGCTCACCCTGGCCCGGGGCCTGCCGCTGCGGGTCGGCGACCGGGCGGTGCTGCGCGAACCGGGTGGCAGCCGCATGCCCTGCGGGGTCACCGTCCTCGACGTACGGCCGCCCCGGCTGACCCGGCGCGGCGCCGGCCGGGCCCGCGCCGCCGAACTCGCCGCCCTGACCGGCCGCCCCGACGGCGCCGCCGAACTGCGCCGCCGCAAGCTGATCCGGCGCGCCGACCTCGTCGCGATGGGTGTCCCGGCCCCAGGCGAGCCCGTCACCGGGGACTGGCTGGCCGACGAAGCGCACTGGACCGCCCTGAAGGACCGGCTGGTCGGCGAGGTGGAGCGGTACGCGCGGGAAAACCCGCTGGAGCCGGGCCTGCCCACCGAGTCGGCCCGCCGGCTGCTCGGTCTGCCGGACCGTGCCCTCGTCGACGCCCTGGCCAAGGCCACGCCCCGACTGCGCGGCCGGCAGGGCCGGTTGTACGCCGCGGACACCCTCCGGCCCGCCCTGCCCCCGGCCGTCCAGGCCGCCGTGGACGCGGTGCGCGACGACCTCGCCCGTGCGCCCTTCCGCGCCCCCGAGGCCGGCCGCCTCACCGAACTGGGCCTGGAACGAAGGGCGTTGGCGGCCGCCGTCACCGCGGGTGCGTTGCTGCGGATCGCCGACGGGATCGTACTGCTGCCCGGCGCCGACACCGAAGCCGCCGCCGTGCTGCGCGGTCTGCCTCAGCCGTTCACGCTCAGCGAGGCCCGGCGCGCACTGGACACCACCCGTCGGGTCGCCGTACCGCTGCTGGAGTTCCTGGACGCGCGGGGCCACACCGAGCGCGTCGACGACCAGCGCCGGCGCTGCCGTTCGGACGCGGTGAACGGAGGCGGACGGGAATCGAACCCGCCGGCCCGAGATCCTCGGGCCCCTCGGTTTTGAAGACCGGGAGGGCCACCAGGCACCCACACGCCTCCACCGCTCGTCAGGCTACTGCCCCAGGAGACCGCTGGTATGACATCGACATCCCCACCGATCCGCCGGGCGCCCGTCCGGCTCACCCAGTACGCCCACGGCGGCGGCTGCGCCTGCAAGATCCCGCCCGGAGAGCTGGAGGAGGTGGTCTCCGGGCTGACCGTGCCCGCGCTCGCCGGGGGCGACACCCCGCTCCTCGTGGGGCTCGCCACCGGCGACGACGCCGGCGTGGTCGCCCACCGGGGGACCGCGGTCGTCTGCACGGCCGACTTCTTCACCCCGGTCGTGGACGACCCCTACGACTGGGGACGCATCGCCGCCGCCAACGCACTGTCCGACGTGTACGCGATGGGCGGCCGGCCGGTGCTCGCCGTGAACCTGCTGGCCTGGCCGCGCGACCGGCTCCCCTTCGACCTGGCCCGCGAGGTGCTGCGCGGCGGCCTGGACGTCGCCACCGAGGCGGGCTGTCACGTCGGCGGCGGCCACAGCGTCGACGACCCGGAGCCGAAGTACGGCATGGCCGTCACCGGCCTCGCCGACCCCGAACGGCTGTTGCGCAACGACGCGGGCCGGGCGGGCATGCCCCTGTCGCTGACCAAGCCGCTCGGCGTGGGCGTGCTGAACAACCGGCACAAGGTCACCGGCGAGCGGTTCGAGCAGGCCGTCGCCACGATGACGGCGCTCAACCGGGACGCCGCCGAGGCCGCCCTCGCGGCCGGAGCCACCTGCGCCACCGACGTCACCGGATTCGGCTTCCTCGGCCATCTGCACAAGCTGGCACGCGCCTCCGGCGTGACCGCCGTGGTCGACACCGCCGCCGTCCCGTATCTGGACGGCGCCCGCGAAGCCGTCCGGGACGGGTACGTCAGCGGCGGCACCCGGCGCAACCTCGAATGGGCCGGTCCCCACACCGACTTCGGGGACACCGACGCCGACACCCGGCTGCTGCTGGCCGACGCGCAGACCTCGGGCGGGCTGCTGGTCGCCGGCGAGGTCCCCGGAGCGCCGGTGGTGGGGGAGCTGGTGCCGCGCGGCTCCCACTCGATCGTCCTCCGGTAGGGCCGCTACGGCTCCGTGCCCGTGTGCTCGTCGATGCCCGCCCGGGCCCGGTAGGCCCGCACCAGCTCCACCGAGGCCGGACCGCGCGGCCGGCGGCCCGGGCGGATGTCCACGGCGAACGCCTTCGACTCCTGGATGTGGGTGTTCGGGTCCAGGGACAGATGCAGCAGCTCGTTGGCCGCGTCCCCGGTGCTGTAGCCGTTGGGACCCCAGTGGTACGGCAGCCCCACCTGGTGAAGCCGGCGCCCCTGCACCGTCAGCGGCGCCATCCGGTCGGTCACCAGCACCCGCGCCTCGATCACCCCGCGTGCGCTGACGATCGTCGCCCACCCGGTGTGCTCCAGGCCCCGTTCGGCCGCGAGTTCCGGGGAGACCTCGCAGAAGAACTCCGGTTGCAGCTCGGCCAGATACGGCTGCCAGCGGGACATGCCGCCCGCCGTGTGGTGCTCGGTGAGCCGGTAGGTCGTGGCCACGTACGGGAACACCTGTGAACCGGGCTCGTCACCGCTCGGCTGGTAGCGGTTGTCGGGGATCGGCGCGATCAAGTGCCGTACCGGGTTGCGCTGCTGGTCGTAGAGCAGGTTCGGGAACGGCGAGTCCTGCGGCTCGTAGTGGGTCGGCAGCGGTCCGTCGGTCAGCCCGGACGGCACGTACAGCCAGGCCTTGCCGTCGGCCTGCATGACGAACGGGTCGGTGCCGCACAGCGCCTCGGGCCCCGTCGCGTCCTCGGGCGGCTCGTGATCGGGCGACTTGTCCTTCTTGAAGTCCGGTACGTCGTGCCCGGACCACTCGCCCCTGTCCGCGTCCCACCACACCAGCGCCTTCCGCTCGCTCCACGGCCTGCCCTCGGGGTCGGCGGAGGCGCGGTTGTACAGGATCCGCCGGTTGGCGGGCCAGGCCCAGGCCCACTCGGCCGCCACCCAGTCCTGCTCCCGGCCGGGCTTGCGGCGGGCCGCCTGGTTGACGCCGTCGGCGTACACCCCGCAGTAGATCCAGCAGCCGCAGAGGGTCGAGCCGTCCGGTTTCAGCTCCTCGTACGAGGAGAGGGGTCCGCCTTGCGCGTCACGGCCGTTGATCTCGGCGAGCACGGCCTCCGCGTCCGGTTCGGCACGCCGGCCCTTCGTCGGGTAGTCCCAGGTCAGATCGAGCACCGGCCGGTCCATCTCGTCGGCGGAGCCGGCGAGCTTCTCCCGGATGATCCGCCCCAGGTGGTAGGTGAACCACAGGTCGCTGCGCGCCTCGCCGGGCGGCTCGACCGCCTGGTGGTGCCACTGCAGCAGCCGCTGGGTGTTGGTGAAGCTGCCGTCCTTCTCGGTGTGCGCGGCGGCCGGCAGGAAGAACACCTCGGTGCCGATGTCCTCGGTGCGCAGCTCGCCGGTCTCGATCTCGGGCCCGTCCTTCCACCAGGTCGCCGACTCGATCAGGGAGAAGTCGCGCACGACCAGCCAGTCCAGGTTCGCCATGCCGAGCCGCATCACCTTGGAGTTGGCGTTGCCGACCGCCGGGTTCTCGCCGTACAGGAAGTAGCCCTTGCAGGTGCCCTCCCGCTGGGCCATGGCCGTCTCGTACGCCGAGTGGCTGCCGGTCAGCCGGGGCAGGTAGTCGAAGCAGAAGTCGTTGTCGGGCCGCGCGGCGTCACCCCAGTAGGCCTTGAGCAGGCTCACCAGGTACGAGCGCATGTTGCCCCAGTAGCCCTTGTGGGCGGCCTCGGCCTGTACGAAGGCGTCCAGGTCCTGGTTCTGGTGGGCGTGCGGCATCGGGATGTAGCCGGGCAGCAGGTTGAACAGGGTCGGGATGTCCGTGGAGCCCTGGATGGAGGCGTGCCCGCGCAGCGCGAGGATGCCGCCGCCCGGCCGGCCGATGTTGCCGAGCAGGGTCTGCAGGACACAGGCGGCCCGGATGTACTGCACTCCGACCGTGTGCTGCGTCCAGCCGACCGCGTACGCGAACGCCGTCGTCCGGTCCCGCCCGGAGTTCTCCGTGACCAGCTCGCACACCTGCCGGAAGAGATCCTGCGGCACCCCGCAGATCTGCTCCACCATCTCCGGCGTGTAGCGCGCGTAGTGCCGCTTGAGCTGCTGGAACACACAGCGCGGGTGGGTCAGCGTCTCGTCCCGCTCCGGCTCGCCCTCGCCGATCACCGCGCCGCCGGAGCCGTGCGCCTCGCCGCGTGCCGCCTCGGTCACCGAACTGCCGCCGCCGGTGCGCTCCTCGTACTCCTGGTCGCGCTCCCCGGACGCCGCCTGGATCTCGCTGCCCTCGTACTGCCAACTCCCGTTGTCGTAGGAGCGGTTCCGGGCGTCGAGGCCGGAGAACACACCCGCCAGGTCCTCGGTGTCGTGGAAGTCCTCGCGCAGGATGACCGGGGCGTTGCTGTAGGCCACGACGTACTCGCGGAAGTACTTCTCGTGTTCCAGCACGTAATGGATGATCCCGCCGAGGAAGGCGATGTCCGTGCCCGCGCGCAGCGGCACGTGCACGTCCGCCAGCGCGCTGGTGCGGGTGAACCGCGGATCGACGTGGACCAGCTTCGCGCCCCGCGCCTTGGCCTCCATCACCCACTGGAACCCGACCGGATGGCACTCGGCCATGTTCGAGCCCTCGATGACGATGCAGTCCGCGTTCTGCAGGTCCTGCTGGAAAGTGGTGGCGCCGCCGCGTCCGAACGAGGTTCCCAGACCGGGAACGGTGGAGGAGTGTCAAACACGCGCCTGGTTCTCGATCTGGATCGCTCCCAGAGCCGTGAACAACTTCTTGATGAGGTAGTTCTCTTCGTTGTCGAGCGTGGCCCCGCCGAGGCTCGCGATGCCGAGGGTGCGCCGGGTGCGGGTCTCGTCGACCTCCCACTCCCAGCCCGCCCGGCGCGCCTCGATCACCCGGTCGGCGATCATGTCCATCGCGGTGCCGAGGTCCAGCCGCTCCCACTCGGTGCCGTGGGGGCGCCGGTACAGGACCTGGTGCTCACGGGCGTCCCCGGTGGTCAGCTGCAGGCTCGCGGCGCCCTTGGGGCACAGCCGCCCGCGCGAGATCGGGGAGTCCGGGTCGCCCTCGATCTGGGTGACCTTCTCGTCCTGGACGTACACGTTCTGGCCGCAGCCCACCGCGCAGTACGGGCAGACGGACTTGACCACCCGGTCGGCCGTGGCCACCCGGGGCTGGAGCCGCTCGCTGTGCCCGCTCTTCGCCGCGGCACCCCGGCCCAGCGGATCGGTGCCCGTCAGCTGGCGGTAGACCGGCCAGGAGTCGATCCAGGTACGTACGCCCACAGCCGCTCCTCCCGCTCGGTGGCTCGACTCTCCCGCATCTGCGCGGCCACGGCATCTCGCGCCGTGGTGAGGCGCGGAGTACCCCGGCCAGGTGCGGTCAAACGGGCCCGGCAGGTGCGAGGGGACCGGTCCGGGGGACTCCAGCGCTGCGGTGTGGCGGTGCACGGGCCGTGTCGGGTGCCCGTGATGTCCGGTTGGTCGCGGCCCCGCCCTGGTGTTCGACGTCAACGAGACCCCCCACCGACATGACTCCGCTCGCCGGCCGTCTGGAGCAGGTCGGTCTGCCCGGCCACCTCCTGGCCGCCTGGTTCGCCGGGGTCCTGCGTGACGGCCTGGCCCTGACCCTCGCCGGGGGGACACGCGTCCTTCGCGGCCGTCGCCACGGACGGACTGCGGGCGCCGGCCGCGCAGACGGAGGGCGCCGCCGACCCCGAGGAGGCCGCGGCCCACGTCCTCGCCGGACTGCCGGAACCGCCCGTGCACCCCGGTGCCGGGCGGGGCACGGGCCCTGCACGCGGCCGGGTACCACCTGGCGACTCTGACCAACGGTTCCGCCGGCACCACCCGCACGGTGCTCGACCGCGCCGGACTGACCGACTGCTTCGCCGCCCACCTGGACGTCACGGCACCGGGGCGCTGGAAGCCCGCACCCGAGGCGTACGCCCACGCGCTGCACGCCCTGGGCGTGCCGGCCGGTACCGCCCTGCTGGTCTCCGTGCACCCCTGGGACATCGACGGCGCCGCCCGCGCCGGCCTGGCCACCGGCTGGCTGCGCCGGACCGCGCGTCCCTACCCCACGACCGCGCGCCCCGCCGACCTGACCGCCACCGCCCTGCCGGACCTGGCGGCCGGCTGAAAAGCCACCCGAAGTTCTCAGGGCCGCGAACTTTTCCCCCACGGCAGGCATCACACCTGGATACAAGGCAACTTGCACAGCTGGTAACGAAAGGACACATACCCGCCATGACTCGTCAGCACTTCATACGCGCGACGCTCACCGCGACCACGGCCGTCGGACTGGGGATCGCCGGCGTGGGGGTGGCCCAGGCCTCGGGATCCGGTGCCGTGGCCGGCACCCCCACCTGCGCCGTCTCGGGGCTGACCGCCTCGTTCGGCGAGACCCTGGCCGGCGGCATGAATCATCAGGGGGTGGTGCTGAAGCTCAAGAACACCAGCGCGCACACGTGCCTGCTGCGGGGCTACCCGGGCCTCGGCCTGGAGAACGCCGCGCACCGCACGCTCCACTCGACCACCCACTGGGGCGACACCTGGTACGCGAAGAGCCCTGCCAAGACCACCCTGACCCTCCGCAAGGGCCAGAGCGCCGAGGCGGTCATGTCGTGGACCCACGCCAACACCGGCACCTCGGGCGCGGTCCACGCCGCCTATCTGGAGGTCACCCCGCCCGCGGCGACCGGCCACAAGACGCTGAAGTTCCCGCAGTGGGTCGACTTCGGCGACCTCCGGGTCACCGCGCTCGCCCACCGGATCCCCGTCACTCCCTGAGCAGCCGCTCCCGCTGAGGCACGACCGTGTACTTCGGGTCCTCGGCGGAGGCCACCCCGGCGTGGAACACGCCGAAGCGCAGGGCCGCCGAGCCGGTGAGCAGCGCGGCTCCGGCCGCCAGGGCCAGGCGCCGGTCCCGCCCGCCGAACAGGGCGAGGACCGCGCCGCCCGCCGTCAGCACCTCGGCCGCCCGCAGCAGCAGGTGCGGCCTGCCCGCCTCGAAGGGTTCCGCAGTCAGTCCCATGCGCCGCTTCATGGCCCGGAACGCGCCGAGTTCCAGGGCCGCCCCGAGTACGGCCAGTCGGCGGGCCGGGCCCGCCTGAGCGGTCGGGGCCGCGGCCAGGGCCAGTCCGGAGGCCGCGGTGGCGGCGGAGCCCGCGAAGACGAACGGGAGCTCGCGGTACCCCTCGTGCCAGGACGGCACCGCCGTGTCCGACAGCAGCACCGCCGTGTACGTGGCCACGGCGGGGCCGAGCACGGCGGCAGCGGCGGTGGCGGCGGAGCCCAGCAGCCGGTACCGGCCCGCCACCTCGGTCGCCGCGGCGGTCAGCGTCAGCGGCGCGTACCCCGCGAGCAGCCACGAGCCCACGCTCATGGGCGAGGTGACCTTGAAGACGCGCAGCATGTTCAGGAACCGGCCCGGCCGGCCCAGGTCGTGGACGAGCGCGGCCAGCGACAGCGAGACCGCCCCGGCCGCCCCCAGCTTCGCGGGAGCCGCGAGCCCCGGCCGGCCGGTGGCCTGGCCCCCGGCGGCGAGCAGCGAGGACGCCCCGGCAAGGCCGCCGAGATACAGGTATCCGGCGATGTCCAGCGGCTGCCACGTCGGCTTGTTCAGCACGGGCTCGCCGTAGTACGAGGAGAACTCCGCCTCCGGCACCATCGGCTGCTCGCCGCGCCCGCGCCGGCCCCTGCGGCGGCCGGCGCGGGCACCGGTCGGGGCCTGCCGGCCGGGCCGAGCCCCCTGGACGCCGTCCGGGGTGACGTCCGACTCGCTCATCGCGGCCTCCTCACGAAGCTGCCCAGGGCCAGGGCCACCAACGTGCCGGCGGCCAGCGCCGCGTGCCGCCACATGTCCGGCAGGTCCCGGGTGGTGACCACCGGGTCGGGCGGCAGGCCGTAGACCTCGGGCTCGTCCAGCAACAGGAAGAAGGCGCCGTCGCCGCCGACCCCGTCGTCCGGGCTCTCGCCGTACAGCCGTGCGTCGGTCACGCCGGCCGCGTGCAGTTGCGCCACGCGGGACCGTGCCCGCTCCCGCAGCTCCTCCAGGGGGCCGAACTGGATGGAGTCCGTGGGGCAGGACTTGGCGCAGGCGGGCTCCATGCCGACGCCGAGCCGGTCGTAGCACAGCGTGCACTTCCACACCCGGCCGTCGTCCTTGCGCTGGTCGATGACGCCGTAGGGGCAGGCGGGCACGCAGTAGCCGCAGCCGTTGCAGACGTCCTCCTGGACGACGACCGTGCCGAACTCCGTGCGGAACAACGCACCGGTGGGGCACACGTCCAGGCAGGCGGCGTGCGTGCAGTGCTTGCACACGTCGGAGGACATCAGCCAGCGCAACTCGGTGCGGCCGTCCGGGGAGACGGGGGAGATCTGCCCGGCGGGAGCGCCTTCGGGCGCCTGGCCGGGCGGGGGAGTGGTGGCACCCGGGCCGGGAGAGGCGGCGTCGGTGCCCAGCCGCGCGGCGGCCGCGAACACGTCGACGTCGTCGTGGGCCACGCCGGGTTCCTGCCCGCCGAACGGCTTGCGCTGCTCGACGAAGGCCACATGCCGCCAGGTGTCGGCGCCCAGGCCGCGGGTGTTGTCGTACGACATGCCGGTCAGGACGAGACCGTCCTCCGGGATGGCGTTCCACTCCTTGCACGCCACCTCGCACGCCTTGCAGCCGATGCACACCGAGGTGTCGGTGAAGAAGCCCATTCTCGGCGGGGCGTCCGGGTAGCCGGCGGCCCCGGCCACGTCCGGCTGCGGGCCGTACCACTGATGTCCGCGGACCTCGTAGCCGTCCCTCATCGGCGTGCCTCCTCGCTCATGACCCCTCGGCCCCCTCGGGTACCTCGCCCGGCGGCGCCCGCACGAACTCCACCCGGCGCTTCTGCCAGGCGGTGGCCGGCGGCTCCACGCTCCTGCCGAGGTACCAGCGGCTCAGGGCGTTCCGCAGCCGGTGCCGGCGGAACCAGCGCCAGACCTCCGTGCCCTCCGCGCGCGGCCGGGGCGTGTCGCGGCACGAGGCGGTGGGCGTCTCCGCCACCGCGTACTCGCCTTCCGACCGTGCTGGGTCCCTCACTGTGGGTGCCGTCTTTCGAGCCTGGCACGGGTGCCCCGGCTCCGCGCGCTGGAAACGGTGACGCGCCCGTTTGCCCGTCCGGGGCCACCCGTTGCCGCGGACAGCGGACAGCGGTCAGGTGCGCGGGTGTGCCGGTGTGGAGGAGGCGGGCGTGGTGAACCTGTTCGAGGCCATCGCGGCCTGGGGCGTGGAGCGGGTCCACGGAGTGCCGGGACTGGAGGTCGAAGGGCGGGCCGGCGCCCTGTGCGCCGGCGGCGAGACGCTGGACGCCGGCCGGTTCCGTCGCGTCCCTCCGGTAGGTCCACTCAGCCGTGCTCGGCGGTGAGGGGCAGGGTGGCGGTGATCCGTTTGCCGTGCGGCAGCCGGGTCACCTCAAGGGCGCGGGACAGCATCGCGACGAGATGGAGACCGTGCCCGCCGACCCTGCGGGGATCGGGCGGGCGCCGCAGCGGCGGGTCGGTGGACGTGTCCGAGACGGTGATGCGCAGGACGCCGGCGTCGGGCCAGGTCTCCAGGCTCAGGGTGCACGGGCCGGGGGCGTGTTTGGCGACGTTGGTGACGAGTTCGCCGACGACGAGCCGGGCGTCCTGCACCGTCTGTCGCCCGGGTGCGGGCCGCACCCGGGCCAGCAGGGCGGCGACGGCGTCCCTGGCGTCGCAGATTCCGGCCACGGCGTCGTCCCAGGTACGGCTGTAGCGCACGGGCGCGGTGCGTGCCTGCGTCCTGGTGTGCGTCCCGAGCGGGATCTCCATAGGTCGTTGCCCTCTTTCTCCGGCGCCGGGGTCCCTCCCGTGTGCGGGATCGTCCCGTTGCTGCTCGGATACCCCAGGTGCCACCGATCAAGGCGACCTCCGCCGCGAATCCTCCGGCTGCCCAGGAGCCCCTGGTCACAGGCCGGGGACGGGCGTGAGCACGGCGGCACGAGCGCGGCGACGGGCCCGGGAATCCGGCGTCCGCCGGATTCCCGGGCCCGTTCGGAGTCTCCAGGAGCCGCAGATCCGGCGCGGCTCAGTGCTTGAAGGTGTCCTTGGCCTTCTCCTTGGCCTGCCGGGCGTCGCCGCGCGCGCCTTCCGCGCGGCCCTCGGCCTCCATCCGCTCGTTGCCGACGGCGCGGCCCATGGCCTCCTTGGCCCTGCCCTTGACCTGTTCCTTCTTGCCCTTCGCCTTCTGGTTGCCTGCCATCGGGTGTCACATCCCAACGTAGTGCGAGGTCCGGTCCACACTCGGCTTGCCACTGAGCGAGGCCATAAACCGGGAATTACGGTCATCTCCGTCCCGGGACCGCGATTACTCATCCTTGGTTGAACAGTCCAGACTGATAAACCTATCGTTAGTAATCATGGACACGGTTGCACTCGCCGCCGCACTGCGGCTGGCCATGGGCCGGATCGTCCGCCGACTACGCCAGGCGCACGCGGTCGGGGACGTGACCCTGTCCGGCGTCTCGGTGCTGGCCCGGCTGGCCCGTAGCGGTCCGGACTCGCCCGGCTCCCTCGCCGATCTGGAACGCGTCCGGCCGCAGGCCATGGCCAGCACCCTCGCCGGACTCGAACAGCGCGGACTGGTGAGCCGTACCGCCGACGCGGCCGACGGCCGCCGGGCCATCGTCTCGATCACCGGCGACGGACGGACCGTGCTGCAGCAGCGCCGTTCCGAGTCCGTGAGCCGCCTCGCCCACGCCCTCGACGAGTTCACACCGCAGGAGCGGCAGGTCCTGCACGACGCCCTGCCCCTGCTCGACCGGCTGGCGGAACGGCTGTGACCGGCCGTGCGCCCGCCGCGGGCATACGCGGCCGCCTCCTCGCCCGCTCGGCCCGCCTCCGGGACACACCCCCGGGCCCCGGCTACAAGTGGGTCGCCCTCTCGAACACCACCCTCGGCGTCCTGATCGCCACGATGGACGCCTCCATCGTGATCATCTCGCTGCCGGCGATCTTCCGCGGCATCGGCCTCGACCCGCTCGCGGCCGGCAACATCGGTTACCTGCTGTGGATGATCCTCGGCTATCTGCTGGTCTCGGCCGTCCTGGTGGTCGTCCTGGGCCGGCTCGGCGACATGTTCGGCCGGGTCCGCATCTACAACCTGGGCTTCCTGGTCTTCGCCTGCGCCTCCGTCGCGCTGTCACTCGACCCGTTCCGGGCGGGCGCGGGCGCCCTGTGGCTGATCCTGTGGCGCGTCGTGCAGGCCTTCGGCGGCTCCATGCTCACCGCCAACTCGGCCGCCATCCTCACCGACGCCTTCCCGGCCCGGCAGCGCGGCATGGCGCTCGGCGTCAACCAGATCACCGCGCTCGCCGGGCAGTTCCTCGGCCTGCTCGCCGGCGGACTGCTGGCCGCGGTCGACTGGCGCGCGGTGTTCTGGGTGAGCGTCCCCGTCAGCGTCACCGGCACCGTTTGGTCGTACCTGAGCCTGCGCGAGACCTCGGCCGGCGGACGTGGCCGCATCGACTGGCTCGGCAACCTCACCTTCGCCTCCGGCGCCGGCATCCTGCTCGCGGGGATCACCTACGGCATCCAGCCCTACGGCGGCCATCCCACCGGCTGGACCAACCCCTGGGTACTCGCGGGTCTCTTCGGCGGTGTGTTCCTGCTGCTGACGTTCTGCCTCGTCGAGACCCGGGTCGCCGAGCCCATGTTCCGGCTGTCGCTGTTCCGCGTGCGGGCGTTCGCGGCCGGGAACGTGGCCGCTCTGCTGACCGCGATCGCCCGCGGCGGGCTGCAGTTCATGCTGATCATCTGGTTGCAGGGCATCTGGCTGCCGTTGCACGGCTACGACTTCGAGGACACCCCGCTGTGGGCCGGCATCTTCATGCTGCCGCTCACCCTCGGCTTCCTCGTCGCCGGGCCGGTCTCCGGCTACCTGTCCGACCGCTTCGGCGCCCGCCTCTTCTCCACCGCCGGGCTGGTCGTCGTCGCCGGGTCCTTCCTCGGTCTGCTGGCCCTGCCCGTGGACTTCGACTACGGCGTCTTCGCGACGCTGCTGCTGCTCAGCGGCATCGGCCAGGGCATGTTCTCCTCGCCCAACACCTCCTCCATCATGGGCAGCGTGCCCGCCCGGTACCGGGGTGTGGCCTCCGGGATGCGCTCCACCTTCCAGAACTCCGGGACGGCCCTGTCCATCGGCGTCTTCTTCTCGCTGATGGTCTCCGGACTGGCGAGCACCCTGCCGAAGACGCTCGGCAGCGGACTCCAGGCGCACGGCGTGCCCGCCGGGACCGCGCACGAGGCGGCCTCGCTGCCGCCGGTCAGCACCCTGTTCGCCACGTTCCTCGGCAACAACCCGATCGGCCATCTGCTCGGCGACGGCGGCACCCTGGACCGTCTGACCGCCGCCCAGCGCGCCACCCTGACCGGCCACACCTTCTTCCCGGAGCTGGTCTCCGGCCCGTTCCACCACGGCCTGACCATCGTCTTCGGCGTGGCCGCGGGCATGGCCCTGGTGTCCGCGCTCGCCTCCGCCCTGCGCGGCGGCCACGAGCGCGCCGACGACGACACCCGCCGGGCCGGCCCCGAGCGGACGGCGAAGGCCCGGCCCACGCGCACCTCGTCCTAGCGGTCGGGCCGGCGGACACCGGAGATCCGGGCACGCCGTCCGGCCGGGGCACGGCCCCAACGCCCCGGGGAGCGGCTTGCGTTTGCGCCGCGCGAGGGACCAAGGTGGAGGAGGGAACGGTCAGGAAGCCGCGGAGGTCCGCGAGCCGAGGTCCGTGGGTGAGGCCCTGTGACGGGAGAAGCCACGGTCACCGTGCAGCCGGTGACCGAGCAGGTGGTCGTGCTGCGACTGTCGGGGACGCTCGACGCCCACGGCGCCAGGGTCCTCGGACGCGAGCTCGGCCTGCGGCTGAGGCGCGCCGACGAGCGGGGCCTGCGGCTCGTGCTGGACATGTCCGACGTACGGCACGTGAGCAGCGCCGCCGTGCACATCCTCGACGCCCACACCCGCAACCGCGCGGCCGGACCCGTGCTCGTCTCCGGTGCCAGCCCCCCGGTCCGGCGGGTGCTGACCGCGACACCCCTGCCCGGCATCCGCCTGTACCCGAGCCTGGAGGGCGCCCTCGCCACCGTGAGCGGTACGTACGCGAGCCAACCCGCGCCGACCCGTACCCGCCCTGGCGAGGACAGCGCCGACGAGGTCTTCGGCCTGCGGGCCAAGGCCCGTACCAGCGGGACCATCGGTATCGCCCAGGGCATCCTGATGGCCCGCTACTTCCTGCCCGGACCCGCTGACGCCTTCGCCCTGCTGCGCGCGGCCTCCCAGCACTACAACGTGCCGCTGCGGGTGCTGGCCTCCGCTGTGGTGACCGCGCCGCCGCCGCTGACGGCCGAGCAGTGGTTCCCCGGCCGTCGGCACATACCGCCGCCCGCCCTGGGGCTGCCGGAGGCCGGCCGGGTGGACCCGCGGGACCGGCGGCAGGTCCTGCGGGCGGCCCTGTACGCGGCGGTGACGCTGGCGGACGCCGACGCGGCCGAGATCCACCTGACCGACAAGGTGGAGGACGAGGCGCTCGTGCTCGAGGCCCATCACGGGCTGGACGCCAGTTACCGCGACTGCTGCGCGCTGGTGGCCGGACCGCCGGCGGTGTGCGCCCGCGCGCGGGCCGCAGGCCGGCCGGTGACGGTGCCGGACGTGGCCGCGGATCCGGAGCTGGCGGGTCATCCGGTGGGCCGGGCGGCGCTCGCGGCGGGCAGCAGGGCGCTGCACGGCGTACCGATGACGACGGAGGCCGGCGAGTGCAGCGGAGTGATCACGGTGCACCGGGTGACCGCCGGCGCGTGGCTGGGTCCCGGTCAGGGGGCAGCCCTGGACCTCCTGGCCCATGATCTGGCCGCGTGGCGTTCCTGGTACCGGCGCACCGCGGTGCAGGACGCGCTGGAGTACGTGCACGCCCTCGGCACCGGGGGCGGCTGAGCGCGGAGGGGTCAGCGCTCGCGTCGCCGCCGTACGAAGTGCCGTACGACGAACGCCGCGATGAGCGCCGCGGCGGCGGCGAGGATGTAGAGCTGGTACCGGGAGATCTCGTCGTAGACGGTGGTGATGTGGTTGCCCACCAGATAGGCCAGAGTCGTCCACAGACCCACCCACAGGGCCGCGCCGAGTGCGTTGTAGGCGAGGAAGCGGCGCCAGTGCATGCCGGTGGTCCCGGCGATGATGCCGTTGGCCTGGCGCAGGCCCTCGATGAACCGGGCCACGGTCACGATCTTGCCGCCGTGCCGGCCGAAGAACTCCTCGGCGGCCTCGAACCGCTTGGGCGTCAGGAAGACGTACCGCCCCCACCGGTGCACGAGGGTCCGCCCGCCGACCCGGCCGATCAGGTAGCCGATGTTGTCCCCGACGACGGCGGCGACGAACGCGATGGCCGCCACCGCCACGACGTTCAGCCGACCCGCGCCCGCGTACACCCCGGCCGCCAGCAGGATCGTCTCGCCGGGGGCGGGGACCCCGAAGTCCTCCACCAGGACCACGGCTCCCACGGCCCAGTAGCCGTAATGGCCGAGCAGCGGCGCCAGATGTGCGAGCGGACCCGGGAGCGGAGGGGCGGCCATGCCTCCACGGTACGTCGCCGCGATCAGCGCCAGAGGCCGGAGCGGGCGGTGCCTTCCTCGTCGCCGGGCACGTCCTGGCAGATGTGGCACAGTTCGTGATCCCCGTCGCGGGTGACGACGGTTCCCCATCCGAGGCACTGCTCGCAGTCGCGCGCCAGGCTCAGGTCGGGCTGGGGAGGGAGCAGGGGGGTGCGGTCGACTCCGTACGCCATACGGGGAGCGGCTCCTTGGATGCGCGGGGTGTGCTGCGAGAACAGGCCTGACAACGCTGTCCGGGCGAGTTCAAGTATGTCCTACTTTTCCCTTATGTCTGTGACGTGGGTCACATAAGTGCGAGTTAGCCGAGATTGCCCAGCCGGGCCTCGCGCCACAGGTCGACGCCGCCGTCCGTGGCGTACTTGTCGATCTCGGCCAGTTCCTCCGCGTCGAACGCGAGGTTCTCCAGCGCAGCGACGTTCTGTTCCAGCTGCTCGGTGCGGGAGGCGCCGATGACCAGGGACGTGACCCGCTCGTCACGCAGCGCCCAGGCCAGCGCCAGCTGCGCCAGCGTCTGGCCGCGCCGGGCCGCGACGTCGTTCAGGGCGCGCAGCCGTCCCAGCATGTCGTCCGTCAGCCAGGAGGCGTCGAGCGAGGTGCCGCGCGCCGCCCGCGAGTCCTGCGGCACGCCCTCCAGATAGCGGCCGGTCAGCATGCCCTGGGCGAGCGCCGTGAAGCCGATGACCCCGAAGCCCTCCTCCTCGGCCGCGTCCAGCAGGCCGTCGGTCTCGATCCAGCGGTTGAGCATGCTGTACGACGGCTGGTGGATCAGCAGCGGGGTGCCCAGCTCCCGCAGGATCGCCGCGGCCTGCCGGGTGCGCTCGGCGTCGTAGGAGGAGATGCCGACGTACAGCGCCTTGCCCTGGCGTACGGCGGTGTCGAGCGCCCCCATCGTCTCCTCCAGCGGCGTGCTCGCGTCCAGCCGGTGGGAGTAGAAGATGTCCACGTAGTCCACGCCCATCCGGCGCAGCGACTGGTCCAGCGAGGCGAGCACGTACTTCCGGGAGCCGCCGCCCTGCCCGTAGGGGCCGGGCCACATGTCCCAGCCGGCCTTGGTGGAGATCACCAGCTCGTCCCGGTACGGCGCGAGGTCCCGCTTCAGCAGCCGGCCGAAGTTCAGCTCGGCGGCGCCGTACGGCGGGCCGTAGTTGTTGGCCAGGTCGTGGTGGGTGATGCCCAGGTCGAAGGCGCGCAGGGCGATCTCGCGCTGGGTCTCGAAGGGACGGTCGTCGCCGAAGTTGTGCCAGTAGCCCAGGGACAGGACGGGCAGGTCCAGTCCCGAGCGGCCGGTGCGGCGGTAGCGCATGGTGCCGTCGTAGCGTGCGGGGTCCGCGACGTGGGTCATCGGGTCTCTCCGGGTGGTGCCGTAGGGGTGCCCCTCCGTGTGCGGACGGGCTCGTCCACCCTGCGCCCGCGCGCGGCGCAAGTCCAACCGCCGTCCCGGATGGGATTGAGCGGTTCCGTTTCTGAATCGGTCATGGGGGCAGGCGGTGGTGGAGCGAGAGCCAGGAGCAAGGGGGCGCTTGTGAGCGAGGGGACGTCGGACGGACCGCGCGAGGGCCGCAACCCGTCGCAGGCGCCGCATGCCGTGATCGGCCTGCCGCGCCAGGTCCGCGAGGAACTCACCCGTCGGCTCCGCCGCAACCGGCGGGCCTTCGGCAACGACGACGTCCAGGTCGTCGAGCGCCCGCTGCTCCGGCGCGCCGTGGGCGCCTCCGCGCTCGGCAACTGCATGGAGTGGTTCGACTTCGGCGTCTACAGCTACCTCGCCGCCACCATCGGCAAGGTGTTCTTCCCGGGCGCCTCCCCGGGCGCCCAGGTCATCTCCTCCTTCGCGACCTTCGCCGCGGCCTTCGTCGTCAGGCCGCTCGGCGGCCTGGTCTTCGGACCGCTCGGCGACCGGATCGGCCGGCAGAAGGTACTGGCCACCACCATGATCATGATGGCGGTCGGCACGTTCGCCATCGGCGTCATCCCCGGCTACCACACGATCGGCATCGCCGCGCCCGTGCTGCTCCTGCTGGCCCGCATGGTCCAGGGCTTCTCCACCGGCGGGGAGTACGGCGGCGCGACCACCTTCGTCGCCGAGTACTCGCCGGACCGCAGGCGCGGTTTCCTCTCCAGCTGGCTCGACTTCGGCACCTTCGTCGGCTACGCCCTCGGCTCGGCCCTGGTCACCCTGCTCAACCTCGCCCTGACGGACCAGCAGATGCTGTCCTGGGGCTGGCGCGTCCCGTTCCTGGTCGCGGGGCCGCTCGGTGTCATCGGCCTCTACATGCGGCTCAAGCTGGAGGAGTCCCCGGCCTTCCAGCAGCAGCTGGACGAACACGAGAAGGCCCTGGCGCAGGAATCGGCACGCAGCGAGTTCAAGGACATCGTCCGCAGCCACTGGCAGGCGCTGCTCATCTGCATGGGCCTGGTGCTGCTGTACAACGTCACCAACTACATGGTCACCGGCTATCTGCCGACCTATCAGACCGAGACCCTGCACCGCTCCAGCGGCTCCGCGGACCTGCTGGTGCTCGTGGGCATGCTGTGGATCGTCGTGCTGATCACCTTCCTGGGGCGGCTCAGCGACCATGTCGGCCGGCGTCCGGTGTACGGTGTCGCCGCCGCCGCGATGATCGTGCTGGCCATTCCCGCCTTTCTGCTGATCAGGGCGCACGGCACCTGGCCGCCGATCCTCGGTGTGCTGCTGCTGTCCACCCTGCTGGCCTGCTTCGCCGCGCCGAGCGCGGCCACGCTGCCCGCCCTGTTCCCGACCGCCGTCCGCTACGCGGCGATGGGCATCGGCTTCAACTTCGCCGTGGCCGCCTTCGGCGGCACCACTCCGCTGGTCACCGCCGCACTGGTCAACGCCACCGGCGACGACCTGATGCCCGCCTACTACCTGATGCTGGCGGGTGCCATCGGTCTGCTGACCGTCAGGTTCCTCCCCGAGAGCGCCCAGGTGCCGCTCAAGGGCTCGCGGCCGATGGTGGGTTCGCGTGAGGAACGGCGCGAACTCGTCACCGTCTCGAAGGAGCTGTACGCCTTCACGCGGCAGCGCGCGAAGACGGGACGCGGCTGAGCGGGCGAGGGGGCCCCGCCCGCACTGTTCGATCCTACGAACTTCACGCAAGTCGGGTTACCGGGTCGGCCCGCCTTTGATAGGAAACTTTCCTACCAGTAACGGTACGGACCAACTCGCCGCCCCCCACACCCACTTGGAGCCCTGTGGTGCACACAGACCGCGAAACCCCCGCCCACGTCTCGCGCCGGACCGTCGTCGCCCTGCTCGGCGCCGCCGCTGCCTCGGGCGCGCTGATCGGAACCCAGCGCGCCCTCGCGGCGCCCTCCGCCGCGACGGGCCTCGACGACCCGGCGAAGAAGGAGATCGCCATGGAGCTGGTGTCGAGTGCGGAGAACTCCTCGCTCGACTGGAAGGCCCAGTACAAGTACATCGAGGACATCGGCGACGGCCGCGGCTACACCGCCGGCATCATCGGCTTCTGTTCCGGCACCGGCGACATGCTCGACCTGGTCCAGCTCTACGCCGACCGCAAGCCCGGCAACGTCCTCGCCAAGTACCTGCCCGCCCTGCGCAAGGTCAACGGCAGCGACTCCCACGCCGGCCTGGACCCGAACTATCCCAAGGACTGGCGCACGGCGGCCAAGGACACCGTCTTCCAGCAGTGCCAGAACGACGAACGCGACCGCGTCTACTTCAACCCCGCCGTCGCCCAGGGCAAGGCGGACGGCCTGCGCACCCTGGGCCAGTTCTGCTACTACGACGCCATCGTCATGCACGGCGACGGCGACGACCCGACCAGCTTCCGCAACATCCGCAGGCGCGCCCTGAAGAGCGCCAAGCCGCCGGCGCAGGGCGGCGACGAGACGACGTACCTCAACGCCTTCCTCGACGCCCGGGTGTGGGCCATGAAGCAGGAGGAGGCCCACAGCGACACCACCCGGGTCGACACCGAGCAGCGCGTCTTCCTGCGCAAGGGCAACCTCGACCTGAACACACCGCTCGACTGGAAGGTGTACGGGGACAGTTACCACATCGGCTGACCGGCGGACGCTAAGAGGCGTGCGGCAGACCGGCGGGCGCGGGCACCGGAGTCACCGTCCGCAGCCCGGCGGCCTGCCGCGCCGTGATGCGCTGGATCAGGACGATCGCCAGGAGGGCGGCCAGGACGTCGAGGGTCTGGACTTCCACGAGCAGCGGCAGCGAGGCGCCACCGACCAGGCGCGCGCCCGCCAGGTTCAGCACCACGTGTCCGATCCAGGCCGCCCACCACACGTTCACTAGGGCGTCCGAGCGGCCCGGGCCGGCGCCGTCGGGCGCGCTCGCGCGGTGGACGTCCTGCACCAGCCCGCGAGGCACCCAGAGGTTGAACACCGGTATCAGCCAGGCCAGGACGGCCCAGGTGACGGAACCGGGAACCCGGCCGGGCGAGAGCAGTTCGGCGTTGCGCCGGCAGCGGGCGAACCACACCAGGAACAACACGATCGCGGCCGTTTCCACCCACACGAAGATCATCGACACCTGCCCGAAATCGGACGCCGTGGTCGTCTCCGGATGCAGCAGATGAGCACGGGCCGTCAGCGCGCGGACCAGTTCGCCGCCGGCCGCCGCTGCCACGGCGAACTGGGCGCAACGCGCGAGGAACCAAGGAGCCTGGGCGGCGGATGCGGTCACGGCTGAAGACCTGTCTGTGGAAGGCGCCCGGTACGGGCGGCAGAACGGCGCGAAGATCGGAGCACCGGATCATAGGCCGGTGCCCACTCGCGTGTCAGGGCCCTGACGAGGAAAGATGGGCGGTGAGCGATCGATCCGACGATGCGGAGGAACGGACTCATGCCGCACGAGCGAGCCGGCCGGCCGGCCGGTCCCGAGGACCTTGTCGACGTGGCCCGGCTGGTCACCGCGTACTACGCACTGCACCCGGATCCCGCCGACCCGGCACAGCGGGTGGCGTTCGGCACCTCCGGGCACCGGGGCTCGTCCCTGGCCACGGCCTTCAACGAGGACCACATCGCTGCCACCAGCCAGGCCATCTGCGAGTACCGCGCGGCCCGGCGCACCGACGGCCCCCTCTTCCTCGGCGCCGACACCCACGCCCTGTCCGAGCCCGCGAGGGTCACCGCGCTGGAGGTGTTCGCCGCCAACGGCGTCAGCGTGCTCATCGACAGCGCCGACGGCTACACGCCCACCCCCGCCGTCTCGCACGCGATCCTCACCCACAACCGCGGCCGCACGTCAGGGCTCGCCGACGGCGTGGTCGTCACCCCCTCCCACAACCCGCCCCCCGACGGCGGTTTCAAGTACAACCCGCCGAGCGGCGGTCCGGCGGCCTCCGACGCCACTTCCTGGATCCAGGACCGCGCCAACGAGATCATCACCGGCAATCTGAAGGACGTGCGCCGGGTGCCGTGTGCGCGGGCACTCACCGCGGAGACGACCGGGCGGTACGACTTCCTCGGGACCTACGTCGGCGATCTGCCGAGCGTGCTGGACCTGGACGCCGTCCGCGCGGCAGGTGTGCGTATCGGCGCCGACCCGCTGGGCGGGGCCTCCGTCGCCTACTGGGGACGCATCGCCGAACAGCACGGCCTCGACCTCACCGTGGTCAACCCGCACACCGATCCCACCTGGCGGTTCATGACGCTCGACTGGGACGGGCAGATCCGCATGGACTGCTCCTCGCCGTACGCGATGGCGTCCCTCATCGAGCAGCGCGACCGGTTCCGCATCGCCACCGGCAACGACGCCGACGCCGACCGGCACGGCATCGTCACCCCGGACGCCGGCCTGATGAACCCCAACCACTACCTCGCGGTCGCCATCGCGTATCTCTACCGGCACCGCGACCAGTGGCCCGCCGACGCCGGCATCGGCAAGACACTGGTCTCCTCCACGATGATCGACCGCGTCGCCGCCGACCTCGGCCGGCGACTGGTCGAGGTTCCCGTCGGGTTCAAGTGGTTCGTGGACGGACTGGTCGGCGGCGGCATCGGGTTCGGCGGCGAGGAGTCCGCCGGGGCCTCCTTCCTGCGCCGCGACGGCTCGGTGTGGACCACGGACAAGGACGGGATCATCCTGGCGCTGCTGGCCTCCGAGATCACGGCCGTCACGGACCGGACCCCGTCGGAGCACTACGCCGACCTGACCGCCCGTTTCGGTGCTCCCGCCTACGCCCGTATCGACGCGCCCGCGACCCGCGAACAGAAAGCGCTGCTCGGCAAGTTGTCACCGGCCCAGGTCACCGCGGACACGCTCGCCGGAGAGGCCGTCACGGCCGTCCTCACCGAGGCACCCGGCAACGGCGCCGCCATCGGCGGGATCAAGGTCACCACGGACAACGCCTGGTTCGCGGCCCGCCCGTCGGGCACCGAGGACGTCTACAAGGTCTACGCCGAGTCCTTCCTCGGCGCCGACCACCTCGCCCGGGTGCAGGACGAGGCCCAGGCCGTGGTGCTGGGCGCACTGGGCGGCTGAGGACCGTCGGAACACCTCGTGGCGGGACTCCGCCACGAAGGCACCCGGCCGGCTCAGCCGCGTCCGCGTCCCTGCTCCAGCCGCTCCAGCACCGCCTGCGCCATGGCCTGTTCTCCCCGGGCGTTGGGGTGCGCGGGAGCGGCGGGGGCGGCGGGCTGGAGCGGTTCGATCCAGCGGTCCGCGGGTGCCTTGCACATGTCGTGACCGACCGTGGGGCCGTACGTGTCGACGTACTCGGCCCGGTTCACCCCGGCCACCACGCGCAGCATCAGGTTCAGCCGCTTCTCGGTGTCCCGCAGGTAGGGGAAGTCCTTTTGTGCGAAGGGTACTTGAGGGAAGCAGCCGCTGCCGTCGTCGGGCAGCAGGTCCGGATAGCCGACGACGACCACGCGCGCGTGCGGCGCCCGGGCGTGCACCGCCCTGAGCACCCGGTCGATTTTCGGGGCGGTCTTCACGATCGCGAGCGCCAGCGCGTCGTAGCCGGACGCCTTGTACGAGCGCTCACAGGGGTTGCCCGTCGGGTCCTGGGCGGCCAGGTGGGCGCAGGTGTTGATGATCGGGCCGAAGCCGACGTCGTTGCCGCCGATCTGGACCGTGACCAGGTCCGTGTCCCGGTGTACGGCGTCCAGCTGGGGCGCGTTGGTGCCCTGTGCCTGCCACATCTCGGCGGTCGTCGCCCCGGCACAGCTGACGTCCTCGACGCTGCTCACCCGGCGCTGGGCCGCCACCAGCGAGGGGTAGTCGTGGTCGGAGCGGGCACAGTTGGCGTCCGCCTGCTGCGGGATGCCGGGGCCCGAGGTGTAGGAGTCGCCGAGGGCGACGTAGTCGACGCCGTGGCCGTGTCCCGCGGAGTGCGCGGAGGCCGGTGCCGTGGCGGCGGCGACGAGAACGCATCCGCCCAGCGCCGCCCCCAGTACGGTCGTTCCCCGCCGGGTTCTCGCCCCGCCCACCGCAGCTGTGCCGTTCGCCATGGATCCTCCCCCTGAGGCCGGTTCATCGCACGGTGCCGGCACCAAAGAGCGGCCCTCGCGCGTTCGACTGGGCCTGTATACCGTCCGGTTGGTCTCGGCGACCAGAAGCGGGACGCAACGAGTTCAGGGGGTTGGAGCGGACAACAGCGCCGGGACACGGCCCCGTTCGGAGGCCGTGTCCCGGTGTGAGTGCCGTCAGATCGCGGACACCGGCCCCGCCGGGCCGGCCGGCTCGAGCAGGGAGTCGTCCTCCGGGCGGGCTCCGGACAGCCGGTGGCGCGCCGCGATGAGGGCCATGTCGACGTCTCTGGTACCGGTGGCGACGCACAGCGTGTAGGACACGTCCGCCAGTCGCTGCCGTGCCTGCGGAGTGCTGTCCCCGGCTCCGAGCACCTTGAGGGCCTCGTACTGGGCGATGAGGTCCCGCAGAACGGCAGGGTGTGCCATCAGCATGCTTTCCGCCTCTCTGATGTGTCGTGTCGTATCGCCTGGCGTGTAGTCGACGGGGCACGTCGCAGCGCGAATACCCGCGTCCGCGCCCCGCATGCCACGGGAAGGTCATGGACACCGCCCTCGACGTCCGCGCGGACCCCGCGCGCATCCGGCCCGCGAACTCCGAGGTGACGCGGCTCGTCGCCGACGCCTCCCGGCTGGGCCGGGCCACCGGCCGGCCTGGACGGGGCGCCATCCGCAGGACCGGTTCTGACCTCTCGTCTACGGCGTCCCCGAGGTCCTCGTCCCGCTCGCCGTGCGCACCGCGCTCGAACGCGGCGCCGCGGTGTACGGCCCGGTGGCCGGCGAACTGCCCAACGTCTGGTCCGAGTTGACTCCGGCACTGCCAGCGCCGGAGGGATGACCTGCGGGAACGATGTGCGAAGCTGCGGGGTACAGCATCCGTACGACGGAGGAGCACCGCAGGCATGGCCATCATCCACCACACCACGCTCAAGCCCACGAAGCTCGAGCTGCTCACCGACTGGCTGCCCTCGCGCCCCTGGTACCGCGGCGGCCCGGACACCCCGGTGCTGACCAGGTCCGGCGGCTTCCGGCTGGACGACCCGGAGGGCGAGGTCGGCATCGAGTTCATGGTGGCCACGGACACCTCCACCCCGGAGCAGACCGCCTATCTCGTGCCGTTGAGCTATCGCGGCGCTCCGCTGGAGGGGGCGGAGCACGCGCTCGTCGGCACGACGGAGCACGGCGTGCTGGGCAAGCGCTGGGTGTACGACGGCGTCCACGACCCGGTACTGGTCACGGAGTTGCTGGCACTGATCGAGGGCCGGGCCCAGGCGCAGGCCCAGAGCGTGGACGGCGCCCTGGACCCCGAGGTGGTCCGCTCCTGCACCGGCGCCCCCTTGCCCCTGGACGGTTTCGCCCCCGAACCGGCCGACGACGAGGAGGGCACCCGACTCCCCGTGCCGCACGGCATGGTCCTGCACCTGCACCGTGTCCTGACCCCCGTCCCCGAGAACCCGCCGCTGCGCCCCGAGGGAGCGACGGGCCATGTGGCGCGCGGCTGGCAGGACCCGCAAGGCACCCCGCTGACGGCGGTCTTCGTGACGCTGCGCGCTTCCTGACCGGCGGTCGGTCGGCACATTCACCCGCACTTCTGGCATGGTCCGGTCAAATCTGTCACTCTTTCGGCAGCCCGCGCCCCGACCCCATGAGGGCGCGGCGCACCTCACGGTGCAGCGATCGCGCAAGCCCTGTCAGCGGCCGCCCCGGCGTACCCCAGCCGGCCGGCGGCCATCGAGCAGGCCGGGAATCCCGGCCGCCGCAAAGGAGTAGCGTGTGAGATCGACCCCCCACAAGGCCCTCGGCGCCGGTGCGCTCACCGTCGCCGCGGTGGCCGCCCTCGTGCTCCCCGGCACACCCGCCGCCGCCCGGCCGACCGCGGCACCCGCCGCCTGCACCCCGGCGCAGGTCGTCGGCAACGGCGGCTTCGAGAGCGGGACATCGCCCTGGTCGGCGTCCTCCTCCACCGTCATCACCAGCCGCGCGGGACAGACCGCCCACGGCGGCAGCTCCTACGCCTGGCTGGACGGTGTCGGCAGCAGTCATACGGACACCCTCGGCCAGAGCGTCACCATCCCGGCCGGCTGCGACGCCGCCACGCTCACCTTCTGGCTGCACATCGACACGGACGAGACGACCTCCTCCGTCGCGTACGACAAGCTCAGGGCCAAGATCGGCAGCACGACGCTGGCCACCTACTCGAACCTCGACAAGAACACCGGGTACGTGAAGAAGTCGATCGACGTGTCGGCCTACGCCGGGCAGACCGTCGCTCTCTCCTTCACCGGCACCGAGGACTCCAGCCTCCGGACGAGCTTCGTGCTCGACGACATCGCGCTCGACACCTCCGGTGGCTCCGCGCCACCGCCGGGCGACTCCACCCGCACCCCGGCCGCACCGTCGTACACGGTGAACCTCAGCAGCGACACGACCGGCACCGCGTGGGCCGGGCACGAGAGCGTGACCTTCACCAACGCCTCGGCCACCGCGCTGAACGAGGTCTACCTGCGGCTGTGGGACAACTACCACGGCACCTGCGACGCCATGCCGATCCGCGTCACCAACGTCACCGGAGGCACCGCGGAGGCCCCCTCGGTGGCGTGCACCGCACTCAAGATCGACCTGCCGGCCCCGCTGGCCCAGGGCCAGAGCGCCACCCTCGGCTTCGACCTCGGCATCACCGTGCCCAGCGGCGCCGACCGCTTCGGCCACGACGGCGCCTACAGCTTCATCGGCAACGCCCTGCCCGTCCTCGCGGTCCGCGACAGCGCCGGCTGGCACCTCGACCCGTACACCGACAACGGCGAGTCGTTCTACTCCCTGGCCGCGGACTTCAAGGTGACCCTCGACCACCCGAACGGCCTGCTGGTCCCGGCCACCGGCACCTCCACCGACACCCCCGGCTCCAGCGGCCGTACGGTGACCACGGCGACGGCGTCCAAGGTTCGTGACTTCGCCTGGGCCGCCGGGCCCTTCACCAAGATCTCCGGCACCTCCTCCGCCGGTGTCGCGGTGAACGTCTACTCGGTCTCGGGCATCAGCTCCTCCAGCGCCCAGTCCATGCTCAGCACCGCCAAGACCGCCGTGGACGCCCACGCGGCCCGCTTCGGCGCCTACCCCTACGGCGAACTGGACGCCGTGCTCGACAACAACTACTGGTTCGGCGGAATGGAGTACCCCGGCTTCGTCCTGGACGTGGTCAGCTCCACCGCCCTCACCCACGAGATCGGCCACCAGTGGTGGTACGGCATCGTCGGCGACGACGAGTACAACAGCCCCTGGCTGGACGAGGCGTTCACCGACTACGCCACCGACCTCGCCCTCGGCAAGACCGGCAGCAACTGCTGGAACAGCGTGTCCTGGGCCTCCAGCGCCGAGAAGATCACCAACTCCATGGCCTACTGGGACGCGCACTCCTCGCGCTACTCCACCGTCGTCTACGGCTACGGCAAGTGCGCCCTGCACGACCTGCGCCGCGTCCTCGGTGACACCGCCATGACCAAGCTGCTGAAGGACTACGCGACCGCGCACTGGTACGGCGTGTCCACCACGGCCGAGTTCAAGGCCGCCGCCCAGGCCGCCACCAGCACCGACCTCACCTCCTTCTGGACCCAGCACCGGATCGACGGCTGACCGCGCGGGCCGGTCGTGGGACGCGGCACCGCGTCCGCTCCCACGACCGGCCCGTAAGCCACCCGGGGACCACCCATACGGACCAAACACGGCCCGCGATGGAGTCGTTGGGCGGTACCCGGAGTGCGGTACAGCCCGACCACGGGTCAGATGGATCGTGTGCGAAGCCTCGTATTCCTCCACCGCGGCCGCTCACGCCTCGCCCTCATGGGCGCCCTGACCGGCCTTCTCCTCTCCCTGTCCAGCCCCGCTGCACATTCCGACTCGGGGGACGTACCCCCGCGCGGCAGCGCCTACATGGGCATCGGCGTCCTCGCCCACGACGGACGCGCCGTCGGAGCCGACGCCCCGCCCACCGTCCCCCGGGCCAGCCAGACCGAAGGCGTCGACGTCGCCAGCTACCAGGGTGACGTCAACTGGTCGGGCCTGTGGGGTGACGGCATCAAATGGGCGTACACGAAGGCCACCGAGGGGACGTCCTACACCAACCCCTACTTCACCCAGCAGTACAACGGCCCGTACAACGTGGGCATGATCCGCGGCGCCTACCACTTCGCGACCCCGGACACGGGCGGTGGCGCCGCCCAGGCCGACTACTTCCTGGCCCACGGCGGCGGCTGGTCCAAGGACGGCAAGACCCTGCCCGGAGTGCTCGACATCGAATGGAATCCGTACGGCGACGCCTGCTACGGCAAGTCCACGAGCGGCATGGTCAGCTGGATCCGGGACTTCGTGAACCGCTACAAGTCCCGCACCGGCCGTGACGCCGTCATCTACACGGCGACCAGCTGGTGGGCCCAGTGCACCGGCAACAACTCCGGTTTCGGGGCCAACCCGCTGTGGATCGCCCGCTATGCCTCGACCGCCGGGACGCTGCCGTCGGGCTGGTCGGTCTACACGATGTGGCAGTACACCTCCGCAGGCAAGAGCGTCGGCGACCACGACCGCTTCAACGGTGCCCTGGACCGGCTGAAGGTCTTCGCGACCGGCTGACCGGGCGTGCGCGCGCCGGCGAGGGCGTGGCGCCGAGGGCGTGGCGGCGATGGTTGCCGCTGGTGCCACCGATGACGGCGACCCCGGCCCACGGCATGTGACGGAAGTCCCCTACGGGTGGTGCTGGAGGACCATGCGGAGGGCGAGGGCGGTCATCACCGCGCTGGACGCCAAGGCCGTGACGAGCCGTCCCCGGCTGCCGGTCAGGAGCCGGCCGAGCAACGCTCCGCCGCCGGCCAGGAGCAGCTGCCAACTGGCGGACGCGGCGAAGGCGGCCAGGACGAACGCGGCCCGTTCGAGCGGAGGCGGATCGGCCGACGTCTGACTGCCGAGCACAAGGGCCGCGAAGTAGACCACGGTGAGGGGATTCATCATCGTGACACCCCACAGCCCCAGGAAGGCCCGGGCGGGGCGCGGCGGAGTCCGCTCGGTCCGTGAGGCCGCCCGCGGCTCGCGGTGGTGGGCGACCGCCGTCGCCGCGCCGCGGACCGCCAGCACGACGAGCACCGAGGCGGCGGCCCAGCGCAGTGGGTGGGTGACCGGCTCGACGGCGTGCGCCAGCGCGGAGCCTCCGAGCACGGCCACCAACGCGTAGACACCGTCCGCGGTAGCGACCCCCAGCGCGGCGCACGCGCCGATCTTCCACGAGGTCCGCGCCGTCAACGCCACCAGATAGGTCCCGACGGCCCCCACGGGCACGGCGATGCCGTAACCGGCGAGGAGCCCCGCGACCAGTGCCGCGGTCACGCGTGAACGGGCGTCGGCCTCCATGACGGGCCGGGCTGCTGCTGGCCGCGCACCGATCGGTCGGCGGCGGTCGGCGGCATGAAGGCAGTCATCGAGGTCATGCGCCGATCGTGGCGGCGGACCGGCCGCCCGGACAACTCCTTTTCCCGCGAGCACCACCAGTTCAGGGAGGTGCCTTGCCGGCGGCACGCAGCAGCAGGGCGGCCGGCGGGAGGAGGGGTCCGCGAGGCACGGGAACTCCTGGAAGAGAGAGGCGGAAGAAGCAGTGACGGGGGCTCAGCGCACCCCGCGGATGGGCAGGATGGCGAGGGCGCCGAGCAGGGACAGCGCGCCGCCGAAGAGGAACAGCGGGGTGTAGCCGCCGAGCGCGGTGACCACGGCGGAGGCCACGAACGGCGCGACGATCTGGGGGCCGGCGTTGGCGATGTTCAGCACACCCAGATCGCGTGCGGCGTCCTCGGCACGGGGGAGTACGAGCGTGACGACGGCGGTGTCCACGGCCATGAAGCAGCCGAACGCCAGCCCGTTGAGCGTGCTGAAGACGAGCATGCCCGGCCAGGTCGGCGCGATCACCGGCACCGCCATGACGGCACCGGCGAGCGCCGCCGAGACGCCGACGAAGACCTTGCGCCGGTTCCAGCGGTCCGACAGCAGGCCGCCGACCAGCGTGGAGACGGCCATCGCCGCCATCGACACCGGGGTGAGAACCGCCATGGCACCGGCCGCGCCGAGCCCCTTCGGCAGCGAGATGTGGTCGTCGAGGATGTAGAGCTGGTAGCCGACCACGGAGAAGTAGCCCAGGACCATCAGGGCCCGGCCGATGAAGGCCCAGCGGAAGTCGCGGCTGTGCAGCGCGGACAGGAAGGCCGCCGCGCGCCGGCGCCAGGGCAGTGCCGGTGCCGGGGCGGCGTCCCGTTCCCGCGCGAGGTCCCGGCACAGTGCCGTCAGCAGCACCGCCGCCGCTGCCGCGACGAGCCCCAACGCCAGGTAGCCGACGGAGAGATGACCCGCGGTTCTGGAGGCGATGAGGACGCCCAGCGTGCCGCCCACCGGCAGGGCCAGCCCCACCAGGGCGGAGGCCGTGCCCCGGCGGGCCGGCGGGATCCGGTCGGGCACGATGGCGGTGACGGCGGCCTGGTAGACGTTCATGGTCGCCTGGACCAGGCACCAGCCGATGCCCACCAGCAGGGCCGTGCGCACGCTGCCCAGGAAGGCGAGACCGGCCAGCGAGGCGAGCGCTCCGCCGAGCACCCAGGGATTCCGGCGTCCCGAACGGTCGGAGAGCGCGCCGGCGAGCGGATTGCAGGCGGTCGCGAACACCGAGCTGACCCCGGCGATCAGGCCCAGCAGCGCCACCTTGTGGTGCGGGTCGATCGCGGCGACCTGGGTGGGCAGCAGCACGGACCCCACCCCCATGTACACCGCGTACATCGACGCGTTGGCGACGAGCAGCAGCGTCATCAGTCCGCGCTGCGGGGACCCGGGCGCGGCCTGCGCGGTGGCAGGCCGGAGATCGTCGGTCGGCAGGGGCATGGCGACTCCTGGGAGGAAGAGGAGGAGGAAGAGGGGAAGGGGAAGGGGTGAGCCGGGTGGGGGCACGGCGTCGGGGAGAGCGATCCGCGGTTTCCGGATCGGTGACGGCACGGGTCACTTACACGAGTAACCAAGTCGGTGGCTCTTTGTGTAGCACCCGGCTGCCGGGGTTGAACAGGGGGTCTGCTACAGGGAAGGGGCTTCGTTGCTGACTCGTGTCATCACGGCCTGCACCCGCTCGCGACGCCCGTGTACTTGACGCGTGTAACGTGAGACCTGCGGGGATGGCCCGGGGAGCGGAAGGGGACCATGGCGAGGAAAGCGGCCGCGGCCGTCACCAGTGCCGATGTCGCTCGGCTGGCGGGCGTCTCGCGGGCCACCGTCTCCTTCGTGCTGAACAACACCCAGGCGCACCGCGTGAGCGAGGCGACCCGAGCGAAGGTTCTCGCCGCCGCCGACACCCTCGGCTATGTGCCGCACGCGGCCGCCCGCTCCCTGCGGGCGGGACGCAACAACCTGGTGCTGATCCCGGCCGCCGTGTCCGCCATCGGCCGCCTGGTCAGCGGTTGGACGGACGACCTGCACACGGAGCTGGAGCGGTACGGCTACACGGCCGTCCTGCACGCCGGCCGGTTCACCGACCCCGGCTCCGCGGCCCGCGCCTGGGCCGAGCTGCGCCCGGGCGCGGTCCTCGCCCTGGACGGTACGAGCCTCGACGCGGCCGGCGCGGATGTGCTCCGGAGAGCCGGAGTCCAGGCGCTCATGGCCTTCGCGCCCGGTCCGGTCGAAGGGGTCTGCACGGTCGTCTTCGACGATCAGCGGGTGGGCGCGCTCGCGGTCGACCACCTCGTCGCACAGGGTCGGCGGCACATCGGTGTCGTCATGCCCCGCGAGCGCGGCCTGTCCGCCTTCGCCGAGCCCCGCCTGGCCGGCGCGCGGAGCGTGGCCGCCCGGACGACGGCCACGGTGACACCGGTGGAGCTGGAGTACACGCGCGCGTCCGCCGCCGAGCTGGCGAACGGCTGGGCGGAACGTGGTCTGGACGGCGTCTTCGCCTACAACGACGAGTACGCGGCGCTGCTGCTGGCCGTGCTGCGGGACGCGGGCGTCGCCGTGCCGGATGACGTCGCCGTCGTCGGCTGCGACGACCTGGTCACGGCGGCCCTGCAGCGCCCCGCGCTCACGACGATCCGGCTGGACGCACCCTCCGCCGCCCAGGTCGCCGCGGCACTGCACACCCTGATGGAGACAGGCACCGCGCCCCCGCTGCCCGGGGTGGAACCCGTCCTCGTACGCCGGGAGTCCGCCTGACGCCTTCCGCCGACGGCAGCCCTCGGCGGCGCGGGGAACGACGGAACCGGCTCCGAACGGTCCGCGACAGGGGTGGTGTCCGGCCCTGCGGTTCCGTTGCGGGTGCTCGGGGTCAGGCGCTCAGGTGCTTCCGCAGGAACTCCACGCTGTGCGCCACGATCGCGGGTACCTCCGCGGAGCCGAGGAAGATGTGGTCGGCCCCCTCGACGGGCCGCAGTGTGACGTCACCGCCCGCGTCGGTGAGCACCCGGGCCAGCGCCTCGCTCTGGCTGTAGGGGACGACCCGGTCCTCGCGGCCGTGGATCAGCAGGAAGGGGGGCGCGCCGCCGTCCGCCGCGTAGGTCACGGGGCTGGCGACGCGTGCCCGCGCCGGGCGTTCGGCCTCCGGGCCGCCGAGCAGTGTGTCGATCGGGTTCGGGTACGGCGGCTCGCCGGGCAGGGGCGGCATGGGCTGACCGAGGATCGCTTCGATGTCGGACACGCCGTACCAGTCGACGACGGCCAGCACCCCGCTGTCCTCCTCCCGTACGCCCTCCGCCCCTTCGAGGCCGGTGCCGTGGACGTCCGCGCGCACCAGGCCGGCCATCGCGGCGAGGTGACCGCCGGCCGACTCGCCCCAGACGCCGATCCGTTCACCGTCGATGCCGAGGGCGGCGGCGTGGCGCCGTACGTACCGGATGGCCGCCTTGACGTCGTGCAGCTGGGCGGGGAACGGCGCTTCGAGGCTGTGCCGGTAGTCGATGCCGACCAGGGCAAGGCCCGCGCCGAGCACGGCTCCGTGCAGCAGCTCCGCGGGCACGGTCGGCGGCGGATAGCGCCGGTCGCCCTCCAGCCAGCCGCCGCCGTGGATCCAGACGACGGCCGGTACGGGTCCGTCGGCGGGCGGTACGTGAACGTCCAGCAGACGCGGCCGGTATCCCGGCGAAGTGGCGTAGCTCAGCCCGTGGAAGCGACGCACCCCGTCGGTGCCGGTGACGGCGGGGGTGGGGGCGCGGAACGGGGGCGGCGGCCAGCCCGTGTCGGTCTGGGTGGGCGCTGTTGCGGTCATGGCAGGGCCTTCCGTCGTCGGCCGGGGGGTGTTCCGGCGGCCCGAGGCCGTCGGCGCAGCGAGATGTTACACGTGTAACCACCGCCTGGCGAGGGTCTCCCCGGCGAGGCGCGGCGCCGTGTCGGACCGTACGGAGGTCCCGCACCGGCGCGAGTCCCGGCGCACGACGTCGTCACGCATCACGTCCCCGCCGACGTCCGGGGTGCAGGACCGCCCCCGCCCCGAAGCCCGCACCACGCCAGCCCCGCGCCACAGGACCGCACCTCCGGCCATGCCCCACGCCCTCGAACGCACCGCCTACGCCGACACCGCGCGCACCTTCGGCTGTCCGGGGGCCGCACGGGCTGAAGGTCACGAATGTCGGCCTCGCCATCGCCGACGACAACGTCTTCGGGTACGCCACCCGGAGCACCCCCGTCCCTTCTACGCCCTGGTCTCACGCCCACGTAGGCTCGTCGTGTGCTCCACGTCGACATCCTTCAGCTGCTCGTCTCCCCGGTGCACCGGCTCGCGGGCCGGCCGGGCGACGGAATGCCGGAGCTGCCGCCCGGCGAACTGGTGGAGACGGCGGAGGTGCGTGACGGGCTGGGGCTGGTCGGTGACCGGTACTTCAACCGGCCCGCCCACCGCAACGCCTCGATCACCCTGATGGCCGTAGAGCGGCTTCCGCAACAGGGGCCGCACCCGGCGGACCTGCTGCGCACCCGGCGCAATGTCCTGCTGCGGGGGGTCGACATCGACGCCTATGCCGGCGCGACCGTCTTCCTCGACTGCGGCACAGGCCCGGTGGAACTGGCGGTGCGCAGCGCGGCCCGCCCCTGCGCCTGGATGGACACCACCCTCGGGCCGGGTGCGCAGCGCGCGCTGCGTGGTGGCGGGGGAGTGCGCTGCCGGCCACTGACCGACGGCACCCTCTCCGTGGGCCCCGCCCTCTTCGGCGTACGGGAGCCGGGAGCCGCGTAGGCGCTCGGCATGCGGTTCGGCCGCGATGCGGAGGGTTCCGTCATCGCCAGGCGCCCCGCACCGCCCCCTGGTCGCGAAACGGCCGCCGACGGGTCGCGCTGTCCCGCCCGGGCTCACCGGGTTCCGGTGTCGGCCTCGGACGTACGGTCTGCCCCGGTGGCCGTCGGCGACACGAGCGACTCGAGTGCGCGGGCCGTCCGCGAACCCGGCTCGGCGTGGTAGATCGCGAGGATCTGGCCACCGGAGTCGCTGATCGGCAGTTTCTCCCGGCGCAGTTCGAGCATGCCGAGCCGCGGGTGACGCAGTCGCATCGATCCTCCGGCCAGCGCGGTGACGTCGTGCCGGGCCCACAGCCGCCGGAACGTGTCGCTGGCCAACGACAATTCGCCGACCAGCTGCACGATGCGCGGATCGTCCACGTCGCTCCCCACGGACGCGCGGAACCCGGCGACCATGCCTCTGACCGCCTGGTCCCAGTCCGGGTAGAGCTCTTTCTCGATGGGGTCGAGAAAGAGCGAGCGCAGCCGGTTCACTCCGGGCCGGATGTTGGGTGACACGGCGGTGGCCAGCCGGTTCGCGACGAGTACGTCGAACATCCGGCTCTCCACGAACGCCGGAAGGTTGATCGCGTCGAGCAGTTGCCGGATTCCGGCCGGTACCGCCTCGCGGCGCCGCCGCGGCGACGCCGGGCGGGCGGTGGACAGGCTCAGCAGGTGCTCGGTGGCGGCCGTGTCCAGCCGGAACACCCGTGCCAGGGCCTCCAGGACCTGAGGGGACGGATTGCGGTCGCGGCCCTGCTCCAGGCGGAGGTAGTAGTCGGCGCTGATCCCGGCCAGGGTGGCGACCTCCTCACGGCGCAGCCCGGGGGTACGGCGTACGCCCACGACGGTCAGCCCCGCGTCCGCCGGATCGGTCAGCTCACGGCGCGCCCGAAGGTACTCCCCGAGTGCGTTCGGCCTGCTCATGTCCACGATCCTAGGAGCCCGGCGACCTCCTTGCCTGGTCCTGTCACCCCCAGGATGTGCGGGTGGGCGGAGCGGCGCCGGGGCAAGTGTGCACGGGAGGACCTCTCTGACGGGGGCGCCCCCGGCGTCCGGCCCGCCGGCCGGAAAAGCCGGTGGCCAGGTCAGGTACCCGACACGACCAGCTGATCGGCCAGCCGGTGCGCCTGGGCGAGCAGCGCGCCGTAGGTGGCGACCTCGTCGGGGTCGTCCCTGGTGGAACGGACCAGGTCCCGGCGCAGCTCGTCCAGCGTCGCGCGCAACCGCGCCACCGCCGCGCGCAGCTCGTCGTCGCGGTCGCCGCCGAACCGGCTGTGGCTGTAGAGCCGTAGCGCGTGCGCGGTACGGCGCAGGAACTCGGCGTACCGGCGGGCGAGTTCGGGATACGGCCGGGGTGCCGCGCGGCCCTCGGTGGCGGCCTCCAGCACCGTGCGGGTCACGCCCGCCGTGTGCACGGCCGCGTAGTCCAGCACCATGACCGCGTCGTCGTAGCCCTCGCCGGGCGGTGGCACGGCACCGGTGCGGTGGCGGCGCAGGTTTCCGCGCAGGCTCTCCCGGCTCCACTCGGCGGAGGAGCGGGCCTGCTCCACCAGCCGGTGCAGCCGCAGGGCCCGCTCGTGCCAGGCACCGGCCTCCTCGGCGTCCCATCGTCCCCCGGCCAGCCCCTCCGCCACGGCCCGGAGGATGTCGTGGGCCTCCTCGGTCGCGTCCTTCAGCACGGCCCGGCTGTCCCGCACGTACAGCGGCGGCCTGACCAGCGCGTTGACGGTGATGCCGACCGCGGCTCCGAACAGGGCCTCGGTGAGCCGGGCAGCGGAGGTGGCCACCGTGACGGCACCGTTGGTCAGGACGAACAGGGCACCGGTGGCCGCGTAGATCCCCTGGCTGCCCAGCCGCCGCCACTGGCCGAGCAGCATCGCGAGGGGCAGGACGACGGCCATCGCGGCCACCGTGTGGTGCAGCGGCAGCGCGACCGCGGTGGCCACGACCGTGCCGGCCGCGATGGCCGCGAGCTGCTGGAGCCCGTGCGCGATCGACCGGTACACCGTCGACTCCACCAGCACCACCGCCACCCAAGGCGCCACGAACGCCACCGGCGCGTGCAGCCACCAGCCCGCCACCGCCCAGGCCACCCACGCGGCCAGCGCCGCCTTCACCGCCTGTACGGCCAGGTCACGCTCCCGGCACGGCCCCGCCCAGGCCCGCGCCGCGCTGTGCGCCGCGGCCGTCACCTCGTGCCACAGGGCCCGCCCCGTCACCCGTACCCCACGTACGGCGCCCCGGGTGCCACCGCGGTCACCGCCCCACACCGTCCACCGGTCTCGCATACCGTCCCGGGTGACCAGCGCCGCGTGCCCTACGCGTCGCCCGGCCGGGAGCGGTGCCCGAACGGGCCGAACGGGCGGCGGCGGCAAGCGGCCGAGGCGGCGCACGCGTGCTCGGCACATGGGGAGTCGGCACACTCCTGACCTGGCCGGAGCCGGGAGTCGCCGAGAAGCTCCCGGCGGGCCCGTCAGTCCAGGCTCGGCGCCGTCCAGTCCGCGTGCCGCAGGATCGCCCGGACCGTCACCCGGGACGGGGCGAGCCGCAGTGCGGTGTTGCGCAGGGCGACGGCCAGCGGATGGGACAGCTGCTGTCCCATCCGGCCCGCCTGCCGGGCGGCGCGGGCGACGGCCTGGGAGCGCGGGCGGCGCTCGGCGTCGTAGCGGGCGAGGGCCGTCGTGACCGAGGGCTGCGAGGCGAGGGCGGCGGCCAGCGTGACCGCGTCCTCCAGGGCCTGGCAGGCGCCCTGGCCGAGGTGGGGCGTCATGGCGTGCGCCGCGTCGCCGAGGAGCACCACCCGGCCCGCGACGAACGACCGCAGGGGCGTGGCCAGTTCGTGGATGTCGTGGTGGAGTACGTCCTCGGGCCGGGTCGCGTCCAGGAGCGCGGGGACCGGATCGTGCCAGTCGGCGAAGCGCCGGCGCAGCATGCCGAGCGGGTCGGCGTGGCGGACGCCGGCCGGCGCGTTGAGCACCGCGTGCCACTCGGCCCGGCCGTCACCGAAGGCGATGTGCCCGAACTCCGCACCCCGGCCCCAGGTCAGCTCGAAGTCGCTGCACAGCTCCAGCGGGCGTTCGGTGACCGCCCGCAGCACGGTCGAGCCGGCGTAGACCGGGCCGGGATGGCCGGGGAACAGCAGTGAGCGCAGCCGGCTGCCCACGCCGTCGGCCGCGACGACCAGGTCGGCGTCCAGCACCTCGTCCCCGGCCGGCACGCCGACCCGGTCGGCGGCCGAGCGGTCCAGGGCGGACACGGTGACGCCGACGAGCAGGCACTCGGGCGGCAGGGCGTCGCGCAGCAGGCGGTGCAGCACCGTGCGCCGGATGCCGACGATCGGCGTGCCCAGCGCGCGTTCGAGGGCGGCGCCGTCCATCCGCGCCAGCCGGCGGCCGCCGGGGGTGCGGGTGCCGCCGGTGTACTGGGGGCGGGCCGCCGCGCGTACGTCCGCTCCGACGCCGAGGGCGTCCAGGGCGCGCAGCCCGTTGGCGTGCAGGGAGATGCCCGCGCCCGCGTCGGCCAACGTGGCGGCCCGCTCCACGACCCGTACGTCCCAGCCGATCCGGCGCAGGCCGATCGCCGCCGCCAGACCGCCGATGCCGCCTCCGACCACCACCGCCGTGCCACCCATGCCCGGTCCCCCTTCACCGTCGGTTCTCGTCCGACTTCTACAGCTGTAGAAGACCGTACAACGGGCTCTCTACGGCTGTAGAAACGGGGGTGTAGAAAGAAGGCGTGTCCACAGATCGACGTACTCTCCTGGCGGACGCGGCCATCGCCGTGCTCGCCGACGCCGGCATGCGGGGGCTGACGCATCGCGCCGTGGACCGGGAGGCGCGGCTGCCTGCCGGCACCACGTCCGCGTACTACCGCACCCGGCAGTCCCTGCTCACCGCGCTGGTCCGGCGCCTGGTGGCGCTCGACCAGGCCGAGCTGCGGGAGCTCGGTGCGCGGGCGCCGATGCCGCTGACGGCCGGCGAACTGGTCGGCGGGATCGTGGAGTTGGCGCGCGTACGGCTCGACGGGGAGGGCCGGACGCGCTCCCTCGCGCGGTACGCGTGTGCCGTGGAGAGCGCACGCCATCCCGAACTGCGCGAGATCCTGGTGCCGCGCGACAACCCGGCGCGCCAGGCGGTCTGCGCCTTCCTCGCCGCGCAGGGCGTGACGGACCCGGAGGAACGTACGGTGACGCTGCTGACCTGTGTGGACGGCCTCGTCTTCGACCGGCTGGTGAACGGCGGCGGCGTGCGGGAGGAGGAGGTCCGCGGGCTCGTCGCGGCGGCCCTGCGCTGAGCGGTACGACGGCGGAGCCGCGTTCCTCCCTTCACGGCGGCACCGCGCGCAGTGCCCGCAGCACCGCCCACACCACCGAGACCAGCGGGACGGCCACCACGGCACCGATCACCCCCGCGATGATGCTGCCGGCGATCACCGACACCGCGACGACGAGCGGATGCAGCCGCACCGCCCAGCTCATCACCAGCGGATGCAGCACATGACCCTCCAACTGGCCGATCACGACGATCAGCGCCAGCACCGCCAGGGCGGTGAACGGCCCGCGCCCGGCCAGCGCGACGACCGTGGCGACGGCGAGCGCGACCGGTGAGCCCACCAGTGGCACGAACGCGGCGAAGAACTCCAGCAGTGTCAGCGGCAGCGCGAGCGGCACCCGCAGCACGAGCAGCGCGATGCCGACCAGCACGGCGTTGGTGCCGGCCACGATGATGATGCCGCGTGTGTACCCGGCGAAGGCGTGCCAGGCCGCCCGGCCCGCCCGGTCCCCCGCCGGACGGGCACCGCTGGGCAGCAGCTGGTCGCGCATCCAGGCCCACAGACGCTCCCCGGAGTGGATGAAGAACACCGAGGCGAACAGCGCCAGCGCGCCCCCGGTGACCAGCTCGACCACCTGGCCCAGCCCGCTGACGGCACGGCTGAGCAGGCTGGCCCGGTGCGCGGTCAGGTAGTGCGTCACCTGGCTCTCCAGCTGCGACAGCCGGCCGGGGCTCAGCCGGAACGGCGGTCGCTGCAGCCACTCCTCGATTCGGAGCACCCCGCCCCGGAACTCGCCCGCCAGCCGGCCCGACTCACCCACCACGGCGTTGCCCACCAGCGCGAGCAGGGCCAGCAGGAACAGGATGCTGCCCACCAGTGTCACGGCCACGCAGAGCGGCCGCGGCAGAGCGCGGTCGAGCAGGTCGGTCAGCGGGCGCAGCACGGAGGTGATGATCAGTGCGAGGAAGAGGGACACGGCGATGAGCTGGAAACTGCCGAGGACGCTGAAGACCCCGTAGACGACGATCCCGACGAGGATGAGCCGCCAGGCGTAGGCCGCCCCGACCCGCAGCCACGGCATCGTCCGCTCGGCCACCGGCAGCGGCTCGGACCGGGGCGCGGCCGGGAGCCGTACGGAGTACGACGGCCGGCTGCCCAGCACCGGGCCCCGGCGGCGCCGGTCGCCCGGCCCCGCCGTCCGCCGACGCCCATGGCCCACCACCGATCCCGGCCCCTCTCCTTCGCATGTGGTCACGGTCGGTCACACGTACAGAACCGTAAGCGCACGCTGCGGCACGCGCTCGCCATGGACGCCGGGAGCGGCCTACGACGAGCCGGGCCGGGCGGGCCGGTCACCCGCGCCGTCGTCGAGGAACGTGACGGTCTCCCCGAGCGGTGCCCGGTCGATGCGGGCGTACGGTGCCGACGGATCCGCGAAGCCGACCGACACACCGGCGAACAGGACCAGTTCCTCCGGCGGCGACACCACCTCCGCGACCGTCCGGTGGTACACCGACCACGCCATCTGCGCGCAGCTGTGCAGGCCCTCGGCGCGCACCAGCAGCATCACCGTCTGCAGGTACATGCCGAGGTCGGCCCACTGCGCCGCGCCCATGTCGCGGTCGATGTAGCACAGCAGGAGACAAGGGGCGCCGAAACAGCGCCAGTTCGCGTCCACGGCCGCCCGGCGGGCCTCCGTGTCCCCGCGCCGGATCCCGAGCGCGCCGAAACGCTGGGCGGCCGCCGCCGACCGCCGCTCCCGGTAGGGCGGCTTCGGGTCCGGCGGATACATCCTGTACTGCCGTTCGTCCCCCGGGTCACCGGCCGCGCACCGCTCGGCCGTGCGCTTCTTCAGCTCGGCCAGCCGGGCGCCGCCGAGCACGTAGAGGTGCCACGGCTGGAGATTGCCGCCCGACGGTGAGCGCGCGGCGGCGGCCAGGACCCGCTCCAGTGCGGCCCGTGGGACCGGCTGGTCCGTGAAGGCCCGCACCGCCCGCCGGCTCACGACAGCGCCGTACACATCCATGCGGCACACCCTCCCGACCGGTTTCCGTCTTCCACCGCACTGACGGAAGCCGGACCGCGGATGTGACCGCGGCCGCCTCACCGGTGCCACCTGCGCGCCCGCGCACCGGATGCCGCCTCGGCGGCCGGTGCTCACAGGACTTTCACACACGTCGGGGGTGCTCGGGCCCGGTCGGGGCACCCGGGAGTCACTGTCGGCAGGAAGGGGTCTGCCAGTGATCACCGTCGCCGCCCTGCTGCTCCCGGTCCTCAGCATGCTGCTGTACGGCCTGGACCAGGTCGAGGACCGATGGATCCTGCGGCCCCCGTCGTCCCGCCCGGCCAGGCCTCGCCGGCACCGGCGCATGCGGTGGGGACGTCACTGAGCCGTCGGGGCTTCGTCCGGGTCGTCGCAGCGCCGGTAGCGCGTGATCGCCCTGGCGAGCTCGACCCGTTCCGGTTCGGGGAGCGCCCCGCCCTGGGCGTAGTCCAGGATGTGCTCGGCCACCGTCCGCAGCTTGGTGTTGGTTCGCTGGGAGACGTCCCGCAGCGCCCGCCAGGCCTCTTCCGGGGCGATCCGTCCGAGGACGACCACGGCTCCGATGGCCTGGTCGATCACCGCGTGCGAGGAGACGGCATGCCTCAGCTGCTCGTTCTCGTACGTCAGCCGGTCGTACTCGGAGGCGAGCTGGGTCGCGGAGAGCAGGACCAGCGGCTGGTGCCGGGACAGGGCGAAGAAGGCCATGACACACCTCTACGGGGCGGGGGGCGGCACTCTGCGTCTGCCCTCGGAGGGCGCTTGCACACCGATTGAACCAATGAATGCCCGGTTCCGTCACGCCGCAGGGGCGTGCCGTGCGGTCCGCACATCCGTTCGTCCAAGGCGCTGCGGCGGTGTCAGCCCTTCCGGCCCGGGCGGGTGGTGCTCTCGGCCGCCCGGCCCACCGGCAGCAGGTCACGGATGTCCGAGGGCAGCGCGTCGGCCATCCGCTCGGTCAGCTCCGGGGCGAGCGCCGCGTCGAGCACCTCCATCACGGCGGCGGCATCCCGCAGGGCCGTGTTCTCGTCGGTGCCCGCCCGGTCGGCGATGCGTCCGGCGAAGACGGTCAGCCCGAACCGCTCGACCGGCACACCGGAGTCGGCACCGGGCGACGCGTCGGCCGCCTCCCGCATCGCCGCCCCCATGTCGGGCGGCAGCTGGGCGGCCACGTGCCGGGCCAGCCCTGACGGCAGCCGCTCCGAGAGCGTGCTCACGACGGCGTGCGCGGCGCGTTCGGCCGAACCCCGGTCCGGCAGTTGGGCCAGCGCCTGCACCTTTCCGATCATCTCGTCGTGCCGCATGAGGCCGGTTCCTTCCTCACGAAGTCCTGACGGTGCGCTCCGTCCCTCGCGGCGGGCGACGCACGAGCCCCGGCCCCGACGGCGGCGCCGTCATCGGCATCGCCCTGCGTCTCCCGCGGTCCCGGCCGAGTACCCGGCGCCGCGGCCGGTACGCGGACCGCGGGAGTCGCGGCCCCGTCGCGGGGTAGGCGTGAGCGGCGGACCATCGAACCAGCCGGACGACGGCGCAGCGACATGTGAGGTGTGCATGGCGGGAGCGGGGCTGGCGGCACCGTTGTGGGACGTCCACAACGGCCAGGGGCTGCGGCAGCTGGCCGAGCTGGGGCTCGCGCTGCTGCTGTCCAGCCTGATCGGCTGGGAGCGGGCGGCACAGCAGAAGAGCGCCGGACTGCGTACGCACACGCTGGTCGGCATCGCCAGTGCGCTGATGATGGAGGTGTCCCAGCACGGGTTCACCGCGGTGCTCGGGCTGCAGAACGTCTCCTTCGACCCCTCCCGTGTGGCGGCGCAGATCGTGTCCGGCATCGGCTTCATCGGCGGCGGTCTGATCTTCGTGCGCCGGGACGCCGTACGGGGCCTGACGACGGCCGCCACCATCTGGCTGACCTGTGCGGTCGGCATGGCCTGCGGGGGAGGACTGCCCGTCCTCGCGCTGGCGGTGACCGCCCTGCACTTCCTGGTGGTGCGGGGCTACCCGCTCCTCACCTCCCGGCTGATCCCCGGCACGGCGGCCGCCACCTTCGAGGCGCGCCTGACCTACCGGACCGGTGTGGCCCTGCTGCCCCGCCTGATGGAGACCTGCACCGGGCGCGGATTCCGGATCGTGCAGGTCAAAGTCGAACGGCTGCCCGGCCGCGCGGACGACGCGGCCCGGGTGCTGCTGGAGCTGGAGGGCACCGAGGACCCGACGGGGCTGGCGTCGGAGCTGTTCCAGGACGCGGGCGTGCTCGACGTCGAGGTGAGCGCCGCCTCGGACGACGAATAGCGGCGGGCACGGCCACGCCCCGCTCGCTCAGCTCTCGGCCGTCTGCTGCGTCCACGTCCAGGCGTACTGCAGCCAGTCCGCGACCGTCACCGCTCCGAGGCCCCCGCAGACGAGGCGGGTGAGCCGGGGGGCCGCCGCGTAGGAGCACATCAGGGTGCCGGCGGCCCAGGCGGAGATGCAGAACGGACAGGACAGCAGGTCGCCGCCGGCGCGCCGGATCCCATGGCCCCGCGGTTCGTCGATGACCTCGTTCGCCTCGCCCTCGTCCGCCCGGCGGGTGAACGGCGCTCGCAGAAAGCTCGTGATCCTGTCCCGGGCCAGCAGCCTGGACGCCTTGTACGTCCCCGCGCCCAGCAGGACGACGTCCCACGGCGGCACCTGCTGCGGCAGCCGGACACCCCGGCGGCGTGCCACCGCCGCGTAGGCCCCGGCGCCCGCCGCGAAGACGGAGGCGAGGACGGCGTACCCGGCGAGCGGAACATCGCCCTCGTCCTCGTACCGCACGACGTCCGGCGTCATGCCCTCACCTCCGTGCACGTGCTGCCGTGGACTGCGACGAGTTCCCCGGGCCGAGGGGGTGACACGCGGCCGACGGGCTCCCGGGTCACGGGACGGCCGTGGGCCGCAAGGACGGGCCGGCGTGGGCGATGCCACATATGACCTGGTTCGCACCCCCTCCCGGCATGGCCGGCGCCGGGCTACCGTTGCGTCGAGCCCCTGTTCCCCTTCGCATCTCGGACGGCCCGGCTGTGCTCCCTGATCTGACCTCCCTCATCGCCGCGACGGCGCGCTGGCTCACGGTCGCCTATCCGGCCAGCGGCGGCGCGCTGGCCTCCGCCCTGTGCGAGGCGCAGGCCCGGCAGGCCGTGACCGCCGCCGCGTGGCTGCGCTATCCGACCGAGATCGACGCGGCCCTGGTCACGATGGCCGGCCCCGGCGGCGCCGCCCGTCTGGACTGGATCACCGGTGCCGAGCGGACCGACGAGGACGGACCGGAGGGGGACCACGCCTGGCGGACCTGGGTGGACGAGGTCGTGGCCAGCTGGGCGGCCGGCCTGCTCACCGACCCTGAGCTCGCCGCACAGGCCGTCGCCGCCCTCGCCGAGGGCGAGCACTCCTCGGGCGCACCGGCCGAGTTCCGGCGCCTGCTCACCCCCGACGACGGTGACCGGCGCGCCGCGGCGCTGCTGCGCCACCCCGACCTCCTCGCCCCGGTGGCCGAGCTCCACCTGGACGAGCTGCTGGACCGGCTCGGACCGGGCCGCGCCCTCGCCGCCTGAGCCTCCGATCCGCCGGGCCGGCCCCGGTGCCGTAGGCCGTCGCGGCTCGAACCGCCACTGCTCGCCCACGAGTTGACGACCACACCGCCCTGGCGCGCCGTGCCCTGCCGGAGCACGCCGGGACACGAGCCGGGCGCGCGATCCGGGGTCGAGCCCGCCGCGATCCCCGGCGGGCCCCGCGCGATGCGGTCCGGATGGCGGAAGAGGTCCGGCGGAAGCGGCCGAAACGCCGCAGAGGTTCTTCCCGGCACGCCGGCAAAGGACGACGATGCCGTGTCATGGACATTTTGCTCGTCGCCAGCGCGTTCAACAGCCTCACCCAGCGGGCCTACGCCGAACTGACGGACCACGGGCACCGGGTGGACGTCGTCCTCGCCTCACACGGCGTCGACCCGGTACGGGCCGCCGTGCGCGAGCTGCGGCCGGAGCTCGTCATCGCACCGATGCTCAGGACCGCCCTGCCCGAGGACGTGTGGCGCGACCGCACCTGTCTGATCGTGCATCCGGGGCCGCCCGGTGACCGGGGCCCCTCCTCCCTGGACTGGGCGATCGCCGACGGGGCGGCGGAGTGGGGCGTGACGGTCCTGCAGGCCGAGGCGGCGATGGACGCCGGCCCGGTCTGGGCGGCGGAGCCGTTCCCCGTGCCGCCCGTCGGCAAGAGCGACCTGTACCGCAACGAGGCCTCCGACGCGGCCGTCACCGCCGTTCTCACCGCCGTACGGCGCTACGCCGAAGGGTCCTTCAAGCCCCGCCCGCAGACGGACGACTCGATCGACGTGGTGTGGCGCGACGCCTTCCGGCAGGAACGGCGGCGCGTCGACTGGGACCGGGACGACACCGAGACAGTCCTGCGCAAACTGCGCGGCGCCGACTCCCAGCCCGGCGTCCTGGACGAACTCCTCGGCCGCGAGGTGTTCCTGCACGGCGGGCATGCCGAGGACCGGCTGCGCGGCCGCCCCGGTGAGCTCCTCGCCCGGCGCGCCGGCGCCGTGTGCCGGGCCACCCGCGACGGCGCGGTCTGGATCCCCGAGCTCCGCCCGCGCAGGAACTCCGGCGACCCCGCGCCCTTCCGCCGTCCGGCCGCCTCCGTCGTCGCCGCCTGGGAACCCTCCCTCGGACTCCCGGAGGCCCCCGTCCCGCTGAACCTGCCGCCCGACCGACGCACCTGGACCGACATCCGCTACCGGCAGCGCGGCGACGTCGGCTTCCTCGGCTTCTCCTTCCCGGGCGGCGCGATGAGCACCGACCAGTGCCACCGGCTGCTCGCCGCCTACCGGCACGCGCTCTCGCACCCCACCCGCGTCCTCGTGCTCGGCGGGGACCGTGACTTCTTCTCCAACGGCATCCACCTGAACGTCATCGAGGCGGCCCCCAACCCGGCCGAGGAGTCGTGGGCCAACCTGAACGCCATGGACGACCTGGTCGAGGCGGTGCTGCACACCACGGACCGCCTGGTCGTGGCCGCGCTCGCCGGCAACGCGGCGGCCGGCGGCGCCATGTTCGCCCTCGCCGCCGACGAAGTGTGGTGCCGCACCGGTGTCGTCCTCAATCCGCACTACCGGCGCATGGGCCTGTACGGCTCGGAGTTCTGGACGTACACCCTGCCGCGCCGCGTCGGAGCGGACCACGCCGACCGGCTGACCACGCAGGCCCTGCCCGTCAGCGCCGCGTCCGCCGAGCGGCTGGGGCTCGTGGACCGGCTCGTACCGGCGGCGCCCGGCGGTTTCCCCGCGGAGGTCGAGCGGCTCGCGGCCGCTCTCGCCGCCGATCCGGGCCTGGACGGGCGGATCGCGCACAAGACCGTCACCCGCCTCGCGGACGAACGCGAACGCCCCCTCGCCGCCTACCGCGAGGCCGAACTGGCCCGTATGCACGCCCTGTTCTTCGACCCGCGGGCTCCCTACCACGCCCTGCGCTCGGAGTTCGTGCGCAAGACACCGTCCGGCACGCCCCGGCCGCTCGACCCGCCCACCGGAGACGTCCGTTGACGCCGCGCCTCCTCGTGGCGGGCGTCGGCAACATCTTCCTCGCCGACGACGCCTTCGGCCCCGAGGTGATCCGGGCCCTCGGCGACCGCCCCCTGCCGCCCGAGGTACGGGTGCGCGACTACGGCATCCGCGGCATGGACCTCGCCTACGACCTGCTCGACGGGTACGACACCGCCGTCCTGGTCGACACCGCCCGACGCGGTCACGCCCCCGGCACCCTGTCCCTGATCGAGGCCGAACCGCCCGACGGCACGGTCGTACCCGAGGCCCACGGAATGGACCCGGCGAAGGTGCTGGCCCTGGCGACACACCTCGGCGACGAGCCACTGCCCCGCGTCCTGGTCCTGGCCTGCGAGCCCGAGCTGCTGCCGTCCGGCGACGAGGACCTCCTCCCGGGGCTCACCGCACCGGTCCGGGAAGCCGTCGCCCCGGCCGTGGACGCCCTGCACACCCTGATCCCGGCCCTGCTCGCCGACCCCGACGCGCCCGCACCCCCGTTGGGCCGCCCGATGGAATCCGGGCCCCCGCCCCCGGCTGCGCTGCCCGGCACGGCGGCCGGCTGAGCGGAAGATCGGTGGAGCCCGGGCCGCACGGACGTGGCCCTGGCTCCACCGCCGCACCCAAGGAGCAGCGCCCATGTGCCGGTCCGACGTCAAGCAGGCCGTCCTCGCGAAGAACGACGACCTGGCCGCGGATCTGCGCGGCGACCTCGCCCGGCAGGGGGTGACCGTCGTCAACCTGCTGTCCAGTCCCGGCAGCGGCAAGACCGAACTCCTCGGCCGCGTCCTCGCCCGCGCGGTGCAGCGGGGCGTTCCGGTGGCCGCGCTGACCGCCGACCTGGCCACCGAGAACGACGCCGTCCGGCTGGCCCGGTCCGGCGCCCCCGTCCAGCAGCTGCTCACCGACGGACTGTGCCACCTGGAGGCCCGCCAGGTCCGGGCCCGGCTGACCGGCTGGCTGCCGGCGGACACCTCCGTGCTCTTCGTCGAGAACGTCGGCAACCTCGTCTGCCCGGCCGCGTACGACCTCGGCGAGACCCTGCGGGTCGTGCTGATGGCGGTCACCGAGGGCGAGGACAAACCGCTGAAGTACCCGACCGCGTTCGGTTCCGCCCATCTGGTCGTGATCACCAAGACGGACCTCGCCGAACCGGCGGGCTTCGACGAGACCGCCTTCCGGACCAACGTGCACCGGGTCAACCCGGGCGTGGAGATCGTACGGTCCTGTGCCCGCACCGGATCCGGTGTCGGCACCCTCCTGGAGCGCGCCCTCACCGCCGGGGACGGCACCCTCCACCAACCACCCCTCGCCCCGCATCCCCACGGCCACCACCACACCGCCGGCACTCCCGCCGTATGACCGCCCCCGCCACCGGACTCGTGCGGCGCCGGCTCACCGTGCGGGGGACGGTGCAGGGAGTCGGCTTCCGCCCGTACGTGCACCGTCTCGCGGCCGGGCTTGGCCTGGCCGGCTTCGTCGGCAACAACGGCGACGGAGTGATCGTCGAGGTCGAGGGCCCGGCAGGTGAGGTCGCCCGGTTCTGCGCCGCGCTGGCCGAACAGCCGCCGCCCCTCGCCACCGTGAGCGGCATCACCGGCGAGGACCTGCCCGCCACCGGCGACACGAGCCCCTTCGTGATCCGCTCCACGGAGCGGGCCGGCGGCCGCACCCTGCTCCCGCCCGACACCGCGACCTGCCCCGACTGTCTGCGCGAACTGGCCGACCCGGGCGACCGCAGGCACCGGCACCCGTTCGTCACCTGCACCCACTGCGGCCCCCGCTTCACCATCGCCACCGGCATGCCGTACGACCGCGTGGCCACGACGATGGCCGGCTTCCCGATGTGCCCCTCCTGCGCCCGCGAGTACGGCGACCCCGCCGACCGGCGCTTCCACGCCCAGCCGGTCGCCTGCTCCGACTGCGGGCCACGGCTGACCCTGATCCCGGGCCTCGGCGGACTGCGCCCGGCCCGGGACGCGCACGCCCTCGCCACCGCCCGGGCGCTGCTGGCCGCCGGGCGGATCGTCGCCGTCAAGGGCGTCGGCGGCTACCACCTCGCCTGTGACGCCACCGACGACCGGGCCGTCGCCGCGCTGCGGGACCGCAAGGAACGCGGCGGCAAGGCCTTCGCGGTGATGTGCGCCGACCTCGCCACCGCCGAGCGGATCGCGGTCCTCTCCCCGGCCGAGCGGGCCGTGCTCACCAGCGCCCGCCGCCCCATCGTGCTGCTGCCGAGGCGCACACCGGCGGACGGCCTCCGCCTGGCCGACCAGGTCTGCCCGGGCAGCCCGCACGTGGGTGTGATGCTGCCCTACACCCCGGTCCACACGCTGCTGTTCGGGCTGCCCGGTGATCCGCCCGGCCCCCGGGTGCTCGTGATGACGAGCGGCAACCGCTCCGGTGAACCCATCGTCACCGACGACGCCGAGGCCCTGACCCGGCTCGCCCGACTGGCCGACGCCTGGCTCGCCCACGACCGGCCCATCGCCTCGCCGTGCGACGACTCCCTGCTGCGGGTACGCCCGGACGGCACCGAACAGGTCCTCAGACGGTCCCGTGGCTACGTTCCGCGCCCGCTGCGGCTCCCGGTTCCGGTGTCGCCCGTGCTCGCGGTCGGCGGCGACCTGAAGAACGCCCTGTGCCTGGGCGAGGGCGAGCACGCCTGGTTCGGGCCGCACATCGGTGACATGGGGGAGCTGGCCACGCTGGAGGCCGCCGAGCGCGCCGAGCAGCACCTGGCACGCCTGACCGGAGTCACCCCGGCCGTCGTCGCCGCCGACCGGCACCCCGGCTACCACTCCACCGGCTGGGCCCGGCGTCGCGCCGCACAACTGGCGGACGGCGCCCCGCGGCTGGTCCAGCACCACCACGCCCACATCGCCTCCACGATGGCCGAGCACGGCTTGGACGGCACCACTGCGGTGATCGGCGTCGCCTTCGACGGCACCGGATACGGCGACGACGGCACGGTGTGGGGCGGCGAGATCCTGCTCGCCGACTACTCCGGCTACCGGCGCTTCGCCCACCTCGTCCCCGCCCCGCTGCCCGGCGCGGACGCGGGCGTCGCCAACCCGTGCCGGCTGGCGCTGGCCAGGCTGTGGGCGGCGGGGCTGGACTGGGATCCGGATCTGCCGAGCGTACGGGCCTGTTCCGACGTCGAACGCGCCGTCCTGCGCCGGCAGCTGGACCGGCAGGTGGCGTGCGTCCCGACCTCCAGCATGGGCCGCCTGTTCGACGCGGTGTCGTCCCTGACCGGCGTGTGCCACCGGGCCGGATACGAGGCACAGGCCGCGATGGAACTGGAGGCGGTGGCGACGCGGGCGTGGGACGCGGACCGGGGGGCGTACCCCTTCGGGTTCGCCGGGCAGCGGGGCATTGACCCGGCGCCCACCCTGCGCGCACTTCTGGCGGACCTGCGGTGCGGCACCCCCGCACCGGTCCTCGCGGCCCGTTTCCACCGCGGTGTCGCCCGGGCCGTCGCCGAGATCTGTCACCGCGCCCGCGCGGACACCGGCCTGGCCACCGTCGCCCTCACCGGAGGCGTCTTCGCCAACGGCCTGCTGGAGGAGGAGTGCGCCGCGCTGCTGGGCACGGCCGGATTCACGGTCCTGCGGCACCGCGAAGTCCCCCCGAACGACGGAGGGCTGGCGCTCGGCCAGCTCATGGTCGCGGGAACAGCGAACAACCACGAGACGGAGTGACCCATGTGTCTGGCAGTGCCCGGCAAGGTCGTGTCCATCGACCATCGCGCCGATCCCCTGACCGGGCTGATCGACTTCGGAGGAGTACGCAAACAGGCGTGCCTGGAGTACCTGCCCGACGTACGGGTGGGGGAGTACGTCATCGTCCACGTCGGCTTCGCCCTGCAGCGCCTGGACGAGGCGTCGGCGCGGGCGTCCCTGGAGCTGTTCGAGCAACTGGGACTGCTGGAAGAGGAGTTCGGTGACGCCTGGGAGCAGGCGGCCCGGCAGGAGACGGGGAGCGAGGCCCGGTGAAGTACATCGACGAGTTCAACGATCCCGACCTGGCACGCCGGTTGCTGGACGAGATCCACGCCACCGCCACCCGGCCCTGGGCGCTGATGGAGGTGTGTGGTGGCCAGACCCACGCCATCATCCGGCACGGCATCGACCAACTCCTCCCCGACAAGGTGGAGTTGATCCACGGCCCCGGCTGCCCGGTGTGCGTCACGCCGCTCGAGGTCATCGACAAGGCCCTGGAGATCGCGGCCCGGCCCGAGGTGATCTTCTGCTCCTTCGGGGACATGCTGCGGGTGCCCGGCACCGGCCGGGACCTGTTCCGGGTCAAGGGAGAGGGCGGTGACGTACGCGTGGTGTACTCCCCGCTGGACGCCCTCGACCTCGCCCGCAAGAACCCGGACCGGCAGGTCGTGTTCTTCGCCATCGGCTTCGAGACGACCGCCCCCGCCAACGCCATGGCCGTCCACCAGGCCCGCCGCACGGGCCTGGACAACTTCAGCCTGCTGGTCTCCCACGTCCGGGTCCCCCCGGCGATCGAGGCCATCATGACGGCACCTCAGTGCCGGGTGCAGGGCTTCCTCGCCGCCGGGCACGTGTGCAGCGTGATGGGCACCGCCGAGTACCCCGAGCTGGCCGACCGGCACCACGTGCCGATCGTCGTGACCGGGTTCGAGCCGCTGGACATCCTGGAAGGCATCCGCCGGGCCGTCCACCAGCTGGAGCGCGGAGAGCACCGGGTGGAGAACGCCTATCCGCGTGCCGTGCGCGAGCAGGGCAACCCGGCGGCCCTGCGCATGCTGGAGGAGGTCTTCGAGGTCGCCGACCGCAACTGGCGCGGCATCGGCCGCATCCCCGCCAGCGGCTGGCGCCTGGCGGACGCCTTCCGGGACTACGACGCCGAACACCGCTTCGACGTCACCGGCATCCGCACCGAGGAGCCCGCCGTGTGCCGGGCGGGCGAGGTGCTGCAGGGTCTGATCAAGCCCACCGAGTGCGAGGCCTTCGGCACGGCCTGCACCCCGCGCACCCCGCTCGGCGCCACCATGGTCTCCAGCGAGGGCGCCTGCGCGGCCTACTACCTCTACCGCCGGATGACCGACGGCCCGGCACAGCAGGGATCGCGCATCCCGCGGGAGGAGCTGAACACCATTGGCTGACCTGGCAACCGAAGCGGCCGTCGACCCCGCGAACTGGACCTGCCCCGCACCCCTGCGCGACCAGCCGGTCGTCGTGATGGGCCACGGCGGAGGCGGCGCCCTGTCCGCGGAACTGATCGAGCAGGTCTTCGCCCCCGCCTACGGCAACCCCACCCTGGCCGCCCTCACCGACTCGGCCGTGCTGGAGCTGGGCGGGGCCCGGCTGGCCTTCTCCACCGACTCCTACGTCGTCCGACCGTTGTTCTTCCCCGGCGGCAGCCTCGGCGACCTCGCCGTCAACGGCACGGTGAACGACCTGGCGATGAGCGGTGCCCGGCCCGCCTACCTGTCCACCGCCTTCGTCCTGGAGGAGGGCGTGGAACTGGAGGTCGTCGGCCGGATCGCGCGCGCCGTCGGCGCGGCGGCCGAGGCCGCGGGCGTCACCGTCGCCACCGGCGACACCAAGGTGGTCGAGTCCGGGCACGGCGACGGTGTCTACGTCACCACCGCCGGTGTCGGCCTCGTACCCGACGGGGTCGACATCCGCCCGCAGCGTGCCCGGCCGGGCGACGCCGTCCTCGTCAGCGGACCCATCGGGCTGCACGGCGTGGCCATCATGAGCGTGCGCGAGGGCCTGGAGTTCGGCGTCGAGATCGCATCCGACACCGCGCCGCTCGCCGGCCTCGTGGCGGCGATGCTGGCGGTCACCAAGGACCTCCACGTCCTGCGTGACCCGACCCGGGGCGGGCTGGGCGCGTCCCTGAACGAGATCGCCCGAGCCTCCGGCACCGGAGTCCGGCTGCGCGAGCGGGCCGTCCCGGTCCCGGAGGAGGTCCAGAACGCCTGCGGATTCCTGGGCCTGGACCCGCTGTACGTCGCCAACGAGGGCCGGCTCGTCGCCTTCGTGCCGCCGGAGCACGCCGAGGCGGTACTCGCCGCGATGCGGGCGCATCCGCAGGGCAGCGGCGCGGTCCGCATCGGCGAGTGCGTGGCGGAACACCCGGGCATGGTCGTCGTCGCGACCGGTCTGGGCGGCACCCGCGTGGTGGAGCTGCCCCTGGGTGAGCAACTGCCCCGCATCTGCTGAGCCCGGCCCGTCCCCGGACCCGCACTCAGTGCGGGGCCGGGGACGGGACCGGTACGACGTCCGTGATCTCCAGCTCCCGTCCGCTGCGCAGCTCCTGCGAGGGCCGGTCGCAGCGCGGGCACCAGAAGAACGGCGGCATGCCCACCGCGAACTCCTCGGCGCACGGGGCGCAGTAGGCCTGCGCGGCCACCTGCTCGACGACCAGCCGGGCCCCGGCGAGCGCCGTGCCCTCCCGGGCCACCTCGAAGGCGAAGTCCAGGGCGTCGGGCACCACACCCGCCAACTCGCCCACGCGTACGGTCACCGACGAGACACCGTCGGCCCCGTCCGCGCGGGCGATCTCCTCGGCCTGCTCCACGATCGCGGTCGCGATCGACAACTCGTGCACGGCCGCGGATCAGGGGTAGCGGCGCTTCGCGCGCAGGCCACCGGTCATCCGGTAGATACGCAGCTCACGCATGATGCCCGGGAGCTCCTTGACGATCAGGGCCGCCGCCATGCTGCCGACCACCGCGGCCTGGGCCATGAGCAGCTGTCGTCCCGACATCCCCGTCCGCCGGGTCCGTCTTCTGATGCCCACGTTCATTACGCTCACGTCCAGCTCCCTCATCCCGGTGAGATGTTCGGCATGTCCTTGATCAGTGCGTCATGCCGCTTCCAGTGGATACCGGTGGAGCGGCGCGCGTCGGAGCTGCCGTCCTTGTGGTGTCCGGTCTGGTGCTTGTACGGGCCCCTGTTGCCCTGATGCAGTCCGCGCACGTGGGCGGGTGTGTCGGGCTTCGCCTGGGGGCGGCCCACTCGGATGTTGCCCATGTCCGTTCTCCTTCCGGGTCCTCACGACCGCTCGGTCAGCTCCCTGAAGAACTGTTCTACGGCCGGCCAGACCCGGCCGCCACCGGAGAGGCCCCGCCACTCGCGGCGGACCAGGGCGATCATCCGGTAGCAGTCGTCGACCGGCACGATCCAGTGCTCGTCGAGCCCGCGCACGGTGTTCACGAGCAGCGCCTCCACCTCGGGTGCCATGCCGGCGACCTGCGGAAACGTGGCGGCGAGCCGCTGCCAGGCATCCGCGTCCACCTCCCATCGCATGGCCCCGGCCGGGCTCGGCCCCTGCGCGGTGACCGTGCCGTCGGAGCGGGGCACGAAGAACACCAGACCCACGGGGACGCCGAGCACCGACGTGTCGACCGGCGGCAGCCGCAGCCGGCGCCGGGGCACGAGCCGGTAGCGGCCCTCGCCCGCCCCGTCGTCGGCGAACAGCACCGAGCAGGGCCCGCACACGCACCGCACCTCGGCGTCACCCGTGTCGTACAGGTGGGGGTGTTCGGCGGCCAGCCGGGCGGCGCACAGCTCGCAGACCTCGGCCTCCGCCGTCGCCGCTCGGTGGCCCGCGGTGCGGATGACCCGGGCGAGTGCTCCGTCCACCCTCACCGCGCCTCCTCGGGCACGGTCCGGCGCCTGATCGTGCTCAGCGGCACGAACGCCGGTGCCGGCCTGCGCTCGCTCTGCACCGTCTCGACCGAGGTCAGCTCGGGAGCGACCGCCAGCACCGCCGCCCGGACCGCCTCAGCGGCGTCCGACGAGCCGGCACCGCACCCGGACCCGCATCCGCCGCCGGGGGTCAGCCGCACCCGCGCCATCTGTCCGTCGACGCCTGCCCACTCCAGGTCACCGCCGCGCTCGCGCACCGCCGGCCGCAGCCTCTCCACCGCGCGGGCGGCCCTGCGCTCCGGGGACTCCGGGTGGATCCCGTGCAGGACCAGGAGATGGCCGAGCAGCTCGTCGTCGGCGAGCCGCTCCCTCAGCTGCTCGTCGGCGTCGTCCACCACCCGGGCGAGGGCCTCGCCGTAGACCTCGGTCAGCAGCCGCACCGCCTCCAGCGCGGGGCCCGGCGCGGACTCCAGCCCGGCCAGCACCTCGTCCAGCCGGGCGAGCCGTGCTTCCACGGCCGGGTCCGCCAGCCGTACGGCGGCGTCAGGCATGGCTCGCGCCGTACGTCGGCGAGTGCACCGTGGTCAGGGTCTTGCCCTTGCCCATGTACATGTGGACGCCACACGGCAGACAGGGGTCGAAGCTGCGGACCGTGCGCATGATGTCGACGCCCTTGAAGTCGTCGGGCCCGTTCTCCTCGAAGATCGGCTGGCCCTGGACCGCGTCCTCGTACGGGCCCGGGGTGCCGTAGACGTCCCGCGGGCTGGCGTTCCACGGGGTCGGCGGGTACGGGTGGTAGTTGGCGATCTTCTGGTCCCGGATCACCAGGTGGTGGGAGAGGACCCCGCGCACCGCTTCGTGGAAACCGCAGCCGATCGACTCGTCCGGCACCTCGAAGTTCTCGAACACCTTCGTGTCGCCGCTCTTGAGCATCCCCATGGCCTCCTCCAGGAACTGCAGGGCCATGGCGGCGGCGTACGCGATGAAGTACGGCCGGGCGCGGTCCCGTTCGAGGGTGTTGCTCCACTTCGGGATGCGCCACTCCAGGGTCGTCTCCGGCAGCTTCTCGCCCTTGGGCAGGGTGATACGGATACCGCCGCCCGTCGTCTTGACGTACGGCGTGTCGACCAGGCCGCTCAGGGCGGTCGACCACAGCCGGGCCAGCGGACCGCCACCGGTGTCCAGGGCGAGGTGCTCGCCGGTGTCCGGGTGGTACCAGCGCGGGCTCATCACCCAGCTGTAGTTGCCGTCGAAGTCCCGCTTCTGCGGCACCGGGACCGTGGTCTGGTTCCACGGGTGGCGCATGTCCACCGGGTTGCCGAGCGGGTCGTGGGTGACGAACGGGTCCTCGTTGACCCAGTCCTCGTAGAAGGAGCTGCCCAGCATGATGCGCAGCCCGAGGTTGATGTCGATCAGGTTGTTGGTGACCAGCTTGCCGTCCACCACGATGCCCGGGGTGACGTACATCGCCCGGCCCCACTCGTTCATCGTCGCGTAGCGGTAGTCGACGACGTCCGGGTTCTGGAAGGCTCCCCAGCACCCCAGCATGATGCGGCGCTTGCCGACCTCCTCGTAGCCGGGCAGCGCCTCGTAGAAGAAGTCGAAGACGTCGTCGTTCATCGCCACCGCCTTCTTGATGAAGTCGATGACGTGCATCAGACGGCTGAGGTAGTCGGTGAAGGTGTTCGGCTGCGGCATCGTTCCGACCCCGCCCGGGTACAGCGTGGAGGGGTGCACATGCCGCCCCTCCATCAGGCAGAACATCTCCCGCGTGATCCGGCTGACCTTCAGGGCCTCCTTGTAGACCTCGCCCTCGAAGGGGTTGAAGGCCTTCATGATGTCGGCGATGGTGCGGTAGCCGTGGACGTCCCCGCGGGGCGCGTCGGTGCGCTCGGCGCGGGCCAGGACGCCGGGGTTGGTGGCCTTGACCATCGCCTCGCAGAAGTCCACGAAGACCAGGTTGTCCTGGAAGATCGTGTGGTCGAAGATGTACTCCGCCGCCTCGCCGAGGTTGGTGATGTGCTCGGCCAGCTTGGGCGGCTTGACCCCGTACGCCATCTGCTGGGCGTAGTTGGAGCAGGTGGTGTGGTTGTCGCCGCAGATCCCGCAGATCCGCGAGGTGATGAACCCGGCGTCACGCGGGTCCTTGCCCTTCATGAACACCGAATAGCCGCGGAACAGCGACGAGGTGCTGTGGCACTCGACGACTTCCTGGTTGGCGAAGTCGATCTTCGTGTAGATGCCCAGGTTTCCGATGATCCGGGTGATCGGATCCCAGGACATGTCGACGATCTGGGCCGGCTTGCGTTCTGTGGGCCGGGACTCGGTGGTGGTCATCTGCGGTGCTGCCCCTCGCTGTTCGGGTCGGGCGGGTCGGTGGCGGGACGGGGAGGACGGTGTCAGGCACGCCAGTGCGGGTCGTAACCGCTGGTCAGCTTGCGCTTGTTGTGGCGCCACTTGGGCTCGTGGTTCACCACGTCGTTGGTCAGGCCGCGCAGCCGGCGGATGACCGCCCCGTACGGCTTGACGAGCATGGTCGACAGCGTGCCGCCCGGGGGTTCGTCCATGAACGGCATGAAGGCGTCGGGGAAGCTGGGCATGGTGCAGCCGATGCAGATGCCGCCGACGTTCGGGCAGCCGCCGATGCCGGCCATCCAGCCCCGCTTGGGCACGTTGCAGTTGACGACCGGACCCCAACAGCCGACCTTCACCTGGCACTTGGGGGAGTTGTAGTCCCTCGCGAAGTCGGCCTGCTCGTAGTACGCGGCCCGGTCGCAGCCCTCGTGCACGGTCTTCCCGAACAGCCACTGCGGACGCAGCATGTGGTCCAGCGGCGGCGGGGGAGCGGCACCGGCCGCGTGCTGGAGGACCCAGACGAGGGTCTCCATGAAGTTCTCCGGCTGGATGGGGCAGCCGGGCACGTTGACGACGGGAAGCCCCGAGCGTGCCTTGAACTCCCAGCCCAGGTAGTCCGCGAGGCCCATGCAGCCGGTCGGGTTGCCGGCCATGGCGTGGATGCCGCCGAAGGTGGCGCAGGTCCCGGCCGCCACGACCGCCCACGCCTTCGGCGCGAGCTGGTCGATCCACCAGTTCAGCGTCTGGGGCTCGCCGGTGTCGGGATCGTTGCCGAACGACGTCCAGTAGCCGTCGCCCTCGATGATGTTCTGGTTGGGGATCGAGCCCTCGATCACGAGGATGAACGGCTCCAGTTCGCCGCGGGCCGCCGCCCGGTACGGGGCCAGGAAGTCCTCCCCGCCCAGACTCGGCGAGAGCACCTTGTTGACGAGGTTCACCTTCGGCAGCCCCGGGATCAGGCCGAGTACGACGTCCTCGATGGACGGCTGGCCGGCGGCGGTCAGCGACACGGTGTCGCCGTCGCAGCTCATGCCCTCCGAGATCCAGAGGATGGTGATCTCGTCGAATCCCTCCCGCGCCTCGGCCCTGCTGGGCTCGCCGCGGACATCGGTGGTACCGCTCTGTGTGGTCATCGCTGCGACCTCCGTTGGTGCCGGTCTCTGAGTGGGGCGTGGGCTGCCGCGATGTCACGCGACAGTTGCTCGGCCATGCGGTGGTCGTGGGGCGGCGGCTCAGGGGCATCCACCGGAGGGTCCCTCCTGTGGCCGGTCGGCCGGACGCTGCGGCCGTGGGGACGTCGGACCGGGGGACTTCGCCGGGCGGGTCGGCTCCTGCGGGCCCGGCGGGCCGAGCGGTTCGACCTCGTCGGGCCGGAAGTAGTGGAAACGGCCGTACCAGCCGTGGAGTTCGGCGGCCGGGTCACCCTCGACCGTGACCGCCAGGTGGACGCTGCCGTCCACGTCGTGGAAGAGCGCGGCGACCTCGGCGGTCCGCCCGTCCAGGAACATGTCCTGCGCGTCGGCGCCCCGGCCGCGCGGGCGCAGCCGCACGCGGCTGCCGCCGCCGACGGGCACCCCGGCCACGAGCACCGTGTCGGTCGTCGGGGAGAGTCCGTCATCGCCTCCCTCCTGCCACCAGGCGGGCCGTTCGGCGGGCGCGGGCACCGGCGTCAGGGACCGGATGGCGCCGTGCAGCCGGGAGAAGACCTCGGGCGGCATGGTGTCCACCCGGTCGAGGATCCGCGCGGCCCGCGGATCGGTGGCGCGGGCCTCCGCCTTCTCCGCGTCGGTCAGCAACATGGTGCGCAGGGTGAGGATCTCGTCGATCTCCGCGGCGTCGTGCAGATCGCCCGGACTCTCCGGCGCCACCTGGGGCCGGTCCGGAAGGATGATCGGAGCGGAGAGCATGACGGTGCCCGTCGTGCTCTCGCCCGGCGAACCTCCGAGGACGGGAAACGTGAACAGGTTCCGGCAGGCCCGCGCCTCTTCCGCCAGCGCCTCGGGAGGATCGATGAGGGAGACGAACTCCACGCCGTCCCCGCCGAGGAGAGTGTGCGTGGCGATCAGCGCCTGCCGCAGTGCCTCGTCGCGCGGGGCCCGGGGGTCCGGTGCCTCGCCGGTGTTCTCGGTGCGCACCCGCAGGCGGTACAGCTCCTGCGCGAGTGGCTCGGCCACGACCGTCGTCGCGGCGCGCACCTCCCGGCGCCGACGCACCGTGCGCCCCGCACCGCCGGGCAGGGACTCGGACTCTGCGCCCGGCGCCGCGCCCACCGGGGCGGTACGGCCCTCGCGCAGCAACTCCTCCAGCGGCACCACGAGTTCGCTCTCGCGCGGCACCGCCTCCTCGAAGGAGAGGTGGGTGGTGCCGTCGACCGTCCGCAACGACTCGACAGGGCGGTGCAGTCCGTCTCCGACGTTCACCTCGACCTGCTTGTCCTGCATCTGCAGGTACCGCACCCGCACCCGTACGACCGCGTCACGGTGCGGTGCCCGCAGCAGGCACTCGGTCTGCTGGTACCAGGAGTCCGCGGAGCCGGAGATCCCCGGGGCGACCGGCCCGTCCCGCTCCACCCAGTCACGGGGGAGCAGCACGCCGAACTGCCAGCGCACCCGGTTCTTCGCCGAAGAACGGCGGTACGGGTAGAGGAGGTAGCCCTCGTAGAGCACGGCGTCGGCGACCGCACCGATGTCCTCGAAGGCATCGGACGGCACGCGGTCCGTCACAGGAGCGAGTGCCACGCCGCCCTCGCCGGGTCCATCCGACACGCCGCCTCCTCATCACGTTCGCCTCGCACACTCCTTCCACCACGGTCACACCCGTCACGGGTTCTCGCCCCTCCGGCCCACCGCCATTGGGCCGGTCAGGGGACGGCGAGCGGATGCCCGGCCCCGGACCGGTCGCACGGTGGCCGGCCGGACGGTCATGTCGGAACCGGTCACGCCGGTCGCGCGAGGCCCCGGCAGCGGTCGACGAAGTCCAGGACGACCGGACTGCGGTCCTCGGCCGGTGCTCAGGCCACTCCCACCCGTGCCGGGCTCACTGCTCACTCCGGGACGGGCGTGGAAGCGTGCGGCGGACTCGGGGGCGAGGGACCAGGTGGCGTTTTCGTCGGCGTGGTCTTCGGCCGGTACGGCGGTGTGCTTCAAGTCCCCACGGACCCAGCCGTGTTCGGGCCTCTGTCCGGTCGACCTCCCGCGCCGTACACTGCGGGTCCGCAGCCATGGGGGCGCTGCTGACGGGGGGAGCGGTCATGTCCGCAGGTCCGTACGGTCCGAACCAGGGTTTCGCCATGCCACCGGTGCCACCCATGCCGGCGAGTCCACCGCCCGCCCCGCCGGACGCCTGGCGCGCCGCCGCGGTCGCGCTGCTCAACCTGAGCGGTCTCGGCCTGGGGTACGCCCTGCTGCGGCGGTGGGTGCTCGCGGTGGCGTGCTGGGTGGCGACCGGTGTGCTGCTCCTCGTGGCGCTGCCCGCGGACGCCGACGGTGTCCCGGGAGCCGCGCTCGTCGGGTACGCCGTCGTCCTGCTGCTCGCGGCCCTCCACGGCGGTGTCGTAGGCCTGCGCACCCGCCTGTCCCGGCCGGCCCGAGCGCCGCTCGCCCTGCTGCTGGGCGTGCTGCTGCTCGCCGTTCCGGCGGCCGGTGCCCTCTGGTACCAGGACGCCCACGACGAGGCCGTGGAGCAGGCCCTCCTCGACCGCCTGGACAAGGCCGACCACCTGGTGGCGGCCGGCGGCAGCCGGTCCTTCACCGCCGCCGAGTCGGACTACCGGACGGCCCTGGAGGTCTACCGCGACCTCGCGGAGCATCATTCCGGCTCCCGTGCCGCGCGGCGGGTCCCCGACAGCCTGCGGACCTACTACACGACCGTCGCGGCGGCTTACGGCCACCAGGACTACTGCGGCGCGGTCGAGCCGCTGAAGTACCTGCGCACCGTGCCCGACACCATGCCGAAACGTCAGCTCGGCTCGCTGGCACGCTGGCCCGACGACCGGCTCGCGAGCTCCCTGTACGAGTGCGGAGCCCAGCGCCTCACGGCGGGCGGGACGGACTGGGACGCGCGCTTCGGTGACCTGCTGGACACCTTCCCGCGGTCCGAGGCGGCGAGAAGGGTTTCGCCGGCCGTCGACGCCGCCGTGCGGCGGGCGGAGAAGTCCGTCGGCGGAAGCGACCCCTGCACGGCCGTGGAGCGGTTGCGCGACCTGGACACCCGGATCGGCGGACTGTCGAAGTCCTCGGGCGACACGGACGGCACGCTGGCCCGGGCCGCCGAGCGGGCCGGCAGGAGCGGTGACGCGGGGGAGTACGCCTGCGGAGTGCACCAGTACAGGTCCGGCGACTACGGCGCCGCGCGGCAGACCATGGAGCAGTTCGCCGCGGACAACAAGAACGACAGGAACCGGGCCCGGGCCCAGAAGTTCGCCATTGCCGCCGAGGTCGCCCAGACCCTCCCGAAGGCCGGCGAGAACCTGCCCACCACCGCCTCGGGCGGCAGCATCTCCGTCACGGTGAAGAACGACAGCCCGCACGACATCACGGTCCTGTACACCGGGCCGGTCACCGGCAGTTTCACCCTCAAGGGCTGCGGCGGCTGCAAGGCCTACACGCTCGCCGACACCCTGATGGCCGGCTTCAAGCCGTGCAGCGACAGCGGCAGGCACTATCCGCAGCGCACCATCAGCCTTCCGGCGGGCACGACGTACTTCGTGCACAAGCCGAACGGGGGCAGTACCGCGACCCCGGCCTCCGACACGGCCAAGCTGCGGCCGGGCTACATCTACACGGAGTGCGCCTACACGACGCAGACGTTCGGGTCCGGGTACTGAGGCCCAGGTGCTCGCCCGGTCACCGCGATGCGCCCACGACGGTTGCGGCGGTGACCGGCCGGACGAAGGGGCCTGCCCGCAAGGTCCGGGGGCCCTTTCGCCCACCTGGTCGTTCTCCGGACGCTCGCCCTCGGGACCACGGCCGCGCTCCGTCTTCGGGCCCCGCCGGCCTTCGGGTCGCCGGCGCTTCCCGGAGGCGAACAGCCCGTGCGTCACCCCAGGCCCTCCCCGAGGGCGGCGATCGCGGCGGCGCCGTGCCCCGCGGCGGCCAGGGGCGCACGGACGTCGGTCTCGAGATCGGGGACGTAACCGAACAGCACATCGGCGGGCCCGTCCACCCATACCTCCCCGAGCGCGGCCGGCAGCAGCAGGGTCCGGGCGGGATCCAGTTGGCCGGTCCAGCCGCCGGCGGCGACGGTGACCGGAGCGCCGACGTTGCTCAGGACCTGCGCCGTCGCGAAGCCGCGGGTGAGGCGGGCGCCGGCGCCCGCGGTCCAGCGCTCCAGGGCGAAGTAGGGTCCCGCGCACAGGAACGTACTCGTCACGGCGTCGCCGTGCGCGAGGCTCAGCCCCGGCTGGAACTGCGGCCGAGGATCGGGCCGCCACTCCTCCAGCAGCCGCTCGATGTTCGCCGTGCGCTCCCGTTCGTCCAGAGGCGCGCCGTCCTCCATCCGCCAGGGCATGGCGTGCTGCTGGATGTCGGAGGTCTGCTCGATCTCGTAGACCAGCGTCCCCGGCCCGAAACCGTGCAGGGTCCCGCCGGGGACGTACACGGTCTGCCCGGCGCGCACCGGCAGGCGGCGCAGGACCGAGTCGAAGTCCTGCGCGAGCAGCGCCTGGCGCAGCCGGGCCCGGTCGACCCCGGGCCGGGTGCCGACCAGTGCGGTGGCTCCGGCCTTGGCGTCCAGGACGTGCCATGCCTCGGTCTTGCCGTTGGGCGCGCCCTCCAGGCGGCGGCCGGTGGCGTCGTCGGCGTGCAGATGCACGGGCAGGGGCCGCGCGGCGTCGACGAACTTGGTCAGCAGCGGGAAGTGCGGCCCGTGCGGGCGGTGGCCCAGCAGGCCGTCCGCGTGGTCCGCCATGAGCCCGCGCAGGCTCCGCCCGGCGAGCGGGCCCTCGGCGACCGTCGCGCCCTCGCCGTCGACGTCGCTGACCTCCCACGTCTCGGCGACGCGGCCCTCCGGGAGTCCGGTACGGCCCAGCCGGCCGGCGAGGGCCTGCCCGCCGAAGACGTGCTGTTTGACCGGCGTGGTCAGGCGCAGCGGATACCAGACGACCAGGTCGGGCATCTCAGCCGGCCGCGTGGTCGACGCGCATGCGGACCTGTTCCTCCAGGCGCCGCAGACTGCCGTCCAGCGCGCTGAACACCGTCTCCTCGCCGGGATCGTGACCGGCGTCGAAGAACGACAGGTGCACGGTGACCTCGCTGGCCCCGCTGCCGATGCCGGACACCTGCAGCCAGCCGGTGTAGCTGCCCTGCTCCCGTGTGCCCCACTCGAGGCGCATCTGGTCGGGCTGGGCCCGCAGCAGTGCGGGCATGTCCTGGTCGAAGCGGTCCTCGTGCACCGTGACGGCGGGTGGGTCCTCGGCGTCCACGTGCAGGGCGTCCGGGAGCCATGCGTCGAGCTGGCCCATGTTGGCCGCCTGGTCGAAGACCTGCTCGGGCTGTGCGGGCATCGTGCGGGACCATTCGTACTCGGTCATGGTGTACCGCCCCTCCGTTCGGAAGTCGTACTCCGACCGCGTGCCCCTTGTGCGGCGACCGAAAAGTCCGCCACCGCGTGCGTTGCGATCCAGGCCTCGGCGACGCGAACTTGTCTGGTCAAGTTTGGTCGTGGTTCTTCCGCTCGACAGCGACGACCAGTACTCATGTCCCGTTCCTTGCGCACAGTCAGGCCGTGCGGGCTTCACCGTCACGGCATCCTCACCAACGGGACGAGGTACTACGTATGCGACTGCGCTGGAGATCCCTCGGCGGGCTCCTCGCCCTCCTCGGCGCACTGATCGTCGTCGCTCCCGGCCCCGCCCGGGCGGCCGGCAGCAGCGGCAACCTGATCGTCAACGGCGATGCGGAGAGCGGCGGTTACTGCACCGGCGACTGGGCGGCCGCCGACACCGTCCCCGGCTGGACCACCGAGGCCGGCGGTCCGAACGTCATGTGCCACTCCGTCGCCCCCTTCGGGCTGCCCAGCGACGGCAGGACCCCGGGCAAGGCCTTCTTCGGGCCCGGAAACTTCGGCGACGGCGCGATGACGCAGACCGTCGACGTCTCCTCCGCCGCGTCGGCCATCGACGGCGGCGCGGTGCACTACAGCCTCTCCGGCTGGCTCGGCGGCTGGACCACCTACAGCGGCCATGTCGCGGTGAGCCTGCACTTCCACGACGGCGGCGGCCGCCCGATCGGCGCCACCGCCAAGCTGCCCACCGTGTCCGCGAGCGACCGGGGCCTCGCCACCGAGTTCCTCTCGCGCAGCACCACCGGCGCGGTCCCGGCCGGCACCCGGTCCATCCAGGTCGAGGTGCAGTTCCTGTCGACGAGCAGCGAGACCGGCTACCTCGACGACCTCTCCCTCACCCTGGACACACCGGTCGACGCGCCCGCCCCGCTCACCCCGCCGGTCTCCAAGGTCCCCGGTTACGACCACGTGTTCATGGTCATGATGGAGAACACCGACTACTCCGAGGTCATGAACGACCCGGCGGACACGCCGTACATGCACGGCCTCATGAGCCAGGGCGCCACGCTCACCGACTTCCACGGCGTCTACCACCCGAGCGACGAGAACTACCTCGCCGTCGCCGGCGGCGACACCTACGCCAAGGGCGCCACCTACTTCCCCGACATCAACTCGCCCGAGCGCAACCTGGGCGACACCCTGGAGGCGGCCGGCCGGACCTGGAAGGCCTACGAACAGGGCATGGGCACCCCCTGCAACACCAAGAACAACAACGACAGTTACTACGAGCCCGACGACGCCCCCTTCATCAACTACACCGACATCAGCGGCAACGCCTCCCGCTGCGCGGCCCACCTGTTCGACACCACACAGCTGACCACCGACCTGAAGTCCGCGGCCACCACGCCGGACTTCTCCTGGATCGCCGCCGACGACTACTACGACGGCGAGGCCTCCGGCAACGGCAACGCGACCAGCCTCAGGACCCAGGACGGCTGGCTGAAGCAGACCCTCGCGCCGGTCCTGGCCTCCCCGGCCTGGACCCAGCAGCGCTCGCTGCTCATCCTGACGTGGGACGAAAGCCAGAGCGAGGCCTACAACCACATCGCCACCACGCTCGTCGGCTCCCAGGGCACGGTCCCGGCCGGCACCAGCAGCCCGCTCCACTACGACCACTACGGCATCGGCCGCACCATCGAGGAGGCGCTCGGCCTGCCCGGCCTGACCGCCAACGACACCTACGCGACCCCGCTCAACGCCGCGTTCGCGCCGTCCACCGCGACCACCCCGACGCTCACCGGCGACCTGAACGCGGTCGCGAGCGGCGGCAACGTCACCTTCCGCTACTCGGTGCCGTCGGCTTCCCAGGCGAACGCCAAGAACTGGATCGGCATCTACCCGGCGGGCGTCACCCCCGGCAAGCAGTCCTCGCTCACCTGGTCCTACGCCCCGAACGCGAGCGGTGCCCTGACCTTCTCGACCGGCAAACTGGGCGGTGCGGGCACGTACGACGTGTACTACCTCGCCGACGACGGCTACGCGGTCCTGGCCGGCCCCTTCTCCCTGACCGTCGGCTGACCTGACACGCCGGACACCCGGCTCACGCGCCCGGCCCGCTCCTGCGCCGTCTCCACGCGGCCGGCGCGTCGGCCCGTGGTCGTGCTCGAAGCCGTCGCTGAACGGCCCGACCCGGTCGACCGCCCCGGCGGCATCACTCATGCGGCGGGCTCTGTCGTCCCTGGGGTCACAGGCCCAGGGCGATGGCCGTCCGGGTCAGCTCGGCCGTGTTGGTGATGTTGAGCTTGGCCCGGATGCGGCGCAGGTAGGCGTCCACGGTGTGGGTGGACAGGCCCATGTGGCGGGCGGTCTGGAGGTAGGTGCGGCCGGCGGCGATGTGCCGGAGCGTCTCCCGCTCACGCGGAGCCAGCGCGTCGGCGGGGGCTTCGGTGTGCGGCGTGGCGAGAGTGGCGCTCATGGGGCTGTCCTCCGGCGAGGGGTCTGACCGTTTAGGGCGATTTGCCCTTGTTCCTCCAGATTGCTCGCCGGACGTCATGACGGTGTCCGCCGACTGTCACAGGGGTGTCACAGGGACTGGGAAAGGAACGGGAAAGGAACAGGAAAGGGGCGGAAATGGTTTAAACCACTTCCGGTCCTGGTCGACCGTCCGGGTCCCCGGCCAGTCCGGCCCGGTGGGCCAACAGGGCGGCCTGGACCCGGTTTTCGAGACCCAGCCGGGTCAGGATGCGGTTGACCCGGCTCTTCACGGTGGCCTCACTGAGTCCGAGGTCCGCCGCGATCCGCGCGTTGGACAGACCCCGCGCGACCAGGACGAGGACCTGGGTCTCGCGCTCGGTGAGCGCCCCGAGCTCCGGTGCCGGAGCGGTGCCGGGCGCGAGGAGGGCGGGCGGCAGCGCGGTGACGGTGTCGATCAGCCGCCGGGTGACGCTCGGGGCCAGCACGGACTCGCCGTCGGCCGCGCCGCGGATGGCCTCGGCGAGCTGGTCGGGCCGGCTGTTCTTCAGCAGGAAGCCGACGGCCCCGGCACGCAGCGCCGCGTGCACGTACTCGTCCAGGTCGAACGTGGTCAGCACCAGCACCCGCGGCACCGGCCCGGGACCGGGCCAGTCCTGGACGATCCGCCGGGTCGCCTCGACACCTGTCGTGCCCGGCATCATGCTCGTGCCCGCGCACGACTGGAAGGAGTACGGCGCCGCGCACACCGACAAGGCCGCGCCGGCCGCCGTCGAGGGCGGCTACTCACTGGTCCGCCAGGACGCGGAAGGGGTCTCCGCCGCTTTCGACGCCCAGGGGCACGTCCTCGCCACGTCGGACTACTTCACGACGGGCCGGCAGGCCATGGTGGCCCAGGTCCCCGTGCACGGCACCACGACCGTCTACGACCGCACAGAGGACGTGTTCGCCTGGCTCTGCCTGGCCGCGCTCGCCGCGCTCACGGTCACCGCCGTCGTCCGGCCCCGGCGCCCGGGGAGCCGCTGAGCACCTACGCGACGGCCTGCCGCGCCGTCCGCTCCACCAGGGAGATCCCGTCGCTCATCGACGCGCTGCCGTTCGACAGGACGGCGACGAGATAGCGGTGCCCCTTCACGGTGACCTGGCCGACGCTGTTGACGTCCCAGAGGCCGGAGGTGTTGCGCTGGAGCCAGCCGTTCTTCAGCGCCCGCGGGGTTCCCGATCCGCCGGCCGCCGAGACTCCCCAGGTCTGCTCGGGGACGACCTTGCTCATGAGGGAGCGCAGGTACGACCGCGAGTCCGCGTTCAGCGCGGAGGAGCCGGACTTCGTGTCGCCGTCGAACACGGCCCTGAGCAGTCGTATCTGGTCGGTCGCCGTGGTCCGCGTCAGCCCCCACTTGACGCCGGGCCCGCCCGTCGTCGAGGTCAGCCCGAGCCGCTTGTTGGCCGCGGCCAGACCGGAGGCCTGGCCGATCTGCCGCCAGAGCGCGTTGGCCGCCGTGTTGTCGCTGCGTTCGATCATCGGCTCGGCGTGTCCACGCTCCCCGGCCGTGAGCTGCCGTCCGGCGTCCTGGGCCCGCAGCAGCAGCGCCGCGAGGATGTCGACCTTGACGATGCTGGCGGTGTCGTACGCGCTGTCCTTCCCGTGCACCACGGGGGTGCGGCCGGCTCCGTCCAGATCGAGCACGGCGGCCGTGGCGTGCGGGGAGGCGGCCGGGGCGGAGGCCGCCGCGGCCGGTGCCGGGTGGAGCGCGCCCAGGGAGACGAGGGCGGCGACCGAGGTCAGCAGGGCGCCGGCCCGGGTGCGTACGGCGGTGGGGGAGGGGTGAGACGGCATGGGCCCGAACGTAAACAAAACCTGCGCCGGCCGACGTGGCAGCCGTCACCTTCGAGCCTGTGGGCGGCGAATTGTGAGAAGAGCCACCGACGCCACCAATGGGACGCATTGCGCCGCGCGGACCGGTCATGCGGCGGCGTGTACGCGCGGCCGGATCGAGGGCCTCGCCTATCGTCGGCCAGACACCGACATCCGGAGTGATGATGGAAAAAACGGATGAATTGGTTGGTGTGGCCGAGGGCGTAGCGGTCGCATCCGTCGGTTCGCCGCCCGTGCGCCGCATCCGGCCGTGGCCGCTCGGCGCCGCCCTGGCGATCGCGGCGGGCGCCGCGCTCGTGTTCGTCATCGACGGCACCCAGTGGCTGGAGCAGCCGGCCGTCCAGGCCTGGCGCACGGTGTGCCTCGCCATCACCGTCCAGGCACTCCCCTTCCTGCTCCTCGGCACGGCCCTGTCCGGGGCCATCAACGCCTTCGTGCCGGCCGACCTGTTCACCAGGGTCCTGCCCGAGCGGGCCGCCCTCGCCGTGCCGGTCGCCGGGCTCGCGGGCGCGGTGCTGCCGGGCTGCGAGTGCGCCTCCGTGCCGGTCGCCAACAGCCTGATCCGGCGCGGTGTCACCCCGGCCGCCGCCTTCGCCTTCCTGCTCTCCGCGCCCGCCGTCAACCCCGTCGTGCTGACCGCCACCGCCGTCGCCTTCCCGGGCGACCCCGCGATGGTCGCCGCCCGGCTGCTCGCCTCCCTCGCCACGGCGGCCGTGATGGGCTGGCTGTGGCTCTGGCTGGGCAAGGAGGAGTGGTTGCGGCCGGTCCTGCGGCACCGGCACACCGGCCACGAGCACGGCGGCAGCCGCTGGAACGAGTTCCGGCTCGGCTTCCAGCACGACTTCCTGCACGCGGGCGGCTTCCTGGTGCTGGGTGCCATGGCCGCGGCCACCTTCAACGTCGCCGTCCCGCGCGCCGTCCTCGACACCTTCTCCGGCTCCCCCTGGCTCTCGGTGCTCTTCCTGGCCGGGCTCGCCGTGCTGCTGGCGGTCTGTTCGGAGGCCGACGCGTTCGTCGCCGCCTCGCTCTCCGGGTTCGCCCCGACCGCGCGGCTCGCGTTCATGGTGGTCGGCCCCATGGTGGACCTGAAGCTGATCGCCCTGCAGGCGGGCACCTTCGGACGGGCCTTCGCCTGGCGGTTCTCCACGGTCACCACCGTCGTGGCGGTCGCCGCGAGTGTCCTGTGCGGAGGCGCCCTGCTGTGAGACGTCCCGTCCAGACCCTGCTCCTGACCCTCACCGGCATCGGTCTGCTGCACTCGGCCCTCTTCACCGACACCTACCTGCGCTACGTCAAGGCCGGTCTGCGAGCGCCGCTGATCGCCTCCGGCGTCGTGCTGCTGTTGCTCGCCGTGGCCGCCGCTGCCGTCGGGGGCGAACAGCGGCCCGTCGCCCACGACGACCACGGGCACGGTCACGACCACTCCGGCGCCCCGCGCATCGCCTGGCTGCTGTTCCTCCCGGCGGTCAGCCTGCTCCTCTACGCCCCGCCGGCCCTGGGCGCCTACACGGCGGCACGCTCGAACACCCAGTCCGTCGCGGTGCAGAAGGGGTTCGCTCCACTGCCCCCGACCACACCGCTGCCCCTGACCCTCACCGACTTCACCAAGCGCGTCCAACAGGACCGCAGCCGGGCCATCAAGAACCGGGTCGTCCAGCTCACCGGCTTCGTCACCCCGGCCGAGGACAACGACGGCTGGTATCTGACCCGCATCATCTTCACGTGCTGCGCCGCGGACTCGCAGACCGTCAAGATCCGCGTGTACGGCACCGAGGCGCCACCCGAGAACACCTGGCTCGCGGTGACCGGCACCTGGCACCCCCGGGGCAGCCTCGGCACGAAGACCGCCCAGGCGGCCCTCGACGTCCAGGAGACCCGCGCCATCGCCCAGCCGGTGAACGCCTACACCGACGACCTGCCACTCACGCCGTCCTAGCCGCCCTGCTCGAACGTCCCCGTGACGCGTGCGGATGACGAGGCCGCAGCCGTCCAGCACTGGACTGACCGGGCGGACGGCCGGCAGCGCCCGGCGGGTGCGGACGATCGGGCCCAGGGACGCACCGCCCGGCAGCCGCAGTGCCTCGGCCGGGTCGAGGTCGGTGCGCCGGCACGCCGTTACGGATCACGGCCGGCCTCTCCGCGGATGGCCTGGCTCTCCTCACCCGCCCCGGTCCCGTGCGCGCCGCCGTACGCGGGTGACGGAGCGGCACCGCGGGGGAGGCGATGCCGCTCCTGGTTCCCACGGTCGTCCATCCCGGGCCGCCCGCCCAGTGCCCTTCGGCCCTCCCGGCCGGGCCGGACGTCCCGATTCCGCCCGTCGCCGGGTGCACGGCGCAAGGTGATCGCGCTCCTGCACCGCACTCAGACCGCCATCGCCCGGATTGAGGTGCACGATGGTGGGGTGACACCCGACGGCCGGGTCCGGGACACCGCCCCGAGCCGCACGCCGCCCGCCCGGCGCGATCCCGGCCGGCGGGGGGTACGTGTACTGGGTGCGGCGAACCGCCGGTGCGCGAGAGGAGGCGGTGACGATGAACCGGACACCTCCCACGACGGTCACGCACGTACGTCTGTGGCGCTGGCGGCGCAATCCGCTCAGGCGCCACAGCGACCTCGTCGAGGCCTGGATCGTCCTGCTGACGTGGGTGCTCGCCGTCCTCGGCGGCGCCGTCGCCGGTCTCGCCGCGGCACAGACCGCGGGCGCGGCCTTCTCGGCCCGGCAGGCCCAGGTGCACGCCGTGTCCGCCGTGCTGACCGACAGCGCGGTGCGGACCCCGGCCAACGGCACCGGTTACGACGACGGGCGGGTGTGGGCCACCGTGCGCTGGACGGACGCGCACGGCGCCGTGCACACCGACCGGGCGAAGGTCCAGCCGGGCGCTCCCGCCGGATCCCAGGTGACGGTGTGGACCAACCGCGCGGGCCGGGTGGTCTCCGCGCCCGTCACCGGTGCCGCGGCGGACCTGCAGGCCGCTCTCACCGGCGCCCTGGTCGCCCCGTCGGCCGGAGCGGCGGTCTGGGGCGCGGGATGGGTGGTCCGCACCCGGCTGATCCGGCGGCGCATGGCCGAGTGGGACGAGGAGTGGAAGCAGATCGGCCCCCGCTGGGGGAACCTCAGCGGCGGACGGGGCTGAACCACCCCACCGGTGGGCCCACAACCCCGTGCGGGCCGGGGCGGACGACGGCAGGACGACGGGGCGAGGAGGAGGGGGCGCGGCAGGAGGGCGGGAAGGGCCATCCACTTCTCGCGGATCCGGATTGCGCGGTGCACGGCTCCCAGCCGCTTCCCCGCGTCTGTTCTCGGTCCTTCCCGCCAGTACCAGCACACCACGGAAACCGTCGGCCCACCAGGCCCGGCACACCACCGTTCGGGTGTCCGTGCAACCTCTGGGGGCCTCCGGATGTCCAGTACATGACCAGCCGGCCGCAGGCCGGATCATGTGCTGTACCCCCGAGGAGACTCCCATCGTGCGCTCAGCCCTCCGTCCCGCGGCGACCTGCGTGGCCGCCACCGCGATCGGCCTCGGCTTCCCCCTGCTCGCCGCGCCCGTGGCGCACGCGGAGGAACCCGCCCCCGACCTGGTGGTCTCGACGCTGCCGACGGCCGCTCCTAAGCCGGGCGAGGTGTACGACCAGTCCGTCACCATCACCAACAAGGGAACGGCGGCCGCGGACGGAGTGGCCTTCCGGATCCGGCTGACCCGTGGCCTCGACTTCCCGGCGCACGCCGACGGGTGTACCTACTCGACCGACGGCGCGGGGATCAGGCAGGCGCTGTGCGAGCTGCACACGGTCGTCCAGCCCGGCGCCTCCCTCACCACGCCCGTGCGGTTCAAGGCGCTGTCCAAGGCACTGATGGAGTCCGTGGAGTACGGCACGAGCCCCACCGGCGAGGCGCCCGGCGAGGGTTTCGACGACAGCTACCGGCGTCTGACCCTGACCGCGGACAGCACGGCCGACCTCGTGGCGCAGGGAGACCTGGCCGAGGGCGAGCCGGGCAGCGAGGTGACCGTCACGGCGACGCTGCGCAACGACGGTCCCGGCTGGATCCAGAACCAGGACAGCGACGACCAGCCGGCCCTGATGGTACGGATCCCGAAGGGCACCACCGCCGTCGAAGTACCCGAGGAATGCGAGCCGTTCGGGATCGACGGCCCGACCGGTCCCTCGGAGCCGGGTCACTCCGCCTACGTCTGCGCGCCCGGCGACCACACCATCGAGGTCGACCAGTCCCTCGACTACACGTTCGTCCTGCGGATCGGCAGGACCGCACAGGACACCCGGGGCGCGGTGACGGTCAGTTCCGTGTACGGCATCCACCCCGTGTTCGACACGAACGTGGCCGACGACACGGCGTACCTGAACGTCGACGTGACCGGCGACGGCGACCCGGGCACGAGCACCTCCGGCGGCAGCACGGCGGGCGGGGACTCCGGCGGCGGCTCCGGGACGGGCGGCCAGGGGAACGACCCGCACGGCCAGTCGACCGGCGGCTCGGGCACGACAGGCGCAACAGGCGCAACAGGCGCGACGGGTACCTCGGGTACGTCGGGTACCTCGGGTACGTCGGGTACCTCGGGTACGCCCGGTGGCTCCGGCTCGACGTCGGGTGTGTCGGCGGCGGGCGGTTCCGGCACCGGTGGCAGCCTCGCCGCCACGGGCAGCGACGGCACACCCGTCCTGGTCGCGGGTGCGGTGGCCGCCACGGCGGTCGGCGGGCTGGTGCTGGTCGCCGTACGCCGCCGGACCGCGGGGAAGTGAGCCCGGCTCCCGGCACCAACCCTTAGGCCTTGCGCAGCACGACGAGGAGCACCAGCAGCACGGTGGCGCCGGCGGTCGTACCGTGGGCGACCACGGCCGTGAGCGGGAAGTGCCGTTCGGCCGTGGCGTCCCCGTGGGAGTGGCGTCCGGAACTGGGCAGCCAGCGCAGCAGCATCATGAACCCGAACGTGGCCACGATCAGCACCACGGCGCACGCGGCCCAGGCCGAACTCCGTACGCCTCCCACCACATAGGCGGTCCAGGCGCCGAGCCCTGCCACGGCGAGCGCCACATGGCCGAGCACGAGCCACAGCGGCAGCCGCGTCACACCGGGCGTGCGCTGCCGCAGCCCACCGTGCCGGACCCACACCGTGGCGAGGTACCCGCCGAGCCCGGCGGTCAGCAGCCACGCGCACAGTACGAAGACACTCATACGTCCCGATCCCCCCCCAGTCCTGGTACGGCCGGGCCCTGTTGACGGCGTCAGGGCTGCCTGGGCCAGCACACCGCACAGAGCAGGAGGAGTCCGGACATCCATCCGTTGATTCACCCGTAGGGATGAAAAGTGACGTGGCTGGCCCCACAGCCGCTCGGAACGGTGCAACAGCACGCCGTTCAGGCCACCGTCTCTTCCCGCACGGGCGCAACGGCCGGCGCCGACGCCTTGAGCGCCGGGATCAACCGGGTGAGCCGCTCGCGCCGCCCAGCCCAGACCGGCGGCCACCTGGGGCGGTACGGGGGTCGCGGGTGGGGTGCCGTCGTAGCGGAGCAACTCGCCGTGGAAGGCGGGTCGGCCCCGCGCCCCAGGGTCCGCCACAGGGCGACGGCCTCGTCCAGCGGGGCGAAGCGGCGGGCCCGGCACCTCGGACAGGTCGTAGAGAGGCCGCCGAAGCGGCCGGGGAGCCCGCGCGCCCCCGGAACTCCTCGGCCCCCGCGGGAACGTCTACCGCCTCACACTGCGCCCGCGGGGCCTCGCCCCGCGCATCGGCAGTCCCGCCGAGGGGACCCGGCGCATCCTGGCCCCCCGGCCACCTGCCCGAGCTGCGTGACGAACTCAGCCGCTGCTCCTACGGCCGAGCTGCGGCTGATGACGGCCGCGACGACCAAGGCCCGCGCCGGCCCGCAGCCGTCTTGTCCCGGACGCTCCCGCCCACTTGAATGCTCCTACCTCCCACAGGAGAACACCTGTCCCACACACCGAGTGAAGGGGTTCTTCTTGTCCGCTCCACGCATCACCGCCGTCATCGCCGCCGCGTGTGCCACCGTGCTCGCCGCCGCGCTGCCCTCTTCCGCGATCAACTCCTACAACGCCACGCCCGCGCCCGAACGCACCGAGGTCGGCGCGCTCGTGGCCACCTGGGACGACGACAACGACCCGGCGACCCCGGACCGCGTCGACTGGGTGTGTTCCGGCACGATGATCGACAGGGACACCTTCCTGACCGCGGCGCACTGCACCAGCGACTGGCCGGCCGGCGTCCGCTTCTACGTCTCGCTCGACCAGGACGTCCAGGCCGGACTCGACGCCGCCGCGAAGCGGCACCCGGGCGACCCGGCAGCCGAGGCCGACGCCGTCGGCGTCGAAGGCACCGCACACACCCACCCCGGCTATCCGGGCCCCGCCTCGGACCCGCACGACATGGCGGTCATCGAACTGCCCGGGTCAAAGGTCGCCGCCCGCTGGTCGTTCACTCCCGCCACCCTTCCGACGGAGAACGAACTGGACGCTCTCGCTCCGCGGGGCCTGAATTCCACCGACTGGTTCGTCGCCGGGTACGGCACCCAGGAGGCGGTCAACGGCCCCGGCGGTCAGACCCATCCCGGCGGAGGGGTCCGCATGAAGGCACCGGTGACCTTCAACGCGCTCGACAAGGCCTGGGTCCGGCTCGGCATGACGGCTCCCCAGGGCAACGGCGGTGCCTGCTACGGCGACTCCGGCGGGCCCAACTTCGCGGTCCTCGACGGCAGGAACGTCCTCGCCGCCACGACCATCACCGGCGACACGCCCTGCTACGCCACGAACGTGACCTACCGTCTCGACACCCCTGGCGCCCGGGCCTTCCTCGCACCGTTCGTGACGCTGCCGTAGCACCCAACAGCCCGTCGCACCCAGCTGGTTGACCGGGCGCCGGAACCAGGAACGACCGCACCAGCGGTACCGCGGGCTCCGGCGCCCGCTTCTGCTCGCACCCGGCGGCCGACGTCTCGGTGATGTCAGCGCATCGCCACCGGGCCGCACCGCCCCTGCGGCGTCGCGGTGTCCGGCGGCTTCGGGCGTCAGTCGCGGGAGTTGCCGAACAGGATGCGGTAACCGATGAGCAGCACCAGGGAGCCGGCGATCGCAGAGCCCCAGGTGTAGAGGTCGAAGAAGTGCTTCTCCACCGGGCGGTCGAGGAAGCGGGCGGAGAGCCAGCCGCCGACGAAGGCGCCCGCGATGCCGATGAGGGTGGTGCCGATCAGGCCGCCGGGGTCGCGGCCGGGCAGCAGCACCTTGGCGATGCCTCCGGCGAGCAGACCGAGCAGGATCCAGCCGATGATGCCCACGGTGTTGTCCTCCAGTCGGGTCGGGATCCGCGTGCGTTCGGCCCGACACGTGGTGTGCGTGTTCACGCAAGCCTAGGGCGTGGTCCGGACGGCCCGGCAAGGGGTGTTGGCCTCTGGAGACGACCCGTCGCGGTTCCGGTACATGATTAAGACATTGCGCAATCGGGGAACCGATACGCGTCCAGAGACGTTGATCAAGATGGACGCGGTGAGTACGAGCGGCTGCGGAGGACGTGGATGAGTGTGTCCCTGACCCGGGGCGGCAATGTGTCGCTGAGCAAGCAGGCCCCCGGTCTGACTGCTGTGACGGTCGGGCTGGGCTGGCAGGCGGACGCCGGGTACGACCCGGACGCCGGCGCGTTGTTGTGCGACGCGTCGGGCAAGGTGCTGTCCGACGAGCATTTCGTCTTCTTCAACAACCTGACCAGCCCCGGCGGTTCGGTCCGCCACTGCGGCGCGGGCGGTCAGGTCGACGGCGACGACCAGCGGATCCAGATCGACCTGACCAGGGTCCCGGACCGGGTGGAGAAGGTCGTCTTCACCGTGTCCCTCTACGAGGGCGCAAGCCGGGGCCAGGCCTTCGGCCAGGTGCGGCGGGCGCACATCCGCGTCCTGGACCAGGACAACGGCACCGAACTGGCTCGCTACGACCTGGCGGGCGGCGGCCTGTCGACCGAGACCGCGCTGGTCTTCGGCGAGTTGTACCGGCACGGCGCAGAGTGGAAGTTCCGCGCGGTCGGTCAGGGCTACGCCTCGGGACTCGCCGGCATCGCGACCGACTACGGCGTCTCCGTGCTGCAGGAGGCCTCGCCGAGCCGGACGCCGGACCCGGCCGTGGCCCCGCTCACCGCACCGCGGACGCACCCGGACGTGCGGGTGCCGCCGATCGCGCCGAAGGCGCCGGTCGCCACCCCGCCGGCGCCGGCATTCACCACACCCCCGCAACCCATCGGGAGCTCCACCGTGACCTGCTTCTTCGACCCCAACCACGGCCCGGGCACGGCGACCGTGACCTGGTCCCCGCAGTGGGGCGTGCCCCGGCCCGTCCAGACCTGCGGCGCGTGCGCGCAGCGTGTGCAGACCACGGTGCCGCCGTTCTACACGCCGCCTCAGCAGGGCTATCCGCAGCAGAGCTATCCCCAGCAGGGCTACCCGCAGCCCGTGCCGCAGGGCTATCCGCAGCAGGGCTATCCGCAGCAGGGCTATCCCCAGCAGGGGTACGGCCAGCCGTACGCGGACCACGACCATCACCATGAGGGCGGCGGCCGTCGCTTCGGCGCCGGCGCGCTCATCGGGGCCGGTGCGGCAGGCCTCATCGGCGGCGCCCTGCTCAACGAGGCGTTCGACGACGACGAGCCGGACGTCGAGGTCAACAACTTCTACGAGGACTGACCCCCGACGAGGATCTGGTTCTCCGCCCGCCGGGCGGGCATCGCCCGGTCCTCGCAACCGGTGGCCGGGCTGCCCAGGAGGCGCCCGCCCGCCGGTGCCGGACCCCTACACTGTGTGGGCGCATGTGCCTGTGCTGTGACGGGGCGGGGAGGGGAAAGGGCTGTGACGGAGCACGCCGCCAGCTTCGAGGATCCGCCCGCCGACGTGCTGGCGGAAGCCGCCGCGGCGTTCGGTCTGCTCGCCTCCTCCGCCCGGCTGCACCTGATGTGGGCCCTGTCGCAGGGGGAGAGCGATGTCACGCACCTTGCCGACCGGGTGGGCGGAGCGCTTCCCGCTGTCAGCCAGCACCTGGCGAAACTGAAGCTCGCCGGTCTGGTCCGCTCCCGTCGCGAGGGCCGGCGCCAGGTCTACTACATCGACGACCCCGACGTCCTGTCCTTGGTCCGGGTGATGGTGGGGCAGCTGACCGCCCGTTCGCGGAACGCCTCCACTCCTGCCCGTGACCTGCGCAGGATCGGCGGCTGAGACCGGCGCGCGGTCTCTTCCATATGGCGCTCTTATACAGGGCGCGTAGACTCCCGCTCCCATACGGCCCTCGGTCCGCTCGGCGATTCCATGACATGCCTCACCTGTGAATCCTGTGCGTGTATGTGCTGTTCGGGCCACAGATTTGTTAGATTGCGCAACCACGCAAGCAATGGCGGAGCGGCGCGCTTCGCCCGCCCGTACCTCGCCGCGCGGGCCGTGCCGCACACCCCGCGGCCGGACCCGTCGCGCCCGACCGTTCAGGGGAGTGGGAGATGAGCGACCCGTGGGACGGGCCGGCCGGACAGGCCACGCGCAGCCGTAGCGCGCGGGTGCCCGGACAGCGGGCGGCCGAGCCCGACGGGGCGCGGTCGCGGGGCGGCCGGGCTGCGGCCCGCTCGCGCGGCGGCAGGCGGGGGCGCCGGGGCCGCCCGGTGGGCCGTGGCAAGAAGGTCCTGAAGATCCTCGCGATAGGCCTGTCGACGATCATCGTCGTCACGGCCGGTGCCGGGTGGTGGTTCTACGAGCACCTGAACGGCAACATCCACAGCGTCGCGCTCGACGGCAAGGGCGGCAGCGAGAAGGCCGACGCCTTCGGCCGTACCCCGATCAACATCCTGGTCATGGGCTCGGACGGCCGTACCAGTCAGGCCGACTGCAAGCTCGGCGGCGGCTGCTCGCAGACCGGGGTGCAGAGCGGCAGCAACGCGGACGTGGAGATGGTGGTGCACATAGCCGCCGACCGCTCCAACGCGACGGTGATGAGCATCCCCCGCGACACCATGACGAGGGTCCCGGCCTGCAAGGACAGTGAGACGGGCCAGTCCACGTCCGGTTACTACGGCCAGATCAACAGCGCGCTGCAGTACGGTCCCGCCTGTCAGGTGGCCACCGTCCACCAGCTCACCGGCGTTCCGATCGACCACTTCGTCAAGCTCGACTTCTCCGGCGTCGTGAAGATGTCCGACGCGATCGGCGGCGTCTCCGTCTGCGTCAGCGACGACGTGTACGACACGTACTCGCACCTGAAGCTGTCCCGGGGCACCCACACCCTCAAGGGCGACGCGGCCCTGGAGTTCGTCCGCTCCCGGCACGGCTTCGGCGACGGCAGCGACCTCGGCCGTACGATCTCGCAGCACATCTTCCTCAGCTCGATGATCCGCAAGTTCAAGAGCGCGGGCACGCTCACCGATCCCACGGCGGTCTACGGCCTGGCCGACGCCGCCACCAAGGCGCTGACCGTGGACGACGGCCTCGGCAGCGTGAAGAAGCTGATCTCGCTCGCGTCGGACGTGAACAAGGTGCCGACGAAGCGGATGACGTTCACGACGATGCAGACGGCCCCCGACCCGAACAACAAGGACCGGGTGGTCGTGGGCGCGGGCGCCAGGACGCTGTTCGCCACCATCGCCAACGACCAGTCGCTGACCACGGGCTCCGGCAAGAAGTCCGCGGCGGCCTCGGCAACCGCCAAGGCCACCGCCCCGGCCGTGCCCGCGTCCCAGATCGCCGTCACCGTCGAGAACGGCACCACGGTCACCGGCCGTGCCTCGGCCGTCGCGACCGCGCTGACCGACCAGGGCTTCAGCTCGGCCACGACCACCGCCAACGCGCCGAGCCCGGCGACGACCAGCACCCTCACCTACGGCACCGGCCAGAAGGCGCAGGCCAAGACGGTCGCCAAGGCGCTCGGGCTGCCCAGCTCGCATGTGAAGCAGGGCACGGGCACCGGTCTGACCCTGGTGATCGGCAGCGACTGGCCCAGTGGCACCGGCTACCCGGGCGGCAGCGCCGCACCGGCACCCGCCGACACCCAGGCCGCCGTCGGAGGCGCCCACGCCACCACCGCCGACCAGGCCAAGACCTGCGCCAAGGTCAGCCCGTACAGGACGGTCAACCTCAACGGCGTCGCCATGACACCGACCCAGGCGTACGCGGCGGCGCGGGGCAAGCCGGACTCGGACGCCTGACCGGCCACGGCGAGCCGCACTCGCCGGTTGTACAGTTGCGCAAGACCGCAAATCGGAGAGGGGTGGGCGCGATGCTCCGCAACGGACTGGAACCCTGGCACCTGCTGATCGTGGCGATCGTCGTCATCATGCTGTTCGGCTCGAAGAGACTGCCCGAGGCCGCCCGCGGCCTGGGTAAGTCCATGCGCATCCTCAAGAGCGAGGCCAAGGCGATGAAGGACGACGACACCGCCGGGCCGGCCACCGCTCCCACGGCCGGGACCAGGCCGGCCGAGTAACCCCCGCCGCGCTCCGGTCAGGGGCTGGCGATGTCGAAGCCGTACCGCAGGGGCTCGGCCGTCACCGTGTAGTCGCGGCGGTACAGATACACCGCCTCCGCGCGTACGCCGCCCGGCGGTGCGGCCTCGACCTGGCACGGATACGTGACCTGTATCACGCGTGGCCGGTCGGAGACCTTCATCCGCAGTCCGTCCGCCGGCCCGCCCTCGAGCACTGCGGTCTCCCAACCCGTCACTTCGGTACTCTCCACGGCCGAAAGTTTAAGGGTTGCGCAAGTCACGAGCCCGTGACCCGGGTCACGGAGGCACCGCTCCGTGTTCGTCCGGCGGGAAGGAGTCCTCCGCCCGGTGAGCGCGGTGCAGCGCGCCCGGCCTACGCGGGCCGTTGGGAGGCGGCCGCTTCGGGGCGCAGGTCGGCCAGGGTGAGCAGGTGAGCCGGCGGCTCGGTCAGGGCGACACGGGAGGTCACCTGTAGGTCGGGGCCGACGTGGAGCAGCTCGCCGGGTGCCATCAGCTGCCAGTGCGGGCTCTCGTCCATGCGCTCGCTGGCCACGACGACGGCGGGCCGCTGACCCAGATGCGCCGAGCGCACTCGCAGATGACCGTACCGGCCGGCGTGGTCGAGGTGCCGGGATCCGTGATGGCCGCCTGCCGGGCGCCGCAGGACGTACAGCTCGTGGGTGGCGGGATAGCGCAGGGCCCACAGCTCCCGGGCGGTGACGAGGATGACGTTCAGGGCGTACACGGGCAGATTCGCGGCGACCCAGCGTGCCGCGGACACGAGGCCGGCGGTCACGTCTCCGTCGTGCGCCGCGGTCTCCCGCGTGACCAGAGCGAAGAAGCGCTCGGAGTCGGTGTCGCCGTGCACCAGCGAACGGTCCTCGCCCAGGTGGGCGTCGAGCTCGTCCAGCCCCTCGATCACACCGTTGTGCGCGAACAGCCGTCCCTGCTCCTCGAAGGGGTGGGTGTTGCGCACGTCCAGCCCGCCGGTCGAGGCGAACCGGATGTGCGCGAGGAAGGTGGCCGACTCGACGTCCCGGGCCTCCCGGGCGAAGGCACGGTCCTCGTAGGCCGCGATCGCAGCCTTGTGCACCTCCGGCCTGCCGTCCGGGTCGAAGTACCCGAGTCCGGTCCCGTCGGGTTCACGGTGACTCTGCGCGCTGAGACTGTCGGGGGCGTCCAGCAGCCAGAAGGTGGCGTGGGTGCGGAGCGGGGAGCTGATCAGTCCGAACAGTCGGCACACAGCGTTCTCCTCGTCAACCGTCGTCCGCCGGGCCCCGTCGTCCGGCGCCCCGCCCGGACGACCATGGTCCCGCGTGCCGGGCGTTCGCGCACTCGCGCCACGGACGGAATCCGGCCCCATGCCCGGGCGTCTCCCGCTACGGCCGAGTCATCCCTCAACCAGCCGGTCGGAGCACCGAATCGAGCGCTCCGTCGATCGTCGGCTGAGCGAAGGCGAAGCCCGCCCGGTGCAGGGCGCGCGGTACGACGCGTGCGCTGCGCCGCTTCGCTCCTCGGTGAGCCTGGCTGCTGGTCATCCAGCGGCGCGCGGTGATCGGCAGCCATCGGCACGCCGCCGCGCGGCCCCGGCTGTCCGAGGTGGCCGACTGGCAGCCGGCGGTGGATTCGGCCCAGGCGCGGGACCTGCCCGATTCGACGACGGCATCGCTCTGTTGGACCTGCTAGCCCGTCTTCCGGAGGAGCGCCGCGAGGCGTTCGTCCGCACCCGACTGCTCGGCCTGCCCCGCGCGCGGGCGGCCGAGGCCGGCGCCTGTCCCGTCGGCACGGTCCGCTCCCAAGTGGCCCGCGTCCGCACGACGTTGGCCGGTCTGCTCGACGCGGCGGAGCGGCCCTGGGTCACGCCGCTGCCCTGAGTCGCGCGGAGGGCGGCGCCCGTCGTGCTTGGCCGGCGTCACCCTCGTCGCGGGGCCGCCCGCCGGGACCGGTGTGCCGTGCCCGTCTCTTCCCCGGTACGCACCCGCGTGCGGCGGCCCGCCCGGGACGACTTGACCCGCCGGACCAGGTCCACCGCCGCCGGCTCCCACTCCCGGTACGCGAAGCCGAACCCCGCCTCCAGCAGCCGGCCCGGGACCACTCGGCGGCTCTTGAGCAGCAACTCCGTGTCCGAGCGCAGCGCGAACGCCCCCAGCTCGGCCATCCACCGCGTCGCGGGCAGCCCCAGGGGGACGCCCCAGGCCGCACGCAGCGCCCGCATGAAGTCCCGCTGGGGGAGCGGGCCGGGGGAGGCGAGGTTCACCGGTCCCTCGATGTCGTCGCGGTCGACCAGGAACTCCACCGCGCGTACGAAGTCCTCGTCGTGGATCCAGGAGACGTACTGCGCACCCCCTGCCACCGGCCCGCCGAGCCCCAGTCTGACCAGGGACAGCAGGACGTCGAAGACGCCGCCCCGGTCCGGGCTCATCACCATCGCCGAGCGCAGCGCCACCTGCCGCGTCGCGGGGGTCGGCGTGTCGGCCTGCGCGCGCTCCCAGTTCCTCGCGATGTCGACGCTGTAGGACCAGTAGTCCGGAACTCCGGTCTCCGAGCCGCCCATCACGCCCGTCGCCTCGTCGTTGGCGGCGTCGAAGCGATGGGCGTAGACCGTCGCCGTACTCATCTGCAGCCAGACCCGCGGGGGCCGTGCGGCGGCGGCGATGGCCTCGCCGACCACGCGCGCCGAGTCCACCCGGGAATCCATCATGGCCCGCAGGTTCTCGGCGGTGTAGCGGCAGGAGACGCTGCGTCCGGCCAGGTTGATCACGACATCGCTGCCGTCCACCGCCTCGGCCCACCGGCCGAGGGAGACCCCGTCCCACCCGATCTGCCCTGCTCGCACCGGATGCCGGGACAGCACGGTGACCTCGTGGCCGGCTGCCGTCAGCGCACGATCGAGGATCGTGCCGACCTGTCCGGTTCCCCCGGGCAGAACTACCTTCATCGTGCCCCCTCGTTTTGGTGCGCACAGCGTAGCCCCGTTTTGAACGCGTTCAAAATGGAGGTCCGGCAACTGTCCGAGAGCGCCCTGCGGTTGACAAACGCTGCGGTAAGGTACGACCTGTTTGGTTTAATTTTCAGCTTGAGGAGGGTCCATGGCTCAGCAGGAGCGAGCTGTACGGACCCGACGTGCTGTTCTGGAAGCCGCCGCGGCCGTCTTCGCCGAGCGCGGATACGCGGCGGCCACCATCGCCGAGATCCTCAACCGGGCCGGCGTGACCAAGGGTGCTCTGTACTTCCACTTCGACTCCAAGGCCGCCCTCGCCCAAGGTGTCCTGCACGAGCAGATATCCGGCGAGTACCACGTCCCCCGGGAACTGAAGCTGCAGGAGTGGGTGGATGCGGGCATGACCCTGGCCGAGCGGCTGCCCAGGGAACCGATGCTGCTCGCGGGAGTCCGGCTCTCGGCGGACCTGCAGGGCCGCGACGTCTTCGGCAGCGCCTGGCCGGCCTGGGCCGAGCTGACCGGGGCCGTCCTCGCGGAGGCCAAGGAGCGCGGCGAGGTGCTCCCGCACGTGGTGCCCGAGCAGACCGCCGAGGTCTTCCTCGGCGCCTGGATCGGCGTGCAGTTCGTCTCGCAGGCGGTCGCGAACTGGGCCGACCTCGACCACCGCATGTCGGGTCTGTTCACCCATCTCCTCCCGGCGATCGCCGCTCCGGCCGTCCTCGTCCGCCTGGACACCGCACCGGACCGGGGGGCCAGGGTGATCGCGGAGGTACGGCAGAGGGCGGCGGCCCCGGCCGACGCCAACGACACCGGTCGATAGCGCACTTGGCCTCGCGACAGCCCCCTGACGACGCCCTTTACCAAACCGCTGGGTCGGTTTCCTGTCGGGCGGTGACCGGCGCGGAGTAGGTTGAGCGGATGACGTCCACGCCGATGATCCTGTTGCTCTCCGGGAGCCTGCGCAAAGGCTCCACCAATGAGGCCGTGCTGCGCACCGCGCGAGCCGTGGCGCCGTCCGTGGGGGTGGACACGGTCCTGTACGAGGACCTGGCCCGGCTTCCGCATTTCAACCCCGACGACGACACCGACCCGCCGCCGGCTCCGGTCGCAGGTCTGCGGGCGATGCTGGACCGTGCCGACGGGATCCTGGTCTGCACCCCCGAGTACGCGGGCACGCTGCCGGGCTCGTTCAAGAACCTGCTGGACTGGACCGTCGGCGGTACGGAGATCTGCGACAAGCCGACGGCTTGGGTCAACGCCGCCGCCCCCGGACGCGGCCAGGGTGCGGAGGCCACGCTGCGGACCGTCCTCGGATACACGGGCGCGCACATCGTGGAGCCCGCGTGCGTGCGGATTCCGGTCGGGCGGGACACGCTCGGCGCGGACGGGCTCATCGCCGATCCGGAGGCTCGCCGCCAACTCGGGGAGACACTAGGTCTGTTGGCGAGCTGCGGCTCCCGGTAAGGGAGGCCGCCCGTTCACGCGCACCGCCGACGTCGAGGCGGCTCGCCGTTGAGCTCGGGTCCGCGTACTGGGACCTGCCGACACGGGCGGCCCGGATGTCACCTACGGCTCCGGCGCCGCCCTGCTGTACGTCGACGGCTCCGGGAAGGCCGACAGACAGCCCTCGCCGTAGCCGGCGGCAGGGGATGCGGCCTGGCACGTGGCCGGCGCGGCGACGAGCCGGCGGCCCAACCGGTGTCAATGGCGCATACGAGGCCTGGGCGCGCGGTGGTAATTGGCTGGACAACTCCCGGGGCCGCGGCCAGCGTTGGTGCGATGGAGCAGGAGAAGATCTGGGACACCGCCGCCGCGCGGCGCTACGACACGCCCGGCACCGGGATGTTCGCCCCCGAGGTTCTCGGGCCGACCGTGGCACGCCTCGCCGAACTGGCGGACGGGGGAGCGGCGCTGGAGTTCGCGATCGGGACCGGCCGCGTCGCCGTCCCGCTGGCCGAGCGGGGCGTCCCCGTCACCGGCATCGAGCTGTCGGGGCCGATGGTCGGGCAACTGCGGTCCAAGGCCGACGAAGCCGTGATCCCCGTCGTCATGGGCGACATGGCGACCACCCTCGCGCCGGGGACGTACAGTCTCGTCTACCTCGTCTACAACACGATCTCCAACCTGCTCACGCAGGCCGAGCAGGTCGAGTGCTTCCGCAACGCCTCCCGCCATCTCGCGCCCGGCGGCCGGTTCGTGATCGAGCTGTGGGTGCCCGAGCTGCGCACGCTTCCCCCGGGCAAGGAGGCCACCGTGTGGCGCGCCGACGCCGGGTACGTCGGGCTGGACACCTACGACGTCCTCAACCAGCGTGTCGTATCGCACCATTTCCACTTCGACGGCACCGAGGAGGCCCGGCTGTACCGCAGCCCCCACCGTTACATCTGGCCGTCCGAGCTCGACCTCATGGCCCAACTGGCCGGATTCGAGCTGGAGTCCAGGCATGCGGACTGGGAGGGCGCCGAGTTCACCGCCGAGTCCCGTTCCCATGTCTCGGTGTACCGGCTTCCCGTGAGGCGTTAGCGGTGGAGCGTCGTGCCGCCGCCCGACGGAGGCACCCCGTCACCCCGGCGCGCCGTGTGTGTCCGCGCTGCGGGGGATCCGGCTGGTAGCGGCGGACGGCGACGCCGCACACCACGGACCGCGACAGCACCAGGGACTCTCCCAGGCCTGCCGGGCGAATAGGGGCGGGGCGCGGGATTCGTGCCGGAGTCGGCTCCTAGCCCGTCACGTCGCCGCGGACCGCTGCCGCGGATCCTCAGGAGGGCAGCAGGCGCAGGGCGTACAGTGCGGCGCCCAGGTCGGCGACGGCGATCGGGTCGGTGAGGGGGCGCCCCGTCAACTCCTCGACGCGGCGCAGCCGGTAGCGCACGGTGTTGGGGTGGACGAACAGCCGCTCCGCGGCTGCGGCGGCCACGCCGCCCGAGCCGAACCAGTGCCCGAGCGTCTGCAGCAGCCGTGCCCGCTCCGCGTCCGGCAGTTCGAGGAGCGGGCCCAGGGCGACCTCCACCAGCCGGCTCGCCTCGGCCGGAGCGGCTGCGACCAGCATGGCCAGCGGGCTGTCGTCGAACCGGGTGACCCCCGGACCCTCGCCGGGCAGCCCCGCCAGGGCCAGCCGGGCGAAACGCAGGGCCTGCGGCGTCTCCCGCAGCGAGTCGAACCGTGGGCTGACCCCGACCCTGACACGTCGGCGGCGCAGCACCCGCAGGCTCACCGACTCCGCGTCCCGGTGCCCGAGCGAGACGAGCCCGATCTGCTGGTCCGGCAGCAGCCGCCACACCGACGGCACGCCGGAGCGCCGCAGCGCCGCCTCGATCCCGGGCAGCGGCTCCTGGCCGGGATCCGGCACCGACGCGGCCACCACGGCGTACGGCCCGCGCTCCGGCAGACCGAGCTGCCTGGCCGCCTCCCACGGTGTCGTGCGATCCGCGAGGGCACCCGTGAACAGGGCCTCGGCCAGGGCCGAACGGCGGGCCTCGCGCTGCAGCGCCAGCTCGGCACTGGCCTCGCGGTAGGCGGCGGCCACGGCCTCCGCGTACCGGCCGAACAGGGACCAGATCTCGGAGGATCCGGCCACCAGCTCCGCGTCCGTCACCTCCGGGTGCCTGCGTGCCTCCTCGACCATCTCCGACCAGAACAGCTCGAAGCCCACCCGGTAGGCGTGCAGCGTGTCGGCGAGCGGCACCCCCTGCTCGGCGCGCAGCCGTCCGGTCTGCTGCGCGGCGCCCACGTCGGGTTCGGCGCCGTAGGCGAAACGCCCGAGGAGCAGATCGGCGTTCCCCTCGCAGGACTCCCTGAGCGACGCGACGGGGATGAGCGAGTCGTCCGCGTACGACTCGACCTCCGCACGGATGCGCTCGGCCATCCGCTGACCCAGCTCCGGGAGGCGCACACGCAACGCCGCCCCCACGTTCGACAGACTCATACCCGCAGCGTACGGCCTCCTGTTTGTCCTCAGGAACAACTTCGGCACGGGTGAACTGTGGGTGTCACCATGGACGCCCCTGATCGCGCGGGCGACCATGCCGTGAGCGCGCGCGGTGGGACCCGTGGGCGCGGCGGGAGCAGGTGTGCGAGGAGGCATCATGGCCAATTTGTCGGAATTCCTGGTGGAGACGGCGCGACGGCTGCCGGAACGCCCGGCGCTGCGGCTCGGCGCGACGGCCACCACCTACGCCGAGCTGGACCGGCTGAGCGCCCAGGTCGCCGCGCTGCTGCGCACCGAGGGCCTGCGCACCGGCGACCGGGTCGCGCTGATGCTCCCGAACGTGCCCGAGTTCGTCGTCCTGTACTACGCCGTCCTGCGCGCCGGCGGCGTCGTGGTGCCGGTGAACCCGTTGCTGAAGGAGCGCGAGACCGAGTACCACCTGCGGGACTCCGGCGCCGTACTGCTCTTCGAGTGGCACCAGGCACCCGGCGAGGGCGCCGCGGGCGCGGCCGCCGCCGGTGTGCGGCACCTGACGGTCGAGCCGGCAGCCTTCGCCGCCGAACTGGCCCGCCTGGAGCCGGAATACGAGGTGACGGCCGCCGCCGGGGACGACATCGCCGTGCTGCTCTACACCTCGGGCACCACCGGCCGTCCCAAGGGCGCCGCGCTCACCCACGCCGGACTGCGCCACAACACCGAGGTCAACGTCACCGAGGTGCAGCGGCTGACCTCCGACGACGTGATCGTCGGCTGCCTGCCGCTGTTCCACATCTTCGGGCAGACCTGCACCATGAACGTCGCCGTCCGCAGCGGGGCGTCCCTCACCCTCGTCCCCCGCTTCGAGCCGCAGACCGTGCTCGACGCCATCGCCCGCGACCGGGCGACCGTCTTCGAGGGCGTCCCCACCATGTACGCGGCGCTGCTCCAGCACCCGGGCGCCGACGCGGCCGACGTGTCCAGCCTGCGCGTGTGTATCTCGGGCGGCGCCTCGCTGCCGGTGGAGGTCCTGCACGGGTTCGAGCGGCGCTTCGGCTGCATGGTGCTGGAGGGCTTCGGCATGTCCGAGACCAGCCCGGTCGTCTCCTTCAACCACCCCGACCGCCCGCGCAAGCCCGGATCCATCGGCACCCCCGTCCGTGACGTGGAGGTCCGGCTGCTCGACGAGAGCGGACGGGACGTCGCACCGGGGGAGGTCGGTGAACTGGCCGTGCGCGGGCCCAACTTGATGAAGGAGTACTGGCACCGCCCCGAGGAGACGGCCGCCGCCATCCCCGACGGCTGGCTGCGCACCGGCGACCTGGCCCGCCGGGACGAGGACGGCTATCTGTACATCGTCGACCGCAAGAAGGACCTCATCATCCGCGGCGGCTACAACGTCTATCCGCGCGAGATCGAGGAAGTGCTGCACGAGCATCCGGCCGTCGCCCTCGCCGCGGTCCTCGGGGTGCCCGACGAGCGGCTCGGCGAGGAGGTGGCGGCCGCGGTCGTCCTGCGCCCGGGAGCCCGGGCGGACACCGAGGAACTGCAGCGGTTCGTCCGGGACCGGGTGGCCGCCTACAAGTACCCGCGCCTGCTCTGGCTGGCGGACGCGCTGCCGATGGGTCCCAGCGGCAAGATCCTCAAGCGGGAGATCGCCGCGCCGACCACCTGAACCAGCCTGTGTGAACGGTCCGTTCATCATATTCAGTTGTCATCATGTCGTGTGTGGTCCGATGCTGGTCGCATGTCATCGACCGCTGACCACACCGACCCCTTCACACCCCCGCAGCCGGAGCAGGCCCGTGCGCAACGGGTGTACGCCTCTCTGTTCCGCATAGCCGAGCGGCATGCCGCGACCGACGGGCAACGGCGCCGGCAGATCCATCCGTCGGTCCTCGCGCCGCACGAGGCCGTCCGGCTCGTGACGTTCCTGCTGAGCGGGGCCGCGCTGCCCGACGAGGGGGAGCCCGAGGTGGACCACGCCGACATCACCGCCGCGTTGAGCCTCGTGCCGCTGGTGCGGGCGGAGCTGGACGAACTGGAGGCCTCGCTCCTGCGGATGGCCCGTGGCCGCGCGATGACCTGGCCCGAGATCGCCTTCGGCCTCGGACTCGGCACACCACAGGCCGCACGGCAACGTTACGAACGCCTGGCCGGCCGCACCGCCACGGGCGACGAGGTCGAAGGCGCCTGACGGCCGACGGGCGGCGCCCGTGCACACGGCCATCCGGGACGGCGGTCGGGGCGCACTATGATCTCCGCCGTGGGGCCACGCGGACGACGGTTCGAGCGAGGAGCAGTTGTCGGCGTGGGCCTGCTGCTGCTCGCCGGTGGCGAGGACTCCCTCGGAGAGCCTCCGCCGCGCCCGACGGCGCCCTCCGCCGTCACCGCGTGCGTGAACTCGGCGGGGGAGCTGATCGCCGACGTGAACGACGACGGCCACCCGGACCGGGTCCGCGATCCCTCCCACCTGGGCCGCCTGCTGACCGTCACCTTCGCGGTCGGCACGGACCAGGAAGTCACCGCTACAGCACGTGAGTTGGCCGACCGCACCGGCGCCCGGCAGGAGTACGTGAGCGCTGCCGTGGCCGACTTCGACCGGGACGGATGGGCCGACCTGGTCGTCGTTGCCGGGGAGGAACAGCGCGGCGACGACCCGGTCGCCCCCCGGGTCGCCGAACTGCGGCTGGGCCCCTTCTCCACCACCGGACGCAGCCGGAGGACCGTCCCGCTCGACCTCGGGGCCACCAGGGACATCGCCGTCGCCGACGTCAACCACGACCGGTACCCGGACGTGTGGGCGTACACCTACACCGGCGACGGCTCCTACGAGACCCAGGTCCGGCTCGGGACCGGGACGCCGGGCTCGGGGCCGACACCGGCGCCTACACCACGGACAGCACGGCGTCGGGACACGACCCGCCCGCCGTGCCCGCGCACTCCGGCCCGACTCCCTTCCATCCACCGTGCGCGGCGGACGACCGGACCTGATGACGCCGTGCCTTCCAGCCGCCTGCGCCGGGTGCCGTCGCCCTACCCGCCGTCCGTGCCGGGGTGGCAGCACGACCCCTGCCGGAGGCGACCGGCCACCTCGAGCCACGTCATGTCGCGAGGCGGCTGGTGCGCGGCGGACCGCCCGGACCGGTGGGCCGACGTCAGGTCGCCCCGTGTGTGCGGGACCCCCTCACGTACGACGACCGGGATGTCGACGAGCGTGTCGAAGTCGGAGAACGGGTCGCCGCCGACGATCGTCAAGTCGGCGATCCTGCCCTCCTCCACCGTGCCGAGGTCGGCGTCGAGACCGAGGAGCCGGGCCGGTTCGACGGTCGCGCTGTGCAGGGCCTCGGCGGGCGTGAAGCCGTGGGCGTGCAGGGCGCGCAGGGCCAGATGCAGGGAGAGACCGACCGGGACCAGGGGCGCGTCGGTGCCCAGGGCGATCCGCGCACCGCGCGTCGCCAGCCGCCGGTAGTCGGCCATCTCGGTGGCCAGGGCCTGCCGCTGCGCGTCCGTGGGCGCGGTCCGGGCGCGCTCGCGGACGACGGCGACGTCCCAGGGCGGCATGAGACGCGTCACGCGTGGATCCTCGGCCAGCCGGGGGTCGGCGGCGAGCAGGACCTGCGCGCTGAACGGCGTGATGACCAGGGCGAAGGAGCCGTCCGCGTACTGCTCCACCAGATCCTGGCCGATGCGGCCGAGCGGGGTCGTGGCATGCCCGTACTCCAGGCGCTGCGTGGCCTGCAGATGGGTGGTCAGGTCCTGGCCCGCCGCCCGGCCGGGCGAGCACAGATGGCTGCCGCTGGGCACGCCGAGCGCGTGGGCGACCTCGGCCGCCTCGGCCATGACCTCGCCGGGAGCGCGCACATACGTCTTCACGAAGTCGACGTCCAGGGCTGCGGCACGCCGCAGGGTGCGCCGGACGCCGTCCCGGGTGCGGTGGGCGCGGCCCATGGCGTACGCGGTGCGCGCGCCGTCGATCAGTTCGGCGCAGGCGAGCTGCCGCGGGCCCAGCAGGTCCCCGGACCCGGCCGCCTCCCGCAGCCGGACCGCGTCGTACAGCGGACTGCCGAGACAGACCGTGGTCGTGATGCCGTACGCGAGCGCGGTGAGGCTCTGGCGCGCCCCGTAGGTGGCCGGATAGGGGTGGGTGTGGCTGTCGAAGAGACCGGGGACGACGGTCCGGTCGGCGGCGTCGAGGGTGCGGTGTCCGGGACGGCGGGCGCGGTGCGGCTCGACGGCCGTGATCCGCCTGCCGGTGACAAGGATGTCGACGTCGTGGCGTGGCGGCGCGCCGGTGCCGTCCCACAGTTGCCCGGCGTGGATCCGCAGCGGCTCGCGGGAGCCGTCCGCGACGCGCCCGGTGGTCAGGGGGAGCCGGAGCGTGCGGGCCCGCGAGGTGCTCAACGAGAGGCGGCGCAGTCGGCCGTCGGAGAGGTAGAGGAGGGTGCCGGAGTCCGCGGACCAGCTGGGGTGGTCGGCCGGTTCGTCGGTGAGCCGGCGGGCGGGACCGGCCGGCGTGCCGTCGGCCGTCACCGGCAGCAGCCACAGCGCCGACTCGGACACCAGCGCCATCCAGCGGCCGTCGGGGGACCACACGGGCCCGGAGGCGACCCGGTCGGACAGCGACTGGTGCTCGGCGGGCAGGTGACGGCGTTCGCTCCCGGTGCGGGTGTCGATGACACGGATGAGGTTGTAGCCCTCGCGGAAACGCCGGTTGAGCCGGTTGCGGTCGCAGAAGGCCACGTACCGGCCGTCGGGCGACCAGGTGGGGGCGCCGGGCGGCCCGTCGGTGGCGAGCGGCCGGGCCAGCTGCCGTTCGGCGCCCGTGGCCAGGGGGCGCAGCAGCAGGTTCCCGGTCACGTCCTGGCAGGCCAGCTGGGTGCCGTCCGGTGACAGCGCGGGATGGAGCCGGCCCCCTCCGGTCACGGGCTCGTCGGCGCCGGTGTCCAGGTGGTGGCGGCGTACGGCCACCAGCCCGTCCTGGTCCGTGCAGTACAGCAGGCTGCGTCCGTCCGGCGCCCACGCCGGCATCTGCAGCAGGTGCACGTCGGCAGCCTGGAGCAGCTTGCGCGGAGCGCCGTCGACCGGCATCAGCCACAGCGCGTTCAGCGCGACGAAGGCGACGCTGCGGCCGTCGGGGGACAGGGCCGGCCGGTGCAGACCGCGCACCGCATCCGGCTGCTCCGGGGCGAGCGGACGCCGTCGACGCGGCCGGGAGGGACCCGGCACCGGCATCCGCGCGGCGAAGGGAACCTCCCGCACGGAGGACCCGGCGAGGGAGCGGACGCGGATCCGGCCGTCACCGGCGTACAGCAGGGTGTCCTCGCTCAGCCAGCACGGTGGAGCGGCGGCCAGGTCCTCCTGCGCCGAGACGACCTCACCGTCGACCATCAGCAGTGCCGCGCCGGCCGGCGCCCCAGGGGTGCTCGCGCCGGTCAGATGCAGGTACGCGATCCGTCCCGAGGGCGAGACGGACGGGCACAGCAGGCGGCCTCCGGTCACCGTGCGCAGGACCTGCGCAGGGCCGCCCGTGGCCGGCACCCGGACCAGGGAAAGTCCGCCGTCGTTGCCGCCGCCCGGTGTGTGGGCGGCGCGCACACACACCAGCGACCTCCCGTCCGCCGACCAGGCCGGATCGAAGTCCTCGAAGTCCCCCGCGGTGAGCTGCCGCGGCCGGGCGTCGGCCACGTCCAGCACCCACAGTCCGTAGGAGGAGCCGGCCGTGGCGTCGCCGCCGCGTTCGGAGGAGAAGGCCAGCCGGGCGCCGTCCGGCGACCACGCGACCCCGCGGTCGTCCCAGGGCCCGTCCGTCAGCTGCCGCAGCCCGCCGCCGTCCGGCCGCAGGGTCCACAGATGGAAGCCGCCCCCGCGATAGCCGCAGACGGCCACCGTGCTCCCGTCGGGGGAGAGGGCGGGCCGGGTGGCCTCCAGCTCCCAGCCCGTCATCCGCACCGCCGTGCCACCGTCCCGGGGTACCAGCCACAGCACCCCCTGGACTTCGGCGACCAGGTCACCGCCGGCCCTGCTGCCGGTGACCGAACCGCCGGTCATCCGGCTGTAGTGGAGGAACCGCTCGCTGCCGTCGGCCGGCACGTCGGAGCCCGCCGGCGCTCCGGCCGCCGTCGCCACCCGCGCGGAGACCGCTGTGACCAGCCCTGCCGCCGCCGTCCCGAGAAACCCGCGCCGGCCGACGCCGCCGAAGTCCATGCCCCGTCCTTCCTGCCGTCTGCGTCCAGAGAAGGGGCAGCGGTACACCCCGCACCAGGGGGTGTTCCGGCCACACCGGTCCCACCCCACGCCCAGGGCAACGCCCGTACCGCACGGTGGTCACGGCGCGTCACCTGGCTGCGTGCGAGCGGGCCCGGCGGACACCTCACCGGCCGCGGACGGTGGAGCCGGTGTCCACGTCGGAGGGAGCGTCCGCCAGTCGTCCGGTGCGCGCCTCGATGCGGGTCACCAGCCCGTGAGCAGTAGATGGTTGAGGAGCAGGGCCACTGCCGCCTGCGCGGTCAGCCAGGCCCGGGGACGGGGGAGGAGCGCGCAGGCGGGCAGCAGCCACAGGGCGAAGGGCAGCCAGATGCGTTCCGTCTCCGCCTTGCTCATCCCGGACAGGTCGGCGACCAGCAGGGCGAGCAGCGCGGCCGTGACGAGGAACGCGAGCCGGGTGTCCGCGCGGCCCAGGCGGCCGGTCCCGCCGAGCAGTGCCGCGGTCGTCCGCCGCAGCCCCGCCGCCGTGGCCGGGCCGGTGACGACGGCGGTGCAGGCGAGATTGGCCCAGACCCAGTAGCCGTAGGGCCGGGTGCCGCCGACGCCCTGGTAGTAGCGGGTGACGAGAAGGTGGTAGGCGTGCCACCAGTCGAAGCCGGCGAGCGTGAACACCACTGGTACCACGGCCACTCCGGCGAGCAGGGACAACAGGAGGGCCGGGAGTTCCCGCGGTCCGCGGCGCCCGAGCGTGACGACCGCCGCGCCGATCAGGGCGAACAGTGTCAGGCCGTAGGAGAGGTAGCACGTCAGGCCGAACAGCAGGCCTGATGCCGCCGCGTACCCGTGGGACCGCCGGGTCGCCGCCAGGGCGAGCAGCGCCAGGGACCAGGCGGCGACGGCGGCGAAGTAGCCGTCGGCGGAGGTGCCCTGCCACACCGCGGCCGGGGCCAGCACCACGAACGACGCGGCGCGCCGCGCGAGTGTCTCGTCGGCCAGCGCGCGGATCGCGACCAGCACGGCCACGCACCCCGTCGCCCCCACGGTGATGCACCACATCCCGGCCCAGCCGCCGCCCCGCAGCCCGATCCGGTCCAGCAGCACGAAGGTGAGCGTGGCGGCCGGCGGATGGCCGGCGATGTGGGCCGGCCACGGGTCGGGTGTGCCGCTGACGATGTGGTGGGTGAAGTCGCGCAGGGTCGCCGGGATGTCGTGGAAGCGCCCGATGACGCTCAGGTACTCGTTGCGGGTGGTCAGCCGCACCGCGACGCCCTGGTGCCAGCCGTCGACCAGGGCGAGCGACAGGATCCAGGCCAGCGCGCCCGCCCAGGCCGCCGCGAGCAGCGCGCGCCAGGGCAGCCGGGCCGCGACCCGGGGACCGTACGCCACGGCGGCCGCCGCGACCGCCAGGGCCGCCGGGGTGCCGGGACCGATGTGCGGGTCCCAGTCGGCGAACAGCGGCGGCCAGTGCACGAACAGGGTGTGGCGGGTGTCCTGGATGTGCCGGCCGATGAGGACGGCCGCCGTCACGAGGAGGACGGCGGCACCGGCGGCGTACAGGTCGCGGCGGAGGGATCGGGTCACACCGGAACGCTAGGCCGGGAGGGCGGCACCCAGCCGCCGCGCGGGCCGGACGTCAGCGTTTCGTCACCGGTCGCGGACCCTTTTCCGGGGTTCGCCCGGCCTACGGTCGGAACATGCGCGACCACTCCCGGCTTCCCACTTCGCCAGGTTTCTGGCGCAGTCCGCTGCGCGGCCCCTGGCTCACCTCGGTGCTCGGCCTCGTCCTGCTCGTCGGCATCACCGTGATGTTCGTGACCGGACTGGTGTCGTACGCCGCCTACAACCCGGACCTCGCCCGGGTCAACGACCAGACACCGGACAAGGGCGTCCTGGGTTTCTACCTGTTCGCCTGGCCCACGAACCCGGTGTGGCTGTACCGGTTCACCCAGGGCGTCCACGTGACGCTCGGCATCACGCTGATTCCCGTGCTGCTGGCCAAGCTGTGGTCGGTGGTGCCGCGGCTGTTCACGCTGCCGCCCGCCCGCTCCCTCGCCCACGCCCTGGAGCGGATCTCGCTGCTGCTGCTCGTCGGAGGGGGCCTCTTCGAGTTCGTCACGGGGGTGCTCAACGTCCAGCTGGACTACGTCTTCCCCGGCTCCTTCTACCCGCTGCACTTCTACGGGGCATGGGTGTTCTTCGCCGCGTTCGTCGCCCACGCCGCACTGAAGACGCCCACGGCGCTACGGGCCGTACGGCAACGCCGCCAAGAACACAGCGACCTGGTCTCCCCACGCCCCGAGGCGCCCACCGTCTCCCGGCGCGGCGCGCTGGGGCTGGTCGGCGGGGGCTCCCTGCTGCTGTTCCTGACCACGGTCGGGCAGAGCCTCGGCGGACCCTTCCGCCGTACGGCCCTGCTCGCGCCGCACGGCACGGCCGATCCCGGCGGCGGCCCGAACGGCTTCCAGATCAACAAGACCGCCGCCTACGCCGGCGTCACCCCGGCCGACACCCACGAGGACGCCTGGCGACTCGTCGTCACCGGCCGCACCGGAACCGTCCGGCTCAGTCGCGCGCAGCTGCTCCGACTGCCGCAGCACAGCGCGTCGTTGCCGATCGCCTGTGTGGAGGGGTGGTCGACCGCCGACCAGTGGTGGCGCGGGGTGCGGCTGCGCGATCTCGCGGCGCTCGTCGGGTACGACGGTGATCCGCCGGACGTGCTGGTGGAGTCCCTGCAACGCCACGGGGCGTTCCGCCGCGCGGCCCTGCGGGCCAACCAGGTGGCCGACGAACGGTCCCTGCTCGCGCTCTTCGTCAACGGCGAGGAACTGTCCCCCGATCACGGCCACCCGGCACGGATCATCGTGCCCGCGGCACCCGGTGTGCTCAACACCAAGTGGGTGGCCCGACTCACCTTCGGAGACCTGTGATGCCGTACCGCGTACGCCTCGGCAGCCCGTTCCAACTGCTCCTGCTGGCCTGCTCGTTCGCGCTCGCCGCGTACGCCGGGGTCCGGCTCCTCGCCGGTGACTGGTTCGGCGTCGCGCTGTGGATCGTGGGCGCCGCCCTGCTGCACGACCTCGTCCTGCTGCCGCTGTACACGGTGGTCGACCGGGCGGTCACCGGCGGTCTCGGGGCGGCCGGACGGCGCGGCCGGACGCTGTACGTGCGCGTCCCGGCGACGCTGTCCGGACTGCTCCTGCTCGTGTGGTTCCCGCTGATCAGTGGTATGACGGCCGGGCGTTACCGGTCGGCCACCGGGCTGTCCCCGGACGGGTTCCTCGCTCGCTGGCTGCTGATCACCGCTGCGCTCTTCGCCGGTTCGGCGCTGGTGCTGGGGTGGCGGGTGCGCAGGGCGGCGAAGCAGCGGCCGCGCGTGCTCCACTGAGCGTCGGGTCGCCACCCGGCCCTGCGTGCGTACCGCAGCAGGGCCGGGGTGCCGAGGCGCGCCCAGGGGGAGGAGGTACCGGTCGTGCGCTGGGCGGCGATCGTGTGGTTTCCGCTGATCAGTGGTATGACGGCGGGGCGTTACCGGTCGGCCACCGGGCTGTCCCCGGACGGGTTCCTCGTTCGCTGGCTGCTGATCACCGCTGCGCTCTTCGCCGGTTCGGCGCTGGTGCTGGGGTGGCGGGTGCGCAGGGCGGCGAAGCAGCGGCCTCCCGTGCTCCACTGAGCGACGGGTCGCCACCCGGCCCTGCGCGCGTACCGCAGCAGGGCCGGGGTACCGAGGCGCGCCCAGGGGAAGGGGGTGCCGGTCGCGTGCTCGGCGGCGACGGTGTCGACCACCTGGACCCGGGCGCGCTCGTCGACGTGCCCGGGAACCGTCTCGGCGATCAGCAGACCTCCCGGCCGCAGCAGCGCGGCCACCCGGTCCAGCAGTACGGACGGTTCCCCGCCGATGCCGATGTTGCCGTCCATGAGCAGCACGGTGTCCCAGCGTCCCTCGCCGGGAAGCGGCTCGAAGACCGAGCGCCGCAGCGCCGACCCGCCGAGCCCGGTCGTGTGGTCCACGGCGGCCTCGCTGACGTCGATGCCGAGCACGGTACGGCCGCGCGCGGCGAGCTCCGCGACCAGCCGGCCGGGCCCGCAGCCGACGTCCAGGACAGCACCTTCGCAGCGGTCCAGCACCGCCCGGTCCACGGCGTCCGCGCCGGCGCACCAGCGCTCCACCTCCAGCGGCAGCAGCCAGCCGTCGGTGCGGCGCAGGAACAGCGGGCCGCGGCCGGTGCGCAACGCGGCCGCGTAGGGATCGGCGGCCGCCCAGGCGACAGAGGCGCCCATCACCGGGTGACCGGGGCACAGGCGGCCAGCTGGGCGGCGAACCGTCCGTGCGGGGCCAGCGCGGCGACGGCGAGGGCGTCGGCGGCGGTGTCGACGTCCCGCAGCCGGGGCAGCTCGCGCACCCGCAGCCCGGCGGCGAGCAGCCGCTCCCGCTGCGCGGCCCCCGTCCCGGGCGTCGACATCGGCACGCCCCGCAGCAGCGCGGGATCCGGCTCGGCCAGGCCCAGCGCCCAGAAACCGCCGTCCTCGGCCGGCCCGAGCCAGGCGTCGCAGTCCGCGAAGTCCACCGTGAGCAGCTCCGGTGTCACCTGCGGGGTGTCCATGCCGATGAGCAGCGCCGGTCCCGAGCAGTGTGCGAAGGCGTCCGCCAGCCGCTCGTCCAGCCCGCCCGCGCACTGCGGCCACACCTCGAAGCCGTCCGGCAGCCACGGCCCCGGCGTCCCGTCGAGGACGAGGACGCGCCGGGTCGCGGGAGCCGCCGCGGCGGCCCGCAGGGTGTCGGCGAGCGCCGCCTCCGCGAGGGCGGCCGCCTGCTGCGGGGTGAACTGCGGGGTGAGCCGGGTCTTGACCCGGCCCGGCAGCGGTTCCTTGGCGATGACGAGCAGCGTGGTCACCGTACGGGCCCCCCGTCGGCCGGGGTCTCGGCCAGCACGCGGCTCATGTCCCGCACCGCCTGCCAGGTGCCGCGCCAGGTGCCGGTCACCTTGGAGGCGCCGGTGCGGGGCCGGTAGGGCACATCGTGTTCGGTGATGCGCCAGCCGGCGTCGGCCGCGTGGACGACCATCTGCAGCGGATAGCCGCTGCGCCGGTCGGTGAGGCCGAGCGCGAGCAGCGCCTCGCGGCGGGCGGCGCGCAGCGGTCCCAGGTCGTGCAGGCGCAGGCCGGTGCGGCGGCGCAGCATCCGGGCCAGCGCGAGGTTGCCCGCACGGGCGTGCGCGGGCCAGGCACCCCGGCCCTCGGGACGCCGCCGGCCGAGGACCAGGTCGGCCGCGCCGTCGCGGATCTCCCGCACGAAGGGGACGAGCAGCGCGGGATCGAGGGAGGCGTCGCAGTCGCAGAAGCACACGATGTCGCTCGTGGCCGCGGTCAGTCCGGCGTGGCAGGCGGCGCCGAAGCCGCGCCGCGGCTCGCGGACCACCGTCGCGCCGAGCGCGCGGGCGATGTCGGGCGAGCCGTCGGTGGAACCGTTGTCGACGACGAGGGCGCGCCAGTTGGCCGGGATCCGGCCGAGCACCCAGGGCAGGGCCTCGGCCTCGTCCAGGCAGGGCAGCACCACGTCGACGTCCGTTGAAGTGGTCGTCACGGTTTCACCCTACGAACGCCAATCGGGCAAATCGGACTCATGCTCCTTACGAAACGCGGACGCCCGGCCCGCGGCGCGCCGCCGGCGGGCGCGCGATGCGAGGCTGGAGTCATGCAATCGCTGTACGAGCCCCACGGGACCGGGACCGCAGGCCGGACGGCCCGGATCCTGGTCGTGGACGACGATCCGACCGTCGCCGAGGTCGTCACCGGATACCTGCACCGCGCCGGCTACGTGGTCGACCGCGCAGACGACGGCCCCACCGCCCTCACCCGTGCCGCCGCGCACCGGCCCGACCTCGTGGTGCTCGACCTGATGCTGCCCGGCATGGACGGCCTGGAGGTGTGCCGGCGGATGCGCGACCGCGGTCCCGTACCGGTCATCATGCTCACCGCCCGCGGCGACGAGGACGACCGCATCCTGGGCCTGGAGGTGGGTGCCGACGACTACGTGACCAAGCCCTTCAGCCCCCGCGAACTGGTCCTGCGCGTGGAGTCGGTGCTGCGCCGCAGCCGCCCCGCCCCCGCCGGGCACCGGCTCGCCGCGGCCGGGCTCTCCGTCGATCCCGACGCCCGAAGGGCGACCAAGGACGGCGGCGAACTCGCCCTCACCCTGAGGGAGTTCGACCTGCTCGCCTTCTTCCTGCGGCACCCCGGCCGGGCGTACAGCCGCGAGGACCTGATGCGCGAGGTCTGGGGCTGGGACTTCGGTGACCTGTCGACCGTCACCGTGCATGTCCGCCGGCTGCGCGGCAAGGTCGAGGACGATCCGGCCCAGCCCCGCCTGATCCAGACGGTGTGGGGCGTCGGCTACCGCTTCGAGCCGGGTGGGGCGGTGCACGACCATGCGTGACACCCTTCTCATCGTCCTGTACGCCTTCGCCGGCGCCGTCGCGGCGGGGGCCGCGGGCGCGGGCGCGCTGCGGCTGGTCCGGCGCCGTTCGCTCACCGCCTCCATAGCCGTGGTCGCGGCGGTCGGAGTCGTCGCCATGCTCGCCGGCACGCTCGCCGTCGCCTGGGCGATGTTCCTGTCCTCGCACGACCTGAGCGTGGTCACCACCGTGGTGGCGATGGCGGCCGTGGTCTCCCTGGCCACCGCGCTCCTCCTGGGCCGCTGGGTCGGCGCCCGCAGTCGCGAACTCGCCGACGCCGCCCGCTCGTTCGGTGACGCCGGCGCCTTCGCCGCCCCGCACGGCCCCGCCACCGCCGAACTGGACGCCCTCAGCCGCGAGCTGGCCGCCACCAGTGCGCGGCTCGCCGAATCCCGGGAACGCGAGAGGGCGTTGGAGAAGTCCCGGCGTGAGCTGGTCGCGTGGATCTCGCACGACCTGCGCACCCCGCTGGCCGGCCTGCGCGCCATGTCGGAGGCGCTCGAGGACGGCGTGGCCACCGACCCCGACCGCTACCTCAAGCAGATCCGCACCGAGGTCGAACGGCTCAACGACATGGTCGGCGACCTCTTCGAACTCTCCCGCATCCACGCGGGCACCCTCCCGCTGAACCCCTCCCGGATCTCCCTGTACGACCTGGTCGGCGACGCGCTGGCGGGCGCCGACCCGCTCGCCCGGGAACACGGGGTGCGCCTGGTGGGCGACCGGGTCGAACCCGTGCCGGTCGAGGTGGACGGCAAGGAGATGACCCGCGTCCTCGGCAACCTCCTGGTCAACGCCATCCGCCGGACCCCTCCCGACGGCACGGTCGCGATCGCCGCCGAGCGGACGGACGACGGCGTGGTCCTCTCGGTCACCGACGGCTGCGGCGGCATCCCCGACGAGGACCTGCCGCGCGTCTTCGACACGGGCTGGCGGGGCACCGACGCCCGGACCCCGCCGGCGGGCGCGGGCCTCGGCCTGGCCATCGTCCGGGGCATCGTGGAGGCACACGAGGGCCGGGCGAGTGTCCGCAACATCCCCGGGGGGTGCCGCTTCGAGGTGACGCTGCCGGTGTCGACAGGGTGAGCCCCGCAGCCGTGCTGCAGGGCCCACCCGCAGGACGACTACTCGGGGGTCTTGGGCGTCGGCGCCGGACCCCGTTCGGCCCGCGCGAACTCCCGCATCCCCTCGGCGAAACCGATCTGCGGCTTCCAGCCCAGCGCGGCCCGCAGACGGGAGGAGTCCGCGGTGATGTGCCGTACGTCGCCCAGCCGGTACTCCCCGGTGACCACGGGCTCCGGTCCGCCGCACGCGTCCGCCAGCGCCCGGGCCAGTTCGCCGACGGTGCGCGGTTCACCACTGCCGGTGTTGTAGGCCGTGAGGACACCCGAAGCGGCCTCCGCCTCCAGTGCCGCCACGTTGGCCTCCGCCACGTCCCGGACATGGACGAAGTCCCGCCGCTGCCGTCCGTCCTCGAACACCCGGGGCGCCTCGCCGCGGGCCAGCGCCGAGCGGAAGAAGGACGCGACGCCGGCGTACGGGGTGTCGCGGGGCATCCGGGGCCCGTACACGTTGTGGTAGCGCAAGGACACCGCCGAGCCGTCCGTGCTGCGGGCCCAGGCGGCGGCCAGGTGCTCCTGCGCCAGCTTGGTCGCCGCGTACACGTTGCGCGGATCGGCCGGAGCGTCCTCGTCGACCAGACCGGGGCTCAACTCCGTCCCGCAGCGCGGGCACCCGGGCTCGAACCGTCCCGCGTCGAGGTCGGCGACGCTCCGGGGACCGGGCCGTACGATCCCGTGCCGCGGGCACGCGTAACGCCCTTCGCCGTACACCACCATCGACCCCGCGAGCACCAGGCGCCGTACGCCGGCCTCGGCCATGGCCGCGACCAGCACGGCCGTGCCGAGGTCGTTGCGCGAGACGTACTCCGCCGCGTCGGCGACACCGTTTCCGAGCCCGACCATCGCCGCCTGATGGCAGACGGCGTCCACGCCGACGAGCGCCCGGGCGACCGCGGCGGGGTTGCGCACGTCCGCGCCAGGGTCGTCGCGGACGTCGTACACGAGCGGCTCGTGGCCGCCCGACCGCAGCGCCTCGACGACATGGGACCCGATGAACCCGGCACCGCCGGTGACCAGTACACGCATACGGCCACGCTAGACGCGGTCACCACCGCGACCGGACGACACGGCCGGTACGTCACGACTCCGTAAGAGGCGGACGCCCGAAGACCTCTCGACGCGGCGCGGTCCGGCGGGCCGGGGCCTCCGGCGCGTCCCGTTGTGCGAGGGAGCTTTCGTCGCGCTCTACGCGCGTGTCGCGTCGTTACGTGAGTGTTTCAAGAATCTCCGTCAACAACGTTGACTCCGCCGTGTCGCGCCCTCACATTACCTATCAGTAGAACCCAGCGGTAATCCCGCGAACAGGTACTTCGCGGCCGTCGACCTGCGTGCGCCCACGTATCCACGCCCCGACGGCCGGCACCTCCCCATGCTCCGAGCCGCCGCATTCTCGCGCACCAGCACGCGGGCACCCCCATGCCCGCGTGCTCGGTGTCCCCATCCCGAGAAGAGGAAGCACATGCCCATGTCCGCGCTTCGCCGTGCCGTCGCCGCGACCTCCGCACTCACCGGCGCGCTGGCCCTCGGCCTCACCGCCGCACCCGCCCAGGCCTCAACTCCCCTGAACTACGCCGCCCTCGGCGACAGTTACAGTGCCGCCTCGGGCGTCCTGCCCGTCGACGCGAGCAACCTGATCTGCCTGCGCTCCACGGCCAACTACCCCCACGTCATCGCGGACCGCACCGGCGCCCGTCTCACCGACGTCACCTGTGGCGCCGCGCAGAGCAAGGACCTCACCGAGTCGCAGTACCCCGGAGTCGCCCCGCAGACGGACGTGGTCACCACCGACACCGATCTGGTGACCCTGACGCTCGGCGGCAACGACAACGGCACGTTCATCAACGCCATGCTCGCCTGTGGCAGTGCCGGCGTCCTCAGCGGGGGCCAGGGCAGCCCCTGCAAGGACATCTACGGGTCCTCCTTCGACGACGAGATCGACGCGAACACCTACCCCGCGCTGAAGAGCGCGCTGCGCAGCGTCCGGGCCAAGGCGCCGGGCGCCCGTGTGGCGGTGCTCGGTTACCCGTGGATCACTCCGGCCAAGGCCGACCCGTCCTGTTTCGCCCAACTGCCGGTCGCCTCCGGTGACGTGCCCTACCTGCACGCCATGCAGGCCCATCTCAACACCGTCGTCCGGCGCGCCGCCGAGGAGACCGGGGCCACGTACGTCGACTTCTCCCAGGCGTCCGAGGGCCATGACGCGTGCCAGGCCGTCGGAACCCGGTGGATCGAGCCGCTCCTGTTCGGGCAGAACATCGTCCCGGTCCACCCCAACGCGCTCGGCGAGCAGCGCATGGCCGAGCGCACCCTGAGCGTCCTCGGCCTCGGCTGACCGCGGGGTCCGGGGTCAGGCTCGTGCACCGCCGTCGACCTGGAGCACCGCGCCGGTCACGAAGGAGGCGCGGTCGCTCAGCAGCCACGCGGCCGCCTGGGCGATCTCCTCCGGGTCGGCGGCGCGGCGCAGCGGGGTGAGGGCCGTGAGCCGGTCCTGAAGGCCGGGGGCCTGCGCCTCCCAGGCCCGGATCATCTCCGTCAGGGTGTTGCCGGGCGCGATCGCGTTGACGCGGATGCCCTCGGGGCCGTACGTCACGGCGGCCGACTCCGTCAGGCTGTTCACCGCCCGCTTCATCGCACCGTACGCCGGCAGTTCGGGATTGCCCCGCAGGCTGCCGATGGACGAGTTGTTGACGATGGCGCCCGTCCCCGCGGTGGCCCGGATGGCGGTGACCTCGGCGACCATGGCCAGCCAGACGCCTTTGAGGTTCACCGTGTACACCTGGTCGAACTCGGCCTCCGGAAGCAGGTCCATGGGGCCGGGCGGCTGGATCGTCGCGCCGTTGTTGAAGGCGATGTCGAGCCGGCCGTGGAGGTCCAGGGCACGGTCCACGGCGGCCCGCACACTCGCCGCGTCGCCCAGATCGCACACGACGTGGTCCGCGGTGCCGCCCGCCGCCCGTATCTCCTCGGTCACCGCCTTCAGCTGTGCCTCCGTGCGGGCCGCGAGCAGGACCCGGGCCCCTTCCCGGGCGAAGAGCCGCGCCGCGGCCGCGCCGATCCCGCGGCTGGCACCGGTGACGAAGGCGACCTTGCCGGCCAGCAGGCCGAGGGCGGGCGCAGCGGTCGCTTCGGTGGTCCGTGTGTTGTCCATGGCAGCGAGCGTGCGCCCACGGGCGGGGCTCATCCAGGCACCGGCAGTACCTGGATCGGGCCCACGGCACTCGCGCACACTGGGGCTGTGGACCGAACAGAACTGGCGGGCTTCCTGCGCAGCAGGCGCGAGCGGATCACCCCCGCCGACGTGGGCCTGCCGACCGGGCCGCGCCGCCGCACGCCGGGGTTGCGGCGCGAGGAGGTCGCGCAGCTGGCGTTCATCTCCACCGAGTACTACACCCGGCTGGAGCAGGGCCGTGCCCCGCGCCCGTCCCGGGAAGTGCTGGCCGGACTCGCCCGGGCCCTGCGGCTGTCGGACGCCGAACGCGAGCACCTCCATCTCCTGGCCGGCGCCCCGCCCGGGCCCGCGCCCGGCCCTCCGCGCGAGGTACGCCAGAGCATCCTCGACCTGGTGCACCGGCTGCCCCGGTCGGCGGCCTTCGTCACGTCGGCCACGCTGGAGGTGCTCGCCTGGAACGACCTGGCCGCCGCCCTCATGGAGGACTTCTCGGCCCTGTCGCGCCGTGAGCGCAACCTCGCGCGCCGCGCCTTCCTCGGACCGCGCGCCGAGGGCCGCCGGCTGTACGGGGTGTCCGATGCCGACGCGTTCGCCCGGCACGCGGCACGCCGGCTGCGCACGGCGGCCGCCCGCTACCCCGACGACCCCGAGGTGACCGGTCTGATCCGCGAACTCCGCTCCCGCAGCGAGGAGTTCGCGCAGCTGTGGGACTCCCATGACGTCGACGTGGAGCCGACCCTCCGCAAGACCTTCGGGCACCCGGTCGTCGGGCCGGTCACCGTCAACTGTGACGCCCTCGACCTCACGGACCGCGACCAGCAGGTCGTGATCTACACCGCCGTCCCCGGCACACCGTCCGAGGAGGCGCTGCGGCTGCTGTCGGTCATCGGCACCCAGCGCATGGACGCGACCCGCTGAGCGGAGGCCCGCCGTGCGGAGGGCCGCCGAGCGGAGGTCCGCCGAGCAGGGGCGCCCCTATGTGCCGCCCGGCGTCCGCAGCACCGCGAACGCCTCGGCCGGCACGGCGGTGACGTCCGTAACTGCTTTCCGACTTGGTCAAGCCGGTGAGCTCTCCCGGAACCGGGAACCGGCGGACGGAAGCCGTCGTCCGGCGAATGAGGCGGGGAGCGATGCTCGCGACTTCCGCGAGGGGGTGCGGTGAAGCGGTGTCATGGCATGAGGGAAGATCGTTGCCTGGAGAAACAACCACGGGGATCGTGTGAAAGGCCCGCCATGCCGCACCTCACCATCGACTACTCCTCGCGCCTGGCCGGAGCCTTCGACGCTCGTGCCCTGGTGAAGGAGCTGCACCCGCTCGTGGTCGGGGAATCCGGTTCGTCGGGCGTGTGCAAGACACTGCTCCGCCCTGCCGAGACGTATGTCGGGGACGAGCCGAGCGGTGAGACCCTCTTCGTGCATGTGGAGGTCGGCCTCATGCCCGGTCGGCCCGAGGCGCGGAAGGCGCGGCTGTCCGAGAGCATCCTGGCCCTGCTCGCCAAGCACCTGCTGGTCGACGACGCGCAGGAACAGGCGTTCCTCTCCGTCGAGGTGCGCGATCTCGCCCGCTCCTACCGGCTTTCGCCGTCCGCTCACTGAGCCGGCGGCGGGTACCGCTTCCGCCCCCAGGGCGGGGGGCGGGGACGCGCTTGTCGTCCCCCGGGCTTTCGACACGGCTGAATTCGCTTGTCCGGCACTCCGCTCCCGAACTACCTTGCCGCGGTGGATCTCTTCTCACGCTCATGGACGGCGTTACGCGCGGCGGTCGCAGAACTCCCGGACGAGGACTTCGAGCGGCCGTCCGGCTGTGCCGGCTGGCTGGTGCGGGACCTGGTCTGCCACCTGGTCATCGACGCCCAGGACGTGCTCATCACCCTGGTCACGCCCGCCGACACGGAGCCGACCGTGGACGCCGTCACCTACTGGAACCTCGTCGAGCCGCCGACGGGTGAGGATCCGCTCGACGCGCTGATCCCCCGGTTGGCCGACGCCTACGGCGAGCCGCGGTGGCTGAAGTTCCACCTGGACGACGTCGGTTCCGCGGCGGGCCGCGCCGCCGGGCTCGCCGACCCGGCCGGACGTGTCGGCACCCGCGGCGAGGTGCTGACCGTCGGTGACTACCTGTCCGCGTACGTGGTCGAGTGGACCCTGCACCACCTCGATCTGATCGCCCGACTGCCCTCGGCGCCGGCCGCGGGGCCGCCGGCCGAGGCCCTCGCGGCGGCGCGCGCGTCACTGGAGAAGATCGCGGGAGCTCCGTTCCCCGCCGCGTTCTCCGACCAGGACGCGCTGCTCGTCGGCACCGGGCGCCGTACGCCGACCGGCACGGAGAAGGCCGCCATGGGCGAACTCGCGACCAGGCTCCCGTTCGTCCTCGGCTGAGCGGTCGGGTCGTCGTGTCCCGGCCGAGTGCTCCAACGTCCCCTGGGCACTCGGGCGTCACCCGACACGGAGACCACCAGATGAGATGAACTTCGCAATCGGTCACTACCATGTGGCCGCAAGACAACCATTCGACCGGCCCGTTCACGACGGGCCGTTCGGGGTCGCCGATGCCAGGGACCGCTCCCCGGGCTGCGGTGATCTTCCTGTCCAGGAGGACCTTCCGCATGTTCCGACGTATTGGCAACACTGTCGTCCGCCATCCCGTGTGGACGATCGTGGCATGGCTGATCGCCGCGGTGGCGATCGTCGCCACTGCTCCGAGTCTGCCCTCGAACAGTGACGAGAGCAGCTTCCTACCCAAGAGTTACGAGTCCATCAAGGCGGCGGATCTCCAGCAGAAGGCGTTCCCCAGCGCCTTCACCCCGTCCGCCATCGCGCTGTACCAGCGCACGGACGGCGGCAAGCTGACCGCCGCGGACCAGAAGGACGTCGCCCGGATCACCACCGAACTGGGCGGGAAACACATCGACCAGGTGCAGAAGGTCGTCCCCGGCCGGCCGTCCAAGGACGGCAGGTATGACCTGACCCTGGTGCAGATGGACAGCAAGAACGCCGGACAGCCCAAACAGGCGGACGCGGCCAAGGTGTTGCGCGACGACGTCAAGGCGCTGGCCAAGGGCACGCATCTCGACGTCAAGCTCGGCGGCTCCGCCGCGCAGGCCCTCGACCAGCAGGATTCGTCCAAGCGTGGACAGGCGCTGATCGGTATCGGCACCTTCGTGATCATCCTGGTGACCCTGCTGATCATCTTCCGGGCGCCCATCCTGGCCGTACTGCCCCTGGTGCTGATCGGCCTGGTGTCGGCCATCGCCAACGGTCTGATCGCGTACGCCACCAAGTTGTTCGATCTGCAGGCCAACAGTTCGATCTCGTCGATCCTGATCGTCGTGCTCTTCGGCGTGGGCACAGACTACTTCCTGTTCCTGATGTTCCGTTACCGCGAGCGCCTGCGGGCCGGTGACGAACCCAAGCAGGCGATGGTCAACGCGGTGGCCCGGGTCGGTGAGGCCATCGCCTCGGCTGCCGGTGCCGTCATCATCGCCTTCCTCGCGCTGGTGCTGTCCACGCTGGGCTTCCTCAAGCAGATGGGCCCGGCGCTCGCCATCGCGGTCGGCGCGACCCTCGTCGCGGGTCTGACCCTGATCCCGGCGGTGGTCTCGCTGATCGGACCGAAGGTGTTCTGGCCTTCCAAGTCCTGGCAGAAGGAACCGGAGAACGCCCGCTTCGCCGCCCTCGGCCGCGGAGTGCGGCGTCGCCCGGCGCTGACCGCCGCGCTGTCCGGTCTCGTCCTGCTCGCCCTGTCGGTCGGCGTCTTCGACTTCCACGCCACCTTCGACCTGGCGTCCGGCTCCATGCCGAAGACCAAGGAGTCCATGGTCGTCCAGGACCAGATGCAGAAGGCGTACTCGGCGGGCGCCGCGGCACCCACCGACGTCTATCTGTCCAGCACCGACGGCAAGCCGCTGGACAAGGCCGACTTCGGCACGTACGCGCGGGAACTCGGTGCCGTGGACGGCGTCGCGAGCGCCCGCATGACGCAGCTGAACCAGAACGGCAGCACCGCGGACTTCACCGTCACGCTGAAGTACGAGGCGTCGACGGACGAGGCCATCGACACGGTCGGCCGGGTGCGCGACGTCGCCCACGCAGACGCCCCCGACGGCACCGAGGCGGTCGTCGGCGGCATGTCCTCGATCTACAAGGACATCAACACCGCGGTGAACCACGACTACAAGACGGTCTTCCCGGTGGCCGCGGTCCTCATCATGGTCATCCTGGGCCTGCTGCTGCGCAGCGTCGTCGCCCCCTGGTACCTGATCGCCTCGGTGGGCCTCGGCTTCGGCGCCACGCTCGGCGCCACCGTCTGGATCTTCCAGGAGGGGCAGGGGCACTCGGGGCTGATGTTCATGCTCCCGGTGATCATGTACCTGTTCGTGGTCGCCATCGGAACCGACTACAACATCCTCATGATCGCCCGGTTGCGCGAGGAGGCCCGTGAGGGCCGCGATCCGCGCGAGGCGGCCGGCATGGCGCTGCGGCACGCCGGGCCGACGGTCGCCGCGGCCGGCTTCATCCTGGCGGCGACCTTCGCCACCATGATGCTGGCGGGCAACTCGCTGCTCACCGAGATGGGTTTCGCGGTGTCGTTCGGCATCGCCGTGGCCGCGTTCGTCATGGCGATGTTCTTCACCCCGAGCCTCACCGCGCTGATCGGCCACGCGGCCTGGTGGCCGGGGCACGGGGACCGCAGCGAGGTGGCGACGGCCGGCGCAGGCATCGGTGCGCAGGGTTCCTCACCGGACCCGGGCACCGGCCGGGACTCCGTCGCCCACGATTCGGCAGGGCGCCGCAACTAGCGGCCCCGTACGGCGTGATGGGGAGTTCTGCCGGGACATGCGAGTCGGCCCGGCAGAACTCCCCGTCGGCCTTTCGGAAAGGGTGCGCGTCTCTCGTCGGCTGCCTGTGCCGGTGGAAGGAGTAAGCAACGCGCTCGCGGACCGGAGGGAACCTTCGGCCAAGCCGGTCCTGTCGGCCGAGGGCGCTCGGCCACCGGTGTGGGGAAAGCCCTCACACAGACGGGACCGGAGTCTCCGGCGGGGCGGGAAGCGTCCGCCCCAGGCGGGCGAGGGGCGACAGCGCCATCAGCGCCGGTGACAGCAGCATGCCCGCGGCTGTCGCCAGGAGGCCGGTGCGGGTCCCCCACGCCTCCGCCAGAAAGCCGCCGAGCAGTGAGCCGAGCGGGGTCAGCCCCATGCCGACGAAGTTGATCGTCGCGGCCGCACGGCCCTGCATCCCGTCCGGCGTGACCGTCTGCCGGACGGCCATGACCGTGACATTCACCAGCTGACTGAAGGCCCTGAAGACGAAGTTGACCACGAGGAGCGCGGGAACCGTCACCACGGAGGAGCCGTGCAGTGCGGGCACGCACAGGAACACGCCGTCGCCCAGTGCTGCCGAGGACACCAGCACGGCGCCGTGTCCGAAGCGGCCGGGCAGGCGGGCGGCCAGCAGCGACCCCAGGAGCGCACCCGGCCCCGTCGCCGCGAGTGCCAGGCCGACGGCGGTGCCCGACAGGTGCAGGTCCCGTGTCAGGAGCAGCAGATAGACGGTCATCGCGGCGGCGAAGAAGAACTGGAAGGCGGCTGACGCGAGGCACACGGTCCGCAGCGAGGGATCGCAGGCGACAAAGCGGAGCCCCTCATGGATCAGCCGCCAGACCCGAGGACGACGTTCCGGGCGTTCCGGGAGGGATTCGCGGCGCCCGATCCGTCGGATCGACAGGAACGACAACGCGAAGAACACCGCGCTGGAGGCGGCGGCGATCGGCGCCGACAGTACGGACACCAACGCGCCGCCGAGGGCGGGACCGCCGATCTGGGCGGCGGACCGACTGCCCTCGAGCGCGCTGTTGCCCCGCACCAACTGATCGCGACTCACCAGCCGTACCAGGGACGCCTGGTAGGCCACGTCGAAGAACACGGACAGGGTCCCGACGGTGAAGGCGACCACGAGCAGCACCGGCAGGCCGAGTGCACCGAGGAAGCCGGCCACGGCGGCGGCACCCAGCGTCACGGCTCGGCCGGCGTCCGTCAGCACCATCAGCGTGCGGGTCCGCCATCGGTCCACGCAGGCGCCGGCGAAGAGCGACAGCAGCAGGATCGGTGCCTGCCCCACCGCGCGCAGGGCGCCCAACTGGCCCGCACCGGCGTTGAGCGTCAGGACGGCGAAGAGCGGCAGGACCACCTGACTTGCCTGCTCGCCGAGTTGGGAGGACGTCTGCCCCACCCAGAGCCCGCGGAAGTCGCCGTCTCGCCACAGGCTCGGCGGAACGGACCGGCCGGAATCGGATACGGCGGGAGAAGAGGACGGCACAGGGACCCCTCGGACGGCCGACGATGTCTTCGCTCCTCGCGAGTCACTCGATGCGCGCACACTAGCTCCCGTTCGGCAGGGCACGAAAGCGATTTCGGCTGAGCGCCGGGGGCGGCCTCCAGGCCGGGGTGGGGACACGGCTGAGGGGTTCGTCGTTCGCTGGGAGTAGGTCCCTGGCCTCATGCGCAGCGGTGAGCGTGCTGGGTAGGGTCGGCGCTCATGCAGACCACGGGAAACGTTCGTCGCCAGGCGGCGCAGCGCAGGCGCGACACTCTGGAACGGCTCGTCACCGAGCGGGAGGTGTGGGTGTCCACGGCTCATCCTGACCACGGGCCGCACCAGGTGCCGCTCTGGTTCCTGTGGGACGGGCGAGCGGTGTGGATGTGCACCGGTGCCACCTCCGCGACCGCGCGCAACGTGCGCGTCGAGCCGCGCGTACGCCTGGCGCTGCCGGACGCCTTCGACGTCGTGCTTCTCCAGGGAGCGGCGGAGTGCTTCCCGGACCAGGACGTGCCCGCAGCCGCGGCGGAGGCATTCACCGCCAAGTTCGGGTGGGACTCGCGCGCGGAGGAGGGTTCCTTTCTGTACATACGCGTGGTGCCGAGCACTGTGCGCGCCTGGCGCGGCGAGCCGGAACTGCGCGGCAGAGTCATCATGCGCGACGGCACGTGGTCGGACCACGCGCCGGATCCCGTCGGCCGGCACGTCGTGGGCCCGCAGGAACCTGCCGGCCCCGTCGGCGCCGGCGACCTCGAAACGGCGTCCACTGCCGTGGAACTCCTCGTTGAGGCCGAGGCCGTGGAACAGCGCGCCGAGTAGAGGAACCCGGGATCGAAGCCCAAGCCGCGCCGGTGCCCCTGGAGGCTGCCGAACAAGTGGTGTTCTCGGGCCAACGCGCGGTGCGGGCCGTGGGCGCGGGCGGTGGGACGCTCTGGGAGTACCGGCACGCCTGCTGGGGGCCGGAAGCAGGTCACCCCCACACGGTGACGACGCCGACGGCGAGACGCTCAACCGGTGGACCCCCAGGCGGGCTTGAAGCCGTCAGCGGCGCAGGCCGGTTCGTCCATCGGGCCGCTGTCGAGCCGGCGGCCGGTGTTCCGCCGCCGGGTGAACACCGCGCTGATGTCCACGCCGGTCCCGGTGATCCGGTGCTCGCGGGCCGGGTGCACGGCATTTCCCCGGAACCGCAGGCCAGGCCGAGCATGCGAGCCCAGGGCGCGCCGGCCTGAGCGCCTGGCCGGGGACGGCCCGCGTCTCACAGCCTTGCCGGCGGGACGGCGGGAACTCCGTTCGAATGACAGCTCGTTGGCCGGACGCGATAATCGACGGGTTGGGGGAAGGCCGGGCGGGGCCCGGGGTCGTGGCGTCGACCGGCCCGACCCGTCAGTGGCATCCGGCAGACAGGAGAAGACCAGGTGCGTCCGCTCACCGACAACCCCGTCACCAGCCCCGGCGACGACTCGTTCCATTTCGGACCGTACGTCGACGTGCTGCACGAGGCGGTGCAGCAGGCCACGCCGTTGCCGCTGACCGTCGGCGTGTTCGGCTCCTGGGGTGCGGGCAAGTCGAGCTTCCTGCGGCTGTGGGAGCGGCGCCTGGAGTCGGAGTCGACCAAGACGATCTGGTTCAACCCCTGGAAGTACGACCGCAAGGTCGAGGTCTGGGCGGCCCTGCTGCACACCATCCTCGCCGAGATGGAGAAGAAGGACACCCTCAAGGAGAAGGCCGTCAGGCTCGCCAAGGCCGCCACCTGGCTCTCGGTGCGCGCGGGTCTGGGCACCGCGGCAGCGCTCGGCACGGGTGGTGTCATCAAGGGCGCCGACGTCGACGAACTGCTGAAGAGCCTCTCGGAGGAGGACTCGCAGCAGTACCGGCAGGTGAACAGCTTCGAGTTCGACTTCGCGGAGGCCGTCGAGGAGTTCGTGGGGGAGAACGGCCGACTCGTCGTCTTCGTGGACGACCTGGACCGGTGCACCCCTGAGTCGGCGATGACCGTCCTCGAGTCGCTGAAGCTCTTCCTCGCCCACTCCCAGTGTGTCTTCGTGCTCGCCCTCGACCTGGACGTGCTCGCCGCGATCGCCACCAACAAGTTCGGTGACGCCCTCGAGGGGGCACCGCCCGAAGTGGTGTCCGGCATGGCCTACCTGGACAAGATCGTCCAACTGCCGTTCTTCCTGCCCGACGTCGGCTTCGACACGCTGCGCGAGGCGTTCAAGCGGTATGTCTCCGACCTGGCGGAGGACCCCTTCTTCTGGGAGCTGCTGCGCCGCGGCCTGGGCGGCAATCCGCGTCGGCTCAAGCGCTACATCAACGTCTACAACATGGCTCTGGCCGTCTTCCACGCCCAGACCAGGCGGAGCCTGTCCCGCGAATTCCGGCTGCAGCTCGCGGTGTTGCTCATCATCCGTCTGCAGCACCGGGACTTCTTCCACACGCTGACGTCCGAGCCCGATTCCTGGCTGATGCTGGCGAGGTTCTTCGAGCAGGTCCAGCTCTCGCCCAGCACCCGCAACCGGCTCCACATGGACATGGCCGACTACCTCCGCCCCTTCACGGAGGACGGGGCCCTGGAACGTCTCCTCACGCACGGCGACACGGAACGTCTCACCCCGCCGGACGGCCCGGACGTCCTCACGATGATCAACACCCTCCGCAGCACGGCCGGCCCCGAGGACATCTAGGGCGTGTTCAGACGCGGTCACCCCGTCCGTTGCGTGGCGGTCGCGGAGCGCGCGACGGCGCCCGGCCGGGTGTGCTGCGCCCATCGGACCGTGTGGGGAGCCACCAGCCCGGCGCCGAGGAACACGGCTCCCATCAGCAGCCAGCCCGGAGTGCCCGTATCGAGACAGAGCCATGCCAGGACGGAGGGTGCGGCGACGCTTCCCAGACCGCTGCCGAAGCGGAAGACGCCCGAGTACTGGCCCTGGGCGTGCGCCGGGGCCAGGCTGTAGCGCAACTCGAACGAGCCCGCCGCGTGGAGGAGTTCACCGAGGGTGTGGACTCCCACGCCGAGCAGGATCAGCAGAACGGCTCCCCATGTGGGCAGGCGCGAGGCGAAGCCGATCAGTGACAGACCGGCCAGGAAGGCGCAGCCCGCGCGGCGCCAGGCGCGTGCGGCGGACACGTCGCCGTCGATTCCGCGGCTCGCCCTGACCTGTAGAGCCACCACCATGACGGTATTGAGAAGGACGCTCGTTCCGACGAACCAGCGAGGCGCATGGGTGTGCCCGACGATCCACAGCGGGAGGGCGAAGACCAGGACGGAGCCGTGCATCGACATGATGCCGTCGAGCGCTGTGATCACCATGTAGCGGTAGTCCTTCAGCGCCGACCAGCGGCCGTCACCAGGAGGGGCCGGAAGGGGCGTCAAGGAAGGAAGGCGGCTGACGACAGCTGCCGTTGCCACGAAGCTCAGCGCGTTGCCGAGGACCAGGCACAGGTACGCGACATGCGTGTCCAGCTGCACAACGAGCGCGCCCAGCGGGGCGGCGACGCTGGAGGCCAGGTTCGCGGTGCTGCGCAGATACGCCCGGAACCGTGCGGGGTGCTCGCCGGCGAGCCCCCGCACGATGGGCCCGCGCGCCGCTTGGCCGGCCGAGCCGGCGAGCTCGGTCAGGCAGATCAGCGTCGTGAACAGCCAGAAGGAGTGCACGAGGGCCAGCATCGCCATGGTGACGGCCTGCACGGTCAGGGTCAGCATGTAGATCTCACGTGGTCCGCGTCGGTCGGCGAGCCGACCGACGGGAACCCCGGACAGCAGGCCCACCAAGGCTCCCACGCCCAGGCCGAGACCGACTTGAGAGACCGGCAGTCCAACGGAACGGGTGAAGAACACCGCAGCAGTGAGCATGAACATGCCGCTGCCGAGCATGTTGATGAAGCTGGCGGCCGCCAGCGTGCGCCGCGGCCCCCGCTCAGGCAGAACACCGTGGGCTACGAGCCAGGACCTCCTGCCCTGCGGGCATTCGACCGAGCGTCCCTCGGGCATACGGTTCGACGTACCGTCCGTCAACATTCCCCCAACGTCTGACCTTCGCCAGTGCTCGCACGAGTCGGCACCGCCGCCGACGAGGGAGTATGAAGCGGTGAGGGCGGCCGGAGAAAGGCCTCGCCACCCGGGGAAGAGTCACACGAAAACCGGGAACTACCGCTGGGCGGGCCGACGTTCAATTATGCGAGAGGGTCGCCCCCGGGGGCAGCGTCGAACGAGGGCCCGTGCCCCTCAGGGCGAGTGTGATCAGCGGCAGAAGGGTGAGGGCGGCCGAGACGGTGCCGACCAGTGCGGGTCCGGTCAGGCCGAGACCCGAGTCCAGGGCCTGGCCCGCGACGGCGGAGCGCCCCCGGCGCCGCGCCACCCGGCAGTGGACACCGCACCGCAGCCTGCAGTGGACCCTGGACGCCATCACCGCCGGACCCGCCTTCGTCCGCAACGGCCGCATGGACGTCCTCGCCGCCAACCAGCTCGCCCGCGCCCTCTACACCGACGTCTACGCCACGCCCCACAACCAGGCGAACCTCGCCCGCTTCAACTTCCTCGACCCCGCCTCACGCCGCATCTATCCCGACTGGGACACCTTCGCCGACGTCGCCGTCGCCATCCTGCGCACCGAGGCCGGCCGCAACCCGCACGACAAGGACCTGCACGACCTCGTGGGCGAACTGTCCACGCGAAGCGACGAGTTCCGGACCCGCTGGGACGCCCACAACGTCCGTCACCACGGCACCGGCACCAAACGCTTCCACCACTCGGTCGTCGGCGACCTCACCCTCGCCTTCGAGGGTCTGGAGATGGCCGCCGAACCCGGCCTCACCCTCACCGTGTACGCCGCCGAACCCGGCTCACCCTCGGAAGAGGGCCTGCGTCTCCTCGCCTCCTGGGCTGCCACGAAGGAAGCCGACACCGCTACGGAACCGACCACGACCGGCTGACCGCCGGTCCGCGGTGCGCTGAGTACGGGGCCCCGTCTACAGGGCCTGGCCGGACAGGGCCGCCAGGTAGGCGCCGTAGAGCAGGGACAGGGCCGTGAGCCCGCCGCACAGCAGACGGGCTCGCGGCGGCGGGCGGGTGCGCCACGCGCGGGCGAGGGCCTGGGCCGGCGGGATGAGCAGGGGGAACGCCGGAAGGAGGAAGCGGGGTTTGGAGGAGAAGGGGCCGGACACCGCCACCACCAACAGCAGCAGCACGCCCGCGAAGACCACCAGCGGCAGCGGGGCACGGTCCAGACACAGCAGGCAGAACGACACGATGCCCGCCACCACGACGACCAGGGCCACCGGATAGGTCACCGCGCTGCCCTGCAACGGCATCGACTGCAGGAACCGCAGGGGCCCGACCGCGGGATCCAGGCGGGAGTCCCAGGCGCTCTGCACATCCAGGTAACCGCGGAACAGATCACCGGTCTGCCGTCCCACCCACAGCACATAACCCACCCAGCCCAGCGGTCCCAGGACGGTCCCGACCAGGAGCGTGGGGGTGACGCGGGTGCGGCGCCGTACGACCTCGTGCACGGCGGCGACGGTGACGGCCACGGCGACGGCGATGCCGTTCGGCCGTATGAGCCCGGCCAGCATCGCCAGCGAGCCCGCGGTGAGCCAGCGGCGCCGCAGCACGGCGTACAGGGACCAGACGGCGCACGCGGTGAACAGTGGTTCGGTGTAGACCAGGGTCAGGACGACCGATTGCGGCAGTACGGCCCACAGGGCGACGAGAGCGGTGGCGACCGTGCGGTCGTAGAGGTGGTGACCGAGCGCGTAGATGCCGTACGCGGCGATCAGCGCCGAACTCCAGGCGATGAGCAGTCCGGCCTTGCCGGCGGTCACATGGAGCAAGTCGCTCACGGCCCGGATGAGCCCCGGATACAGCGGGAAGAACGCCCAGTCGGTCTGCACCGCGCCGGAGCTGGTGATACGCAACCAGTGCCCGTAGCCGTGCTCGGCGATGTGCAGGTACCACACCGAGTCCCACGCATGGGTGAGGCTCTTGCCGAACGGCCGGCCGGCGCACAGGTCGGTCAGCACCACCAGGACGACCCCGGTGAGACGGACGGCCGCGAAGACGGCGAGGGCCCGCAGCACGCCCGGGGGGCCCTCCATCCGACCGCGTCCGGTCTCGCGGGGGCCGTCGGACCGCCGCAGCGCGGAGGACGTGCTCACCCTCCGACCATGAGTGGCCCGGAACCCGAGCGCAATCCGGAACACCTCCGCGGTGATGGGGACCACCGGGCCGGCGTGGCCCGTGGCTGGTTCCCGGCAGCCATCCGGGCGATGACCACCCGAGTGACCCGAGGCACGGCCTCGATCGGGACGCCGGCCATGTGGCCCCGGCTCCCCACGACGGCAGTGGCCCGGGCGGCCGGGACCCGCTCGGTCAGCCGGTGGTCTCGGCTCCACGGACGAGGACGCCACCGACGACCGTGTGCGTGGGCCTCAGGTCCCGCGGCTCCTCGCCGGTCCGGGCTGCCGCGGTGCACACAGTGGTTCCGGGACAGCAGCTACGGCGGGCGTCGGCGGTGCGGGGCGATCGCATCATCGCCGTGACGTGCCGCCCCTCCCGAGGGCCCGTGGATCCGCACGACCAACATCATCCGCTCACGCCGACTCGCGGTCCCGTTCGTACGCGGCGAGCAGGAAGTGCCAGATCTCGCTGACGGTGGGGAAGCAGGCGATCGCGTGCCGCAGTCGCTTGAGCGGGACCTCGCCCGCGACCGCGATGGTCGCCGAGTGCAGGAGCTCGCTGACCCCGGGGCCGACGAAGGTCACTCCGAGCAGCACCTCGCGGTCGACGTCGACGACCAGCCGGGCATGGCCCCGGTAGCCGTCGGCGTACAGGTTGGCGCCCTGGGCCGCGTTGAAGTCGAGGTCGACGGTCCTGGTCCGGTGGCCGGCGGCGGCCGCCTGCTCCGCGGTCAGTCCGACGGCGCCCGCCTCGGGATCGGTGAAGAAGACCTGGGGTACGGCGTGCTGGTCGGCGGTGGTGGCGTGGTCTCCCCACGCGGCGTCGTCCAGCGGGCGGCCCGCCGCGCGGGCACCGATCGCGTCCCCCGCCGTACGGGCCTGGTACTTGCCCTGGTGGGTCAGGAGCGCGCGGTGGTTGACGTCGCCGAGGGCGTACAGCCACTCGCCGTCGACGCCCTTGACCAGGCAGGTGGTGTCCACGTCCAGCCAGGAGCCCGGGGTGAGGCCGACCGTCTCCAGGCCGATGTCACCGGTGGCGGGGGTGCGGCCGGTGGCGAACAGCACCTCGTCCGCCTCCAGCTCGCTGCCGTCGTCGAGGGCGAGCGTGACCGGGCCCGCGGGGTCGGGGCGGCGCAGGGCGGTCACCTGCACGCCGATCCGCACGTCCACGCCCGCTTCCGCCAGGCCCTGGGCGACGTGGTCTCCGGCGAAGGACTCCATCCGGGGCAGCAGGCGGCGGCGGGCCAGCAGGGTGACCCGGGAGCCGAGGCCCTGCCAGAGGGTGGCCATCTCGACGCCGACTCCGCCGCCGCCGATCACCGCGAGGCGGGCGGGCACGGTGCTGGAGTCGGTGCCGTGCCGGTTGGTCCAGGGCCGGGCCTCGGCGATGCCCGGGATCTCGGGCAGCAGCGGCAGGCTGCCGGTGGCGACGGCCACCGCGTGCCGGGCGGTCAGGATCTGCCGGGAGCCGTCGTCCCGGGTGACGGTGACGCGGCGGGGCCCGTCGAGCCGGCCCTGCCCTCGGAACAGATCGGCCCCGATGGACTTGACCCACAGGGCCTGGCCGGAGTCGTCCCAGTCGCTGACATAGCGGTTCCGGCGCGCGAAGACGCCGTCGGTGTCGATCCGTCCGGTGACGGCCTGGCGCGCACCGTCCACCCGGCGGGCGTCGGCGACCGCGATGACCGGCCGCAGCAGAGCCTTGCTCGGGACGCAGGCCCAGTAGGAACATTCACCGCCGACGAGTTCCCGTTCCACGACGGCGACGGACAGGCCTGCGGTGCGGGCGTGGTCGGCGACGTTCTGCCCGACAGGGCCCGCGCCGAGCACGATCACGTCGTAGGCGGCGGTTTCCCGGGTTCCGTGCGCTTCGGTCATGGTGTCCTCGCATCACGATCGGTGCTGCTGATGAGCTGTTCTCGGAGCCGCCGGCGAGCTGTTCGTGGCATCGCCCGGCGACGACCGGCACCGGGGCGGCCGAGCCGGACCGCTCGATGCCCGCCGGTGGTGGGGCAGCCGGTGTTGCGGCTGCGGTTTCCCTGTGCCGACCATGGAGGCGGCGCCCCTGCGGACGCGGGGCGGACAGGCAGCACTCGCCATTCTCGTAGCGCGTGGTGGCCACCGCCAGCCGCCCACGGCCAGGTCCCGTGGAACCGGTGGGCCACCCCGGCCGGGCCGGGGCCGCGACGTCCGTGACATGAGAACCCCACGAGACCTGAGAGCTGTCGGCCGGGATCCATGTAACCGCCGGATGCGCGTGATTCCGCAGACCCGGCCATTCGGCTCACCAAGAGCGGCCGTAAGCATCGCCTATGGCCGGACCGGAATCAGCGCGAGGCGAGGGCGCTTTGGACTCCCGTCACCTCACGGACGAGGTGCCGGGGTGAGGGACCGCGGACCACCGCACCTCCCGTTTCGCCCCTGACTTCTCGATACTTCGATACGAAGGACGGCCCTCATGGGTTCTGTTGATCTGACCGGACGTGTGGCCCTGGTGACCGGGGCGACCAGCGGAATCGGCGCCGCCACGGCGACGCTGCTCGCCGAGCGCGGCGCGCATGTTCTGGTCGCCGGACGCGATGCCGCCCGTGGCGACACCGTCGTGTCCGGCATCCGGGCGCGCGGCGGCAAGGCGGACTTCCTCGCCGCCGACCTGCGGGACGCGGCCTCCGCACGGCAGCTGGCCCAGCAGGCCATCGAACTGGGCGGCGGCCGCGTGGACATCCTCGTCAACAGCGCCGGCATCTTCCCGTTCGGCCCGACGGCACAGACGACGCCCGGCGACGTGGACGCCGTCTACGACCTGAACGTGAAGGCACCGTTCCACCTGGTGGCGCGGCTGGCCCCGGGGATGGCCGAGCGCGGGCAGGGGGCGATCGTCAACGTCAGCACCATGGTCGCCGAGTACGGCGTCGCGGGGATGGCACTGTACGGTTCGAGCAAGGCGGCGGTGAACCTGCTGACCAAGGCCTGGGCCGCCGAGTTCGGCCCGCACGGCGTGCGGGTCAACGCCGTGGAGCCGGGCCCCACCCGCACGGAGGGTACGGCGGTCATGGGCGATGACCTGGAGGCCCTCGCCGCCCAGGCACCCGCCGGCCGCCCCGCCGAGGCCCGCGAGATCGCCGAGGCGATCGCCTACCTTGCCGGTGACGGGGCGAGCTTCGTACAGGGCGCAGTCCTCCCCGTCGACGGCGGCCGTACGGCCGTCTGAGCCCACCTGCGCCGAGGGGCGCCGGCTGCCTCCAGCGACCGGCGCCCCTGACGGTGACTCGGGCGGCAGGCCAGGGGAGGCCGTCGCGGGCCACGGGGTCTGTCGCCGGTGGGCCTGGGCGGGGGTGGCGGCTGGGTCGCCTGCCCTGGGGCGTCGCGGAGGGCTGCGTGGCGTCGGGCGTGGACGAGCCGTCCGGTTCCGGCTCCGGGGGTGGAGCGGGGTGATCCGACCATCGAAACTGCCCGATTCGGCCTGCCGCAGGCAGCCTGCGGTCTGCCGCGGGGGCGCCCGATCAGTTGGTCAGCGTACGGTCGAGCGCGGCGATGAAGCACCCGAGATCACGGCGGCGCGAGTCGGCCGGCCAGGCCGCCCAGGTGCGCCGCACGAGGGGATGCCCGACCAGCGGTGACCACGTCACGTGGTCGGGCAGGGGCTGCTGCCAGTCGGGCGGCGCCAGCGTGAAGGCCTGCCCCGAAGCGACCGCCGCCAGCTTCACATCGGCGATCAAAGCCTGCCCCTCGGGAGCCTCCGGCCCCAGGTCCAGGCCGTGACCCCGCAGGATCGCGGTCAGCTCGTCGTACCAGGCGGGGCTGCCGGACCGTGGAAAGCCGACCCACTGCAGGCCCACGAGCGCGTCCAGAGCGATGCCGTCGGGACCGGCGAGTTCCGCGGCCCGCTCGGCGGCCAGCAGGACACCCAGCTTCTCGCGTACGACGAGCAGCGCGTCGAACTCCGGACCCGCCGGACGCTCCCGCAGGAGGCCGACGTCCAGCTCGCCGGCCCGCAACGCCGCCAACTGCTCGGCCGTGGACAGGTGCCGGGCCTGCACCCGGGTGTCCGGATGGGCCTCGGACAGCTCGGCCACCGCCGGATCGAGCAGGCCGGTGGGCAGTTCGAGCGGGATCCCGATCCGGAGCGCCCCGCCGCCCGGGCCGGTGTACCGGGCCATCACCCGCAGGGCCTGGTCGTGCCGGGCGAGCACCGCGCGCGCCTCCGTCAACAGGGCCGTGCCCGCATCGGTGGCACGCACTCCGGTGCTGCCGCGCACCAGCAGTTTCACACCCAGGTGGCGCTCGAGTCCGCTGACCGTCTGGGACAGCGCCGGCTGACTCACGTGCAGGCGCCGTGCCGCGGCGGACAGTGCGCCCTCCTCCACCACCGCCACGAACGCCCGCAGCTCCCGCAGTTCCATGCCCACATGCCACCATGCCGTCCGAGGCGTGTCACGCCCGGTCCGGCGCGGTCCGCCTCCCGCGTGCGGGCGCACGGCGCGGCCCGGACCTCCTGGGTTTCCCAGCAGCATCAGCGGCGCGAGCCGCTCGGTGGCGCGCCCGCTCGGTGGCGCGCCCGCTCCTGGACGTGCTCCGCTCCGGATCGGACCGCGCCGGTCGTCGAGCGGGCCGTGGCCGGAGCGCGGGACCTGGACGAACTCACCGCGACGGTCGAGGGCGGCTGAGCCGCTCTCCCCGACGCGTACGGGGAATCTACGTCGCCGGTCAGTGGCTGCGGGTACGGGGGCCGCCGTACTGCTCGTCGGTGACCTTCTCCGCCCAGCTGGTCGTGGGAAGCAAGGTCCTGCACCATCCCGTCGCCGGCGAACTCGTTCTGGACTGGGACACGTTGACCGCGACCACCGATCCCGACCAGCAACTGGTCGTCTGGACCGCTGAGGCCGGCACGCCCTCCCACGACCGGCTGCGCATCCTCGCCTCGTGGGCCGCCGAGCACCACCCCTCGGCGGCACCGGCCGACTGAGAACCGCCGTGCCCGGCCGGGGACAGGGCCTGCTCGGCCCACAGGAAAAAGCGTTGCGCAGGCTGGTGATCGAACTGGTAGCTTGCAGTCGGCCGTGAACCCGCCCGAGGAGGTGAGACCCGTGAACGCTGTATCCGTATGGGTGCTCCCCCTCGCCGTCACGGTCGGGCGATCGACGTAGGTGTCGCCGGGAGTGCCCCGACAACAAGGCACTCCCGAAAGGCAACACCTCATGAATTACGTACAGTTCACCGCAGAGACGACGTCGAACGGAGTCGTCGAGCGCGACTTCACCGTGGGCGAGATCCCCGGCGTGCTCTGGTCACCCGCATCCGGCCCCGATCGCGCGCCCCTGGTGCTGATGGGCCACGGCGGCGGCACCCACAAGAAGTGGCCCGCGATGACGGGCCGTGCACACCTGCTCGTGACCCGCTGCGGCTTCCACGTCGCCTGCATCGACGCGCCCGGTCACGGTGACCGGCCGCGTACGGCGCACGACGAGCAGGAGATCGCCGCACTGTTCGAGGCGAGGGAGGCGGGCGAGCCGGAAGGCCCCGTCGTCGTCCGCTACAACGCTCACCTGGCGGAGCGCGCCGTGCCCGAGTGGCAGGCGACCCTGGACGCCCTCCAGGAACTTCCGGAGATCGGCGCCGACGGACCGGTCGGATACTTCGGCCTGAACATGGGCACCGCGATCGGCGTGCCGCTGGCGGCGGCCGATTCCAGGATCACCGCCGCGGTCTTCGGTCTCCACTGGCCCGACGCCCTGGCCGAGACGGCGAAGCAGATCACCATCCCGGTCGAGTTCGACATGCAGTGGGACGACGAGCACATCCCGCGCGAGTCGGCTCTGGCGCTGTTCGACGCCTTCGCCTCGCACGAGAAGACGCTGCACGCCAACGCGGGCAGGCACAAGCAAACGCCCAGGTTCGAGGCCGACAGCGCGGTGCGGTTCTTCGCGCGGCACCTCGGGTGCGACGTCACGTCCACGGCGTGACATGACGCCGTAGCCGGACGCGCGTGTGTCCCGTTCCCGTCGGCCGACGGGAACGGGACACACGGCGCACACCGGCGGGTCAGAGCGCCATAGCCGCGCTGTGGAGGTTCTTGACGGCCAGGGCGAGTCCGTCGGTCCGGGAGGAGGCGGCGTCCTCGTGCTCGATGTTCACGGCCGTCTCCGGGCCGATCTCGGCCAGGGCACGCAGGACCCGGTCCAGGCGGCCTGGACGTCGTACGCACCGCGGACGACGACGTCGGGCAGATCGTCGATCACCTGGTTCAGCTCGGCCACCGCGAGATCGTCCACGTCGACGGCGGCAAGGGCGTCATCGCGACCGACCGGCGGCGCGGCTACCGCACCGCCATGCGCCGCCACGGACTGGGCGAACGGGTACGGATCCTCGCCGGAGACCACACCCCGCGTTTGTTCGTCCGCGGCACCACGGCCGCACCCGCCTGACGGTCACCGCGGATGCGGCTGCCACCCGGCTGATCGCACAATGGTGGGGGACATCCGGGTCGTCGCGATCCGCTTGAGCGGCCGACAGGGAAGAGGCTGATGCCCATGATCTCCGACTTGGTTCTGGTGCCCACCACAGACGCCACGCTCCCCGGCGACCTGGTCGTCCCGACCGCGGCGCGGGCCGTCGTGCTCTTCGCCCACGGCAGCGGCAGCTCCCGGCACAGTTCGCGCAACCGGATGGTGGCCGCCGAACTGCGCACCTCCGGGTTCGGGACGCTGCTGATGGACCTGCTCAGCGAACGGGAGGAGCGGCACGACGCGTTGACCTCCGAGCACCGCTTCGACATCCCGCTCCTCGGCCGACGGCTCGTGGCCGCGATCGACTGGCTGGACACCCAGCCCGACACCCGTGGCCTCCCCGTCGTCCTGTTCGGCGCCAGCACGGGCGCCGCCGCGGCGCTGACGGCCGCGGCCGAGCGGCCGGGCCGGGTGCTGACCGTGGTGTCGCGCGGCGGCCGGCCCGATCTGGCGGGGGACGCCCTGGAGCAGGTGCCGGTCCCGGTCCTGCTCATCGTCGGCGGCCAGGACGAGCAGGTGCAGGAGCTGAACGAGGCGGCGGCCCGGCGCCTGCGGGCCCCGCACACGATCACCGTCGTGCAGGGGGCGACGCACCTGTTCGCCGAGCCCGGCGCCCTGGAGGAGGTCGCGGAGACGGCGAGGCAGTGGTGCGACGCCCGCCTCGGCGAGAAGCGGGAGCCCGGGCAGGCGGCGCAGCAGGACGAATGACCGGGGCGGTACGGCAGTCGGCACCGGGTCGGCGGCCCGGAGGCTCGCCGAGCCGGGACGGACACCCACCAGCTCCGCCGGCCCGGGCCCGGACGGTGTCAGCCCGGGCTCAGCCGGCCGAAGAACTCGGCGTAGCGGGCCGGCAGCGCGGACAGGAGATGGTCGAGCTCCGCGTCGGGAACCGCGTCGGCGACCGTGCACAGCACGGCGTCCGCGTCCCACTCCGCGGTGCGCGGCTGGGCGCCGGTCTGCACGGACACCCGCCGGAGGAACTCCTCACAGTCGAACGACTCGGGACGCCCGCGGTCCAGACGCAGGGCGTCGTCCAGCGGGGCGGGCAACCGCGCCGCCAGGTCGTCGGCCTCTTTCGGGGCGATCCGGGTGGCGAGCACCCACAGGACCGCCTCGCAGACCTGCTCCGCCTCCTCCCGGCTGCGGTACTCTCCGCGATCGCGGACCTGGGCCAGGAACTCCTCCAGTTGCACGGCGGCCTCCCACTGTCCTCGCAGGCCATCCGACGGACCATCACCCGCCGTATGCCCCTCGCGGGCCCCTCGAAAACGGGTTGTCCCCACCCGTTGACGTGGGAGAACGCCCCGCACTTGGCCACCTACGCAAGGTGACGGGCGGTACGGGGGCGTCGTCGGACAGCGCACGACGACGGGCCCGCCGCCCGGAGACGGCACGGCCGAGGACGGTCCGGACGGCCGAGGGCGCCGGGATGACCGGTGCGGCCTCCTTCTTGGCCGCGGGGCCGGCGCGGACCGCCTTGGCCGCGGGGCCGGCGCGGACCGCCTTGGCCGCGGGGCCGGCGCGGACCGCCCGCAGGGGGGAGCGACGCCGGTCGGGTGATTGACGGGCCGGTCCCGGGCTCGGGTGCCGCCCGTCGCGGGCTCGGCCGGAGAGACTGCGGCCATCCCAGTGGAGGTGGCGAACATATGCTCAGCGACAGCACAGCGACGATCCTTGCCGAGAGGCCGAGCGTGGCGGCGGTCGTCGCCGCTGCTCCCCGTGTGGCTCAGATCGCGGCGCGGTGCAGCGGCGAGACGGAGGCCGCCCGGCGGCTTGTGCCCGAGGTGGTCGAGGCGGTGCGGGAAGCCGGCTTCGCCCGGCACTTCGTGCCCGCCGCCTTCGGCGGTACGGAAGGCCGTTTCGTGGACATGACGTCGGCGGTGACCCTGGTCGGCGAGGGCTGCGCCTCGGCGGCCTGGGCCGCCTCCCTGTCCGCGTACGCGGCCCGGTACGGCGCGTACCTGCCGCTGGAAGGGCAGGCGGTGCTCTGGGGCGATGGGCCGGACGCCCTGATGGCGGGCGCGCTCATGCCGGCCGGGAAGGCGGAGCGCGTCTCCGGCGGCTGGCGGCTCAGCGGTGAGTGGAAGTACATCAGCGGGGTGCGATTCGCCGACTGGGTCTTCGCCTGTTCCGCCGTTCCCGGAAGGGTGGGCCCCGACGGGCGCGGCGAGGTGCGGTTCTTCGCGGTGCCGCAGGCGGACATCACCGTCAAGGACACCTGGTTCACGCTGGGCATGCGCGGCACGGGCAGCGACACCATGGTGCTGGACGACGTGTTCGTGCCCGAGCACCTGACGCTGTCGAGGCTCGACATCAACGCGGGCCGGGCGACGGCCTCCGAGGCCCGCTGCCACACCGTGCCGATGCATGCCGTCAACGCGCTGCCGCTGGCCGTCCCCGTAGTGGGCGCCGCGCGGGGTGGCGTGCGGGCCGCGGCCGAGCAGAACACGCGGCGGGCCGACCGGCGCGGCGCCCCGCTGCGCGAGAAGCCGTCGGTGCAGATCGACCTGGCGCGCTCGGCCGCCGAGGTGGACGCCGCCGAACTCCTCGCCCAGCGGGCCGCGAGGGTCGCCGACGGGGTCGAGGAGACCAAGGAGGGCGAGGCGGCGGTCCGCGGAGCGAGGGACTTCGCGCTGGCGGTCGAACTGTCGGTGTCCGCCGTGGAACGGCTCTTCCGCGGCACCGGAACCTCGGGCCACTTCGACTCCGACCCCGTCCAGCGGTTCTGGCGGGACGTCAACACCGCCGCGTCTCATCTGATCTTCTCGTTCGAAACCGCAGGGGCGGCCTACGGGGCCTGGGCACTGGGCGTCGAGGGCGCGGAGCCGGGGCGCTGACCTCCTCGCGGATACGGTCGGACGGGGGAGACGGCGCCCGTCCGTCGAGGACACGGCCCGGCGGCCGCGCCGGCTGGCCGCACGCACCGGCGAACTGCGGCCGCGGCTCGTCCACTTCACCGCGGTGCGCTGGTGACCGCTTCGGGCACCGAAGTGGAAACATTGGCGCCATGCGTGCTGCGTACATTGAGGGACCGGGTGCGGCGGACGCCATCCGGTACGGCGATATCGTCGCGCCCCGGCCCGGTCCCACCGACGTACTGGTGAACGTGCTGGCCACGACGGTGAATCCGGTGGACACGTTCGTCCGGTCGGGCCTCTTCGCCACACCGATGGACTTCCCCTTCGTCGTGAGCCGTGACCTGGTCGGCACCGTTGCCGAGGTGGGCCGGGGCGTCACGGACTTCCGTGCCGGGGACCGGGTGTGGTGCAACAGCCTCGGACACGGTGGCAGGCAGGGCGCGGCCGCGGAGCAGGCCGTGGTGGCGGCCGACCGGCTGTACCACCTGCCCGGGGGAGTCGATCCGTACGCGGCGGTGGCTGTCGTCCATCCGGCGGCGACCGCCTATCTGGCGCTGTTCGTCCACGGCCGGCTCCGCGTGGGCGAGACCGTGCTCGTCGCCGGCGCCGCCGGCAATGTCGGCAGCGCGCTGGTGACGATGGCGGTGCGGGCCGGCGCCCGTGTCCTCGCCACGGCCGGCTCGCGGGACACGCAGTACTGCGCCGAGTTGGGCGCGGCCGACGTGTTCGACTACCGGGATCCGGAACTGACCGAGCGGATCCGCGGGGCGGCGCCACAGGGGGTGGACCTGTGTCTGGACACGGCGGGTGTCAACGACCTGGAAACCACGGTGGAGTTGCTCGCCCACCGGGGACGCGTCGTGCTGCTCGCCGGCGCCCGGACCCGCCCCGTGCTGCCCGCCGGGGCGCTGTACATGAACGACCGCTCCGTCCTGGGGTTCGTGATCTCCCACGCGACGTCCGGTGAACTCGCCGAAGCCGCCGCGTACATCAACGACCTGTTCGGCCGGGGCGCGCTGCTCCCACGGAGTATCGAGATCTTCCCGCTCAGCGCGACGGCCAAGGTGCACGCGCGGATGGAGCAGGGCCAACTGGGCGGCCGACGCGCCGTTCTGCGGACGGACCTTCCGACCCTCGCGGGCTGAAGAACGGCGTCGGGCCTGCCGCCGAGGAGGCGGCAGACCAGAAGACCGGTCGACCGCCGGATCGAGCAGGTCGCGTCGCGCACCGCTCGGCCGGCCGTATGCGCACACATGCGACCAAGTGGCCCTGACCGACGAGGCGATGGGTGCCGTGGTCCACCAGCCGGACGGCTCGGAGGCGCAGTACGCCACCGCTCCGCGACAGTGATCCGCGGGCCTCGTGACCGGCCACACGGTGGGCCGATGGACGGCAACCCCTGGACGCCGGACGGACACTCGTGATCGGGTTGGTACATGACTTCCCTGATCCGTCACGTCACCGTCGACTGCGCCGATCCCTATGCCCTCGCGGGCTTTTGGGCCCGGGCCCTGGGCGGCTCGCTCGCCGACGACGACTTTCCGGGGGATCCGGAAGCCCTGGTCACATCCGCTTCGGCCACCATGCTGTTCGTCCGGGTCGAGGACCGCAAGTCGGTGAAGAACCGCGTGCATCTGGACCTCCAGCCCCAGGACCGCACCCGGGACGAGGAGGTCGAGCGCCTGCTCGCGCTCGGTGCCACGCTACAGGGCGACCACCGCAGGCCGGACGGAAGCGGATGGGTGACGCTGCACGACCCCGAGGGCAACGAGTTCTGCGTGGAACGCGGCGCGGCGGAGCGTGCGGACGGCTGACGTTGCCGGGGGTGGCCCGACATCGGACCGACGCGGATGTGTACGTTGGCGGCGGACCGCGCAACACCGCTAGGCGCCGGCAACGGCTAAGGGGAAACGACACACATGGCACGCGTCGCCGTCATCACCGCGCCCAACATCGGGTACCGCAACACAGGAATGCTGACCGTCGACCTGGCCTTCGAGTCCCTGCGGCGACGCATGGGCACCGAGATCGACCCGACCTGGTTCACCCTGCACCCGCCGGAGACCGTGCCACTGCGTGCGGGGGCGCACGGAACCGATTTCCCCTTCCGCTTCCATGCGCTGACCGAGCACCTCGACGCGCTCCGCGACCATGACGCGGTCGTCTTCTGGGGTGATTTCCTTCACACACGCCACTATCTGGCGCAGGACGCGACGAACCGCCTGCTCGACTTCGGTGTCGCCGAGGACCGCGCCACAGCCCGGACCCTGCTGAACCGCACCCTGCTCCTCGCGGACCAGCCGGACGAACTCCTCGCCCGGACCCTCAGCTACGGGGGGACGATCCTGCACAACACGCAGTCCGACTACGAGGACAAGGAATACGGGCCGCTGTTCTCCCGGCTGATGACGCGGAGCCACCGGGTCTGGATGCGTGACCCGCTGTCCGCGGCCAAGATCGCGCACCTGCGCCGGGACCGTACGACCGACTACTTCGGTTCGGACGCGGCACTTCTGTCCCGTCCGGGCGACCTCGACCACCTGCCGACCACGGCATGGTCGGAGGACGCCCCGGACAGTGCCGCGATCGGTGTGTTCCTCGGCGCTCGTACCCGGATCCCCGCCTGGCTGCCCGGCTTCTGTGAGGGCCTTTCCGATCGCCTGGGAGCCCCGCTCGAATGGCTGCCCTGGTTCGACCGGGACATCCCTTCCGGAGTCGGCCACATCCCGGTCCGCCCGGGTACCCCCACTGTCGGTGACCTCCTGCGAGTCCTCTCCCGCTACCGGCTGGTCATCACCGACACCTACCACCTGTGCGTCAACGCATGGGGCGCGGGCACCCCGGTCCTGTGCGTGGGCGCCCCGGAACCGGTTCCGACGACCGACGACGACTACCTGACGCTCAGTGACGTGAAGAAGCACGTGTTCCACATGGCGTACGACGCCACGGACTTCTATCTGACCACCCTCCCCGACACCCGGGAGGCCCATGAGCGCCGCGCCGACCGCGTCGTACACCTGGTGGAAGGGGGCGGAGCCCGTGCCGTCGCCGCACGGATCCGCGACCACGCCGACCATTCCGGGGCCGCCTTCACCGAGACACTCACGTCGTTGCTCGGCACCACTCGCTGACAGCCTCGGCGTTCCCCCTGCGGGCAGCCACTGTGACGGCCCGCGTCGGCCCAGCCCGGACGTACGGATCGTGCCGCCGCGGACCTATTCCCTCAGGGGGCCGACGTGAACGTCCTGTGTGCCCAGTCCGCGAACGTGGTCCAGTGGATGTCCGGATGAGCGGCATGCAGGGCGGGGATGTCGACGCGGTACCCGGGCCCGTTGAGGAACGACCACATGGCATGCATGTCCGGGTTGACCACCGCGGTCAGAGGCACCTGCTCATGGCGGACCTCCCGGCCCAGCGCCGCGCCGAGCGCGGCCGCCATCTGCGCGGGAGTGGGCGCGTCGCCTGCCAGTTCGATGCGTTGCCCCACATACGGGGAGGGACGCAGCAGCACCTCCGCCGCGAACGCACCGAGGTCGGGCCGGGCCAGCTGCTGCAACGGCCGGTCGGGCGGCAACGGCAGGTCCAGGACACCGTCGGCGATGCGCTCCGCTCCGCCCAGCGCGTTGTCGAAGAAGTAGGTCGGGCCCAGGATCGTATGGGGCACATCGCCGGAGACCAGTTCGGCTTCGATCCGCGCCTTGCTGTCGAAGTGCGGTACGCCGCTGTGCTGGTCGGCCCCAGCGACCGAGCTGAACACGAGATGAGGCACGCGCGCTGTGCCGGCCGCGGCCAGGATCGCCCGGCCCTGGTCCACCTCCGCCTCCGGGCCGGCCTCGAAGGGGGTGGTGAACGCGAAGACCCCCGCCACACCGCGCATCGCGGAGGTGAGCGACTCGCGATCGCTCAAGGACCCCGCCACCACGTCGGCACCTCGCTCGGCCAGTTCCCTGGCCGATCCGCGCGCAGGGTCGCGCACCAGCGCGCGGACCCGGGCCCCGCGGGACAGCAGCGCGTCGGTCACGGCCCGGCCCTGACCACCGGTCGCCGCAAGCACCAAGATCGGCTCATCGGGCACGGAGGACTTCCTTTCCTCATGTACGGACGCCGCGACGGATCTTCGGGCCGACCGTAACGACGGTAGTGCGCGCCCCCGCGACACGCCCGGCGGTCAGGTGATGTGTCGCAGCAGCGCCGCGACCGCGGCCGGACACCTCGCCGTGGTCGGGTCGGGGAAGCGGCCGGCGATGGACGGGGGCATGACGCAGACGCCCACCCATGGGGGCAGGCGCTCGGCCCGGCTCTTCGCTTCCCGCTCCGGTGCGATGGTTCGGGGTGGCGGTCATCTCCGGCGGGGATGAGCGAGGCGGCCGGTCGGCAGAAGCGGCGCTGGGTGGTTTGCGGGACGAATCCGTGCTGCGGTCTATGATCATGACATCATAGTTGAATATAGAACTACCAAGGCGGGAGGCGGTCCACGGTGAGCAACGTAGAAGCGGAACCCACGGAACTGCGATGCGGTGGAGAAGCGGACGGCCGGCGGCCGGCGCGGACGGCGCGGGTCGACGTGCTGACCCCGCGCCATGTGCCCCTCGGCGGCCCCCGGGCGATGACCGTACGCCGCACCCTGCCGCAGCGGGCCCGTACCCTGATCGGCGCCTGGTGCTTCGCCGACCACTACGGCCCCGACGACGTCTCGGCGACGGGCGGCATGGACGTCGCCCCGCATCCGCACACCGGACTGCAGACGGTGAGCTGGCTGTTCACCGGGGAGATCGAGCACCGGGACAGCATGGGCAACCACGCCCATGTGAGGCCCGGCGAGCTGAACCTCATGACGGGCGGGTACGGCATCGCCCACTCGGAGGTCTCCACCGCTCGGACCACCGTCCTGCACGGCGTGCAGCTGTGGGTGGCGCTGCCGGAGGAACACCGCGACACCGGACGGGACTTCCAGCACTACGCGCCCGAGCCCGTGCGGATCGACGGGGCCGAGGTCAGGGTCTTCCTCGGTTCCCTCGCCGGCAGCGTCTCCCCGGTGCGGACCTTCACCCCCCTGCTCGGTGCCGAGATCGTCCTGGCGCCGCGCGCGACCCTCACGCTCGCCGTGGACCCCGGTTTCGAGCACGGCCTCCTGGTCGACCGGGGAGAGGTGCGCCTGGCCGACACCGTCGTGGGCCCGGCGGAGCTGGGTTACGTCGCACCCGGCCTCGACGCGTTGACCCTGACGAACGAGTCGGACGACAGTGCCCGGACGGTGCTGCTCGGCGGAATCCCGTTCGAGGAGGAGATCGTCATGTGGTGGAACTTCATCTGCCGGTCACATGAAGAGATCGCACGGGCTCGTGATGAGTGGATGTCGGGTGATCGGTTCGGTTCGGTGAAGGGGTACGACGGTGCTCCGCTGCCGGCGCCCGAGCTTCCCAAGGTCCCGTTGAAACCGCGACGGAACCTTCATTGACACGACGGGCGTCCTCGCCCGTGAGGTCCTGATTCCTAAGCTGTGGTGGTGGCGGTGCGGTAGAAGTCGGCCGCGGTGACGGTGGCGGGGACGCCGAGTTCGTCGGCGACCGCGCTGATCGCCTTGTCGCCGACGGCGAGGTCGGCCTGGCCGTCCGTGGTGAAGTACGGCGCGATGAACGTGTCGTAGTGGGCTCGGGCTTCTTCCGCGGTCTGTCCGCCGAGGAACGTCCGCATGTGCCGCACCGTGGTGTCCGGGTCGTCGTGGATCACCTGCAGGGCGCGCCGGTGGGCTCGTACGACGGCCTGGACCGCAGGGTCGTCCGGATGAATGTAGGTGGGGTCGACGGCCACGCCCACGGTGGGAATCTGGAAGTGGTCGCCGACCCAGGCCAGCACGTTCCAGCCGTGCTCAGCGGCCACCGCCTCCGGTGCCATGGTGCTGCCGACGTAGGCGGCGTCGATGCTGCCGTCGTTGAGCCGGCGCAGGTCCATGCCGTAGTCGCCGGGCGAGCGGACGATGGTCTTCACGTCGCGGTCCGGGTCGAGGCCGGCCTTGCGCAGCACGATCCGGGCGAACGCGCCGGGCGGGGTGTGCGGGGCGTGGATCGCCAGCCGCCGCCCGGCCAGGTCGGCCAGCGAGGTCAGGCCGGGGCGGGCGAGGAACCAGAACAGCGGGCGTTGGGTGTTGACACTGAGTGCGACCCACGGGGTGCCGTCGGTCAGTCGTGACAGCAGCGCCCGGCCGAGCCCGATGGTGGCGCAGCGGCGAAGTCGTTCCACGTCCCAGGTGCAGCCGTCGCGCAGCGCGACGTGGACCCCTTCGTCGGCGTAGTAGTCCTGCTGGTCGGCGATGTAGGCGGCGAGTTCTTCGTGCAGGCCCCGTCCGACGTAGGCCAGGTCGATCGTGTGCATGAACGTCTTTCCTTGATTGTTTAAGGTTTCGGCCGCGTGTGCGGAGGTCAGCGCGGTGTCAGTACATGGCCAAGCCGCCGTTGACCGCGGCCGTGGTGCCGGTCATGAAGGAGTTGTCCTCGGCGGCGTAGAAGGCGACCGCTTGGGCGACATCGGCCGGGTGGGCCAGGCGGCCCAAGGGGGTGGCGGCCACCTGCCGCTGCCTCGTCGCGTCGTCGAGCACGGCATCGGCAGTGCGGGATTCCACCGGGCCGGGCGAGACGACGTTGACCGTGATGCCCTGCGGGCCGAGTTCCTGGGCGAGATACCGGGCGAACTGCTCGAGTGCGGCCTTGGAAACGCCCAGCGCGATCATGCCCGCCCGAGGCAGGCGGCTGAGTCCGGTGCCGAGATAGATGAGGCGTCCCCACCCTCGTTCGGTCATCGTGGGCAGTACGGCTTTGGTGACCGCGAACGCCGCATGCATCTCGGCGTCGATCTTGCCGCCCAGTTCTTCCCACGTCATGTCCTGGAACGGCTTGACCGCATACGGGATGAGCGCGTTGTGCACGAGCACGTCGATGCCGCCCCAAGCCGCCTGGACCTGTCCGACCATGCTCTCGACGGCCGCCTCCTCGCGCACGTCGGCCTGCACGGCCAGGGCCTGGCCGCCCGCGGCCTCGATGTCGGCCACGACCTCCTCGGCCGCCTTGGTGTTGCGGAGGTAGTTGACCACCACGCGCATTCCTCGCGCGGCCAGAAGTCGCGCGGTGGCCGCGCCGATTCCGCTGCTGGCCCCCGTCACCAACGCCACCCGGCCGGTCGTCCCGGTCATCGGCCCACCTCCTGCTCGTCGTCGCGGGCTGTCGGGATGACCGCCCGGGGTTGTTCCTCGTCGATGCCCTGGCCTGTCGGGCGGATCGCCCCGTACAGCACGGTGTCGACGGTCGCCCGCAGCAGATCGGCCGCGGTCCAGTCCAGATCGCGCGGCAACTCCGACATGAGCAGCCGCTCCAACGCGCCGCGGGTGATCTCACTCAGCAGTTCGGGCGGCGCCGGCAGCAAGCCCTGCTGGTGTCCCTCCCGGAACAGCTCGTCGAGCCGCTGGTAGACCACCGCGTCCACACGCTGCTCCACGTACTGGCGCAGCATCGCGTCGCCCCGCCCGGTCGCGAGCTGAGGCGCGCCGATCCGCCCGAGTTCACTGCCCGCCGCGATCAGGAACCGCTGCACCCGCACGGCGAACGGCTGCCCTGCCGCGTCCTCGGTCGCCGCCACCAGCGTGCGCTCCACCGCGGCGAACTGGCGGTCCAGCACCGTGGCCAGCAGACTGCGCTTGTCCGGGAAATGACGGTAGATCGTCTTCTTGCTCATCCCGAGCTCACGAGCGAGATCGTCCATGCTCACCCGCGCGAAACCCGACCCGAAGAACAGCCGGCCGGCCGCCTCCACGATCACGTCCGCACGCCGCTCGTCACTGGGGGAAACTGAAGAAACCGAATTAGTTTCCATGGTTCCCATCGTTGCCCTCGGTCCCTGCGCTGTCAAGGCATGCCGTGCGGCCGCAGTGCCTGCCGTGCAAGCCCGGCCGGGGCGCGCTATCCGGCGGTGGCAATCCCGATGAGCAGCAGGGCGATGTCGTCCGTCCGGGGCGCGGTCTGCCGTGCATGGTCGATCAGGGTCGTGGCGAGCCGGTCCATGGGCTGGTCCGGGGCCCGGGCGAGCTGGGTGGCGAGCCCTGACATGGCGTCGTCCATGTCGACCCCGGGAGTCTCGACGAGGCCGTCGGTGTACAGGGCGAGGACGGTGCCGGGGGTCAGCGGGATCTCTGTGGCGGGATAGTCCGCGTCGGGGTCGATGCCGAGCAGCACGCCGGGTGGGAGCCGAAGGATCTCGGCGTGACCGTCCGGGCGACGCAGAACGGGCGGGGGATGGCCGGCGGTGGCAAGGTCGGCTCGGCGGTGTGCGAGGTCGAGATGGGCGTAGAGGCAGCTGACGAAGCGGCCCGGGTCCATGGCGACCAGCTGGCGGTTGGCCTGGGCGAGAGCCTGTGACGGCGTGGCCCCCGCGGCGGCGTGCGAGCGGATGGCGGGGCGCACCCGGCCCATGAGCGCGGCGGCGTTGACGTTGTGGCCCTGGACGTCTTCGATGACCGCGGCGGCGGTGCTGTCGTCGACCCGGACCAGGTCGTAGAAGTCGCCGCCGATGTCCATGCCGCGGACGCTGGGCAGATAGCGGGCCGCCACATCCAGTCCGGGAAGGTCGGGCAGCGAGTCGGGGAGCAGGGCCGCCTGCAGGGTCTTGGCGAGTTCGTTGCTGGTGTCGTACAGGCGGGCCCGTTCCAGCGCCTGCGCGATCAGGCCCGCGAGCGCGATGAAGACGACCCGCTGCTGGTCGGGAAAGGGTTGGGGCCGGTCGAAGGCGAACACGCACGAGCCCACCGGACGCCCGGAGGCGATCAGCGGCAGAAACGCCCAGGCATGCAGACCCTTCTGGTGCGGGGCGGGCGGGTAGGCCCGGGACAGCTCGTCGAAGGAGGCGTAGAAGTTGGGCACGCCGGTGGCGAGGACCCGGACCGCGGGTGCCGGGTGGGTCAGCGGCACGCCGTCGAAGTGTTCGAGCAGCGAGGGGTTGTAGCCGCTGCGGCCGATGACCCGCATTCTGCCGTTCTCGGCTGCGAGCAGGGCGACGGTCCGGGCTCCGAACGCCGCCAGCATCTCCTCGGTGACCAGATCGACCACGTCCGAGACGCCCACGGTTTCGGAGAGGGCGGCGGCCAGGTGCAGTACCCGGTAGACCTCGCCCAGGCGGATCGGCTCGCCCTGGAACGTTTCCGTCCTGGTGGGCGCCGGCTGTGAGTCTCCGCCCGGACCGGTCGGCGATATGCGGACGCTTACCCCCGAATCGTCGGGGTAGAGCTCGAACGCGAGCCACTGGTCCGGTGGGTGCATGGCGGTGTAGTAACCGGGCTTCCGGCTGACCACGGTGGCGCGGAAGTGGTCCTCGAAGGCCGGGTCGGTGTGCCCGGGCAAGGACTGCCAGGGACGCGTGCCGATCAGATCGTCGGGGCTGCTCGCGCCCAGGAGGGCGGCGGCGGTGGCGCTGACGTAGGTGAACCTGCCCTCGAGGTCGAGGGAACAACTGCCCCAGGGCAGCCGCTCGACGAGGTCGGCCGCGGCGAGCGCCTCGGCCGGCCCGCGCTTGCGGGCGGGCGGCTGCACCAGGGTGCGGGGTGTGGGTCCCGGGCCGACGGCATGGCCAGTGTCGGCGGCGTCGCGCAGGAACCGTCCCAGACGCCGACCGGCGGCACGGACCCGTTCAGGGCTCGGGCCGTCGGCACGGGTGGAGCCGGTGCCGGGCCAGAACAGCAGCAGTGCGCCCCAGACCGTGGTGCCGGTGAGGAGCGGTGCAGCGGCCACCGCATGGTGGTAGGGCAGGGCGATCGCCGTGCGCGGGTAGTGACGGGCGAGCTCCTCCGGGTCGCCGAGCCAGACGAGCTGCCGCTCGCGCACCGCATCGGTCACGGGAAAGCGGCTCGACAGCGGAACCCCGAACCAGGGCGCGAGATACTCCGCCGGCATCCCTGCGGTCACCTCCAGCCGCAGAGTCTGCCCGTCGGACGCCAGCAGGAAGACCGCTCCCGCGTGTACGCCCGTGTCACGCACGGCGAGCTCCAGCAGCCGGTCCAGCTCGGCACGGCGCAGGGAACCGGCGGTGGGCGAAGGGGGACGGGGCCCATCGGGCTGCGCCGTGCCGCCTTCCCGCATGGCGCACATACCAGTACCGTACGTCCGCACCTGCCGTGCCGCGCGGAAGCCGCTGCCGATCCCGGTCACGGACGCTGTTCCCCGCGACGGTCTGCTCGTCCCATGCGTGTCAGCGTTCGAGGACGAGGGCGAGTCCCTGGCCCACGCCGATGCAGAGGGTGGCCACGCCGGTGCCGGTGCCGCGGCGGGCGAGCTGGTGGGCGACGGTGCCGGCCAGGCGGGCGCCAGAGGCGCCGAGGGGGTGGCCGAGCGCGATGGCGCCGCCCTGGGGGTTGAGGATCGCCGTGTCGAACTCGGGCCACTCGGCGAGGCAGCCGAGGACCTGGGCGGCGAAGGCCTCGTTCAGCTCCAGTACGTCGAGGTCGGCGAAGGTCCGGCCGGCTTTGGTCAGGGCCCGGTTGACGGCTTCGACGGGGGCGAGGCCGAAGTAGTCGGGGTCGATCGCGGACACTCCCGTCGCACAGACGCGCGCCAGCGGCTCGCGGCCGGTGGCCTTCACGCCCTCCTCGTCGGCCAACAGCAGGGCGGCGGCTCCGTCGTTGAGCGGGGAGGCGTTACCAGCCGTCACTGTGCCGTCTTTGGTACGGAAGGCCGGCTTCAGCTTCGCCATCGCGGCGAGGGAGGCGTCGGGGCGTACGCACTCGTCGGCCGCGAACAGCTGGAGGTCGCCCTTGCGCTGCGGGACGGGGACGGCCGCCAACTCAGCTTCGAACAGGCCCTCTTCCTGGGCGGCGGCGGCCTTCTGATGGCTGTGCAGGGCGAACTCGTCCTGCTGCTCACGGCTGATCTCGTGCTTTTCGGCGATCAGCTCGGCCGACTCCCCGAGGGGGATGGCCCATTGCGGGTTCATCGCCGGGTTCACCATCCGCCAGCCCAGCGTGGTGGAGTACAGCTCGGCGTGGGCGGCCGGGAACGGCCTGTCGTTCTTGGGCAGCACGTAGGGGGCGCGGGTCATGGACTCGACGCCGCCGGCGACGGCGACGGAGGAGTCGCCGACGGCGATGGCGCGGGCGGCCTGGATCACGGCTTCGAGTCCGGAGGCGCACAGCCGGTTGACCGTCGCCCCGGGCACGCTGGTGGGCAGGCCGGCGAGCAGCGCCGCCATGCGGGCGACGTTGCGGTTCTCCTCGCCGGCGCCGTTGGCGTTGCCGAAGTACACGTCCTCGATACGCTCGGGATCCAACTGGGGTATGCGGGCGAGAAGTTCGCGGAGGACTTGGGCGGCCAGGTCGTCGGGGCGTACGGAGGCCAGGCCGCCGTTGTAGCGTCCGATCGGCGTGCGTACGGCGTCGACGATGTAAACGGGGTTCATAGCAGGCCCTCCGTGACGGTCAGCTTGGCGTCGGTCCTGGCGATGATCTCCTCGACGTCGACGGCCGGTGCGCACTCGACCAGCACAAGCCCCTCGTCGGTGACGTCGAGGACACCGAGGTCGGTGATGATCCGGTTCACGCAGCGCCTCCCGGTCAGCGGCAGCGCGCACTCGGTGAGGATCTTCGGCGAGCCGTCCTTGGCGGTGTGCGTCATGACGACGACGACCGTGCGGGCACCGTGGACCAGGTCCATGGCGCCGCCGATCCCCGTGATCATCTTTCCGGGGATCGCCCAGTTCGCCAGGTCTCCTTGCTCGGAGACCTGCATGGCACCCAGCACCGCGACGTCGATGTGGCCGCCGCGGATCATCGAGAATGACAGCGCCGAGTCGAAGAAGGAAGCACCTGGCAGGACCGTGACGGTCTCCTTCCCGGCGTTGACGAGATCCGGGTCGACCTCGCCCTCACCCGGGTAGGGGCCGGTGCCCAGGATGCCGTTCTCCGACTCCAGGATCACCTCCATCCCTGGCGGCAGGTAGTTCGGGATCAGCGTGGGCAGGCCGATGCCGAGATTGACGTACTGGCCGTCGTACAGCTCACGCGCGGCGCGGGCAGCCATCTCCTCACGAGTCCAGGCCATCAGCTGCTCACCGTCCGCCGCTCGATCTTCTTGTCGGCCGCCTGCTCCGGGGTGAGGACCAGCACCCGCTGGACGAAGATGCCGGGCAGATGCACCGCGTCCGGCTCGATCTCGCCGGGTTCGACCAGTTCCTCCACCTCCGCGATGGTGACCTTGCCGGCCATGGCCGCGAGGGGGTTGAAGTTGCGGGCGGACTTGCGGAACACCAGGTTCCCGTGCCGGTCGCCCTTCGCGGCCCGCACCAGTGCGAAATCGGTGCGGATGCCGTGCTCTAGCACGTACTCGGTGCCGTCGAAGTCCCGCACCTCCTTGGCCGGCGAGGCCAGCGCGACCCCGCCGGAGCCGTCGTAGCGCCAGGGCAGTCCGCCCTCGGCGACCTGCGTGCCCACCCCGGCCGGGGTGTAGAACGCGGGAATGCCGGCACCCCCGGCGCGCAGCCGTTCGGCGAGCGTGCCCTGCGGGATCAGCTCCACCTCCAGCTCCCCGGCCAGGTACTGCCGCGCGAATTCCTTGTTCGCCCCGACATACGATCCCGTCACCCGTCCGATCCGGCCTGCCGAGAGCAGTACAGCCAGGCCCGAATCCATGGCCCCGCAGTTGTTCGAGACGATCGACAACCCGCCGACGCCCCGCTCGTACAGTGCCTGGATCAGCACGTTCGGCACGCCACTCAACCCGAACCCACCCACGGCCAACGACGCGCCATCCGGCACATCCGCCACGGCCTCCAGGGCTGTATTGACCAATTTGTCCATATGCTTCGGATCCTCACATGCTCGCGTGAATTCTGGAGACCTGAATCCACGGTCCGAGGCCACGGTTCACTTGGCCATCCCGCAGATCGGCGATATTGGCTGCGATCACAGGGTTGTGATGCCGGCCTTTGTTGCACCGAACCGGTATTTTACGTCCTTGCGGGAATGAGATGCTGACGTGACAGGCGGGTCACCCCATACGCCACCAGCGCGAGCCCGAATACCTGCAGGGTCAGCCACCAGCCACCACGGAGCCTTTCCCCGTAGAGCGTGACACCGAGAGCCAGGCTCACCAGTGTGTCGCCGAGGGTCAGGGCCGGCTGGGAGGCGACCAGTGGTCCGGACTGCATGGCGTTCTCCAGCAGGAACAGGGCGCACACGCCGAGAGCGGCGAACGCGTAGGTCTGCCATGCGGCGAAGAAGGCACCCATGCCCTGGCGGCTGAGGACGACGGTCGAGGACTTCATGAGCGCGGCAGTGAGGGAGTAGGAGACGGCAGCGGCCGACCCCAGGCACGCGGCGCGGCCAGGGCCGTTGGGCAGCTTGACCGCGACGCTGCACAGCACCGCCACGGCGAGCAGGCAGCAGGTTCCCACCGCCGTCCACCGGGCCGCAGGGACCCGGAGAGTGCCACCGGTCGGCGCTGCCGCGAACAGCGCCAGGCCAAGGCCGACGGCGATACTCCCTACGGGCAGCCAGTCGGCCTTGGGCAACGGGCGCCCGAAGACGACGCTCGCGAGCAGCAGCACGAACGGCAACTCCAGCATGAAGAGCGGCTGCACGATCGCCAGCGCACCGGTGGCCAGCGCGGCGCCCTGGAACATCGCCGAGAGGACGACCCCGCCTATGCCGAGCAGCCAGACCGGGGTGCGCAGCAGGTCCCACATGAGGCCGATGCGCAGAGCGTTGGGCTGCGGGACGAGGATGGCGGCCCGGCGCTGCATCACCGTTCCCAGAGCGTTGGTTGCAGCTGCGAGGAGAGCGAAGATCGGCGACAGCACGGTCAGCATCGTTGCCTCCTGTCGGCGAATTCATTGATCGATGATCGATCGCTCTGGGTCGTTCAGGGCCCTGCGAGAAGATCTCGCGCCCTCCGGCCCGGGGCTGTCCCGGACGCCGGGTCGGAGGGCTGTCAATGGGTGGGCAATGCGCTCCTGGAACACCGATGGCCCCTGCGTGCATCCCGTCTGCCGCCGTCGTCCCGGGTGACCTCGATCACCAGCCGGGGATCAGGTGCGTGCCGGGCTGCCGGCACCTGGCCTGGGAAACGCACGAAAAGCGCCCGGATTCCTGGGTTTGCACGCTCCCTTGCGTGAACCCTCGCCGCCCGTCAATGCGGCCCGATCGGACGTCGTTTCGGTGATTTCGACAGGCATATGCCGCCTGGCAGACTTCCGGATCCACCATCCCAGTTCCTGGGCACCCCCGGCATCCCGTAGATGGGTGATATCCGTCGAGAGCCGGAGGCCCGCGCGCGGCGCCTGTCCCACGAACAAGGTATTTCACCGCCGGCGCTCGTTATCCCTCGCGGATTCCGTTGACCCCCGTCATTCAAGCATCGAGAGTCTTGTTTCCAAGCAGACGGCGGCACTGGGGAAATACTCATGAAGACATTCGTGCATCGGGGACAGATCACCAAGGTGGTCTTCGGCAGCGGTACGCGCAGCCGTATCCCTGAAGAGGCTGATGCCCTCGGATGCCGTCGGGTGCTCATCCTGTGCACACCCGGTCAAGCGGGCCAGGCAGCGGAGGTACACGACGTACTGGGTACGGCGGCGGTGGGAACCTTCACGGAAGCTGCTCCGCACACCCCCGTCGAGGTCACGCAGAACGCGGTCGCATATGCCAGGACCGTGGGAGCGGACTCGGTCCTCGCCATCGGCGGTGGCTCGACGATCGGCCTCGGCAAGGCGATCGCCCTACGGACCGGGCTGCCACAGCTGGCGCTGCCCACCACGTACGCCGGCTCGGAGATGACGCCGATCCTCGGAGAGACCGAAGGGCGCCGGAAGACGACCCGCCGACTGCCGGAAGTGCTGCCGAAGACCGTGGTGTACGACGTCGACCTGACGTTCACGTTTCCCGCGGCGGCATCGGTGGTCAGCGGCATCAACGCGATGGCGCACGCCGTGGAGGCCCTCTACGCACAGGACCGGGACCCGCTCGCCTTCCTGATGGCCGGTGAAGCGCTCGAATCCCTCATCCGCTCCCTCCCGGTCGTCGCGCAACGTCCCGACGACCGCGAGGCGCGGGCCGACGCCCTGCACGGGGCGTGGCTGGCCGGCACGTGCCTGGGCACGGTGGGCATGGCCCTGCATCACAAGGTGTGCCATGTGCTGGGCGGCACGTTCGGGCTTCCGCACGCCGAAACCCACGCTGTCGTCCTGCCGCACGTGGTCGCCTACAACGCACCGGCGGCGCCCGAGGCCATGGCACGCATCGCGAAGGCGCTGTCGGCGGTTGATGCCGCCAGCGGTCTCTTCGACTTCGCGGGAAGGCTCGGCGTCCCCCGGGCACTGCGGGACCTCGGCATGCCGGAATCGGGCATCGAGCAGGCGGCCGAACTCATCGTGCGCGACGGCTACTGGAACCCGCGACCGGTCGAACGGACGGCGGTACGCGCCCTCCTGGCCCGCGCCTGGGCAGGGCAGCAGCCGTGCACATCACCCGGCGACGGACATCCCCGGACCATGTCCGCGACCCACCACCCAACCATCACGGGAGCGCGTCATGCGTGATCTGACCAGCGACACCATCACCGAGGCCGCGATCTCGACCATGCGGAACACCAAGGATTCCCGCGTCGCCGAGATCCTGGAATCACTGGTGCGGCACCTGCACGCCTTCGTCCGCGACGTCGAACTGACGCAGGATGAATGGGCCCGGGGAGTCGACTTCCTGACGCGCACCGGGCAGACGTGCACTCCGACGCGTCAGGAGTTCATCCTGCTGTCCGACGTGCTCGGCGTCACCATGCTGGTCGACGCCCTGACCAACCGACGCCCCAGTCAGGCCACGCAGAACAGCGTGCTGGGCCCGTACTTCAGGGAGGACCGGCCGCAGCAGGCCGACGCCGCCGACATCTCCGGAGGTCTGCCCGGTACCCCGCTGTTCTTCGAGGGACGGGTCGTGGACCACGAGGGAGCGCCGGTCGCAGATGCGGCGGTGGACGTCTGGCACAGCGACTCGGACGGCCACTACGACATGGAGGTGCCCGGCCTGGACGAGCCGGCCATGCGCGCGCTGTTCCGTACTGACGGGACGGGGCACTTCGGTTTCCGTTCCATTCGCCCGTCCAGCTACCCGATCCCCGGTGACGGCCCGGTCGGCGAACTCATGAGCGCGACCAGCAGGTCGCTCATGCGTCCCGCCCATGTGCACCTGCTGATCGAGGCTTCTGGATTCCAGCGCGTGACCACCATGCTCTTCCCCTCGGACGACCCGTACCTGGACACCGATCCGGTGTTCGGTGTCAGGCAGTCGTTGATCGAGTGCTACGACACGTACGCGGCCGACTCCGGGCCCTACCGGGGAACGACCGAGGTCCCGTACACCCTGCTGCGCCACACCTTCGTCCTCGAACCCCTCGTCACGGACTGATCCCCACGGCGCCACCACGACGAGAGCCGGTCATCCACCAGGACGGCCGACGCCGAACACTCCATCACACCGCGGGGTTCGGCCCCGCATTCACGGAGGTCCTCAGATGAGTGAAACCCTCGACAAGGTCTTCGGCTTCCGCGCCACGATGAGCCGACTCGCCACAGGCGTCAGCGTGATCACCACACGCTCGGGCAGCACGGCCATCGGCATGACGGCGAGCGCCGTCTCCGCGCTGTCCCTCGAGCCGCTCCAACTGATCGTGTGCATCGGCAACCAGCTGTACACGCGAACCGCGATCGCCGAGCACGGTCGCTTCGCCGTCAACGTCCTCGGCGAGGACAGCGAGCACCTCGCGCGGAACTTCGCCGTTTCCAAGCCGGACAAGTTCGCGGGTGTGGAGATCATCGACGACCACGGCGTGCCGGTGCTGAAGGACGCCATCGCGGCTGTCGTGTGCGACGTCGCCGCGGCACTGCCCGGCGGCGATCACACCATCTTCGTGGGCGACGTCCGCCACTTCGAACACCGGGTGGAAGGCCGGCCGCTGCTCCACTTCGGCGGAGACTTCGGCACGCTCAGGCCCCCCTGCTAGCGCCGGTGAAAGCGGCCCGACGGAGGCTGCCATACCCCTGACCCGGACCACTACGCCCCCGGCGTCCGGCTCCTGCAGGCGAGCCACGGACGCCGGGGCTCAGCTCGTCCCGACGACTCCACCGAAGGTGCCATGACCAGTTCCGTGCCGACCTTCAAGCTGCGTCCTGCGGACCAGCCCCCGCACCTGCTGACCCGCCCCCGGCTGCTGCGCCGGCTGGACGCGTCGACCGAGCCCGTGGTGGTGGTCTCCGCGCCCGCCGGTGCCGGAAAGACGGTGCTCCTGACCGAGTGGGCGCGAAGTCTCGCAACGCGTGGCACGTGCGCCTGGCTCAGCCTGGACGCGTACGACAACGCCCCGGGCCGGCTCTGGGCGGGCATCCTGCGGGCATTGCAGCAGGTACGACCGGAACTGCCCGACCACCCCCAAAGCGGCGAGTGGACACTCGACGCGTGGCTCGAGGAGATCCTGCCGAGCCTCGTGACCGGACTGGACGGACAGGGACCGCTCGCGCTGATCCTCGACGGAGTGGAATCGATCACGGACGTCGACGCGGTCCGCAGCCTTTCGGACTTCCTGACAAGGCTTCCGCAGGGCTTTCGGGTCGTTCTGTCGACCCGTCACGTACCGGGTGGACCCGTACCGACGCTGCGCGTTCGGGGCGCGGTCGCGGAACTCGACCAGCACGACCTGGCCTTCACCCCCGAGGAGGCGCACGCCGTGCTCACCGATCTGCTCGGGTCCGCTCCGGCCCCGGACACGTCGAGCGCGCTGTACGAGGCCACCGAGGGGTGGGCGGCGGGAGTGTGCATCATGGGCCGTACCCTCGCCCGCTCGTCGGACGACGCCGATACGAAGGCCGGCCTGGCCCGTGGCAGGCGAGCGGTCACCGAATACCTGGCCGCCGAAGTGCTCCACCGGCTCACCACCGAACAGCGCCGGTTCCTGCTCCGCACCAGTGTGCTCGACGAGCTGAGCGCCGGGCCGTGCCGGGCCCTCGCCGGGGACCGGGCGGGCGTACTGCTGCGTGAGCTCGCACGGACCGTCCAACTGCTCGTACCCGTCGCCGCAGATCCCTCGGCATACCGGCGTCACCGCGCACTGTCCGCGCTGCTCTGCGATCTCCTCGGATCCGAAGGGCCGGAGACCGCCGTAACGTTGCACCGATCGGCGGCTCGGTGGTACTCACGGCATGGCGAGACGACCGCGGCCGTACGGCACTGGGTGCGGGGCGGTGACGAGGCCGCCGCCGTCGCGTCGATACTCCAGGACTGGGAACAGGCGATCTCGGCAGGCCGCAGCCGGGAGGTCGCGGGGTGGCTTGACCTCTTGCCGCCCCGCACGGTCGCCGCCGACGCACGACTGTGCGTGGTGGCGGCGATGGCGGCCCTCTCGAGGGGCGCGCCGGAAACGGCCCGGCGCTGGCTGGATGTGGTCCGGCTCAGGGAGCCGGGAGCGGAGACGGTCGGCGAGGGCAGCACGGTGTCCGATGCGGCAGCCGTCGCCCAGGCCGTGGCCTGCTGGCTCCAGGGGGAGATCCTGACCGGCGACCGACTCGCCGAAACCGTCTTCGCCGGCACCGTCCCGTTGACTTCCTGGCGTGCCCTGGCCTGTACGGCCCGCGGTACCGCTCTGCTGTGGATCTCGCGGTACGAGGAGGCCGAGGCGCTGCTCGGCGAGGCGACCCGTGACGCGCATGCCGCCGGGCACGGCCTGACGCTCGTCCGCGCGCTGGGCCTGCGGGCGCTGTGCGCCCTGCTGGCCGGACGCCATGGGCCGGCGCGCATGCTGAGCGACGAAGCCCTGGACGCGGCCGGGGCGGCCGGCCTGCAGCGGCACTTCGTCGCGGCGCCCGCCTACATCGGCAGGGCCGGCCTGCTCCTCGATGAGGGACGGGCCGACGAGGCCGAACGGACCCTGGCCGACGCGGAAGCGGCGCTGGCGGACTCGTCCGGGACCGGCAGCGAACCCCAGATGCACGCCTGGTACCACGTCACACGGGCAAGACTTGCCACTGCTCGGCACAACACGGCCGCCGCAGGGGAGGCCCGTGCGGCGGCCGAGCGGGCAGCGGCCCGGTGCGAGTCACCAGGAGCACTGACGAACCTGCTCGGGCGAGTCGGCGAGGACACCGTCGTGCCGCTGGTCGTGTCCGGCCCAAAGGAGCTGTCGCTCGGGGAGCGCCGGGTGCTCCGCGCCCTGTGCGGTCCGCTGACACTGCGTGAGATCGCCGCCGAGTTCTATGTGTCCCACAACACCGTCAAGACACAGGTACGGGCGATCTTCCGCAAACTCGGCGCACACGACCGCAGCGCAGCGGTCGCCAGGGCCCGGGAGTGCGGCATGCTCTGACCCGGGCCCCGGCATCCTGCTACGAGGCGTTCTGACGAGAGGCGTCCTGGCGTCGGGCGTAGTCCGCCTGGGCCAGGTACGCGGTCTCCTTCTCCCCGTCGCTGCTCACGCCCTCGATGCCGCAGACCTTGCGCGCGAGGTCCGCCATGCTGCCGGTGGGGGACATCTCGGCACGTTTCATCGTGAGGCTTCGAATGGCCAGCAGGGGTGTGCCGTTGAAGTTCTCGAAGGTGCTGATGCGGTCGCCCCAGTCGGACAGGAACATGTCGCGGATCACGCGGCTGATCTTCAGCCGGTCGTGCGGCCTGCCGACCGGTCCGGTCTGCAGCGCCGCCAGCCACGGCCGCAGTTCGGGCCGCTCCCACTGCCCTTCGGTGGGATAGATGAGCGCGGCACGACCGGACAGGTCGATGAGCTCGTGGGTCAGGTCGGTGATGTGCTCGATGTAGTACGCCCGCCCGAAGTCGAACATCAGGACGTTCGGCTTGTAGATGCCGCCGGGAGTGAAGAACCCTTCGTCCTCCGAGGCGATCACATGCGCCTTGAGCGTCTGGAGGAAGCCGGCGAACCGGGCGATCCGGGCCTGGACGGGGGGCAGTTGGTAGGTGCCGATGTGCTCGGTGATCAGCAGGGCCAGACCGAGCATCAGCTCGGCCTTCACCATGGCACGCACCAGCGAGTGGTAGTGCAGCCAGTCGAAGACGCGCTGCGGGTACAGCGAGGCGTGCTCGGGGTTGCCGATGTGGAAGACGCGGTTCCAGGGGATGAGCACGTCCTCGAACACGATGATGCTGTCCAACTCGTCACCCTGCGAGGCGAGCGGGTGCTCCACCTCCTCGCCGTCGCGGACGTTGCTCTCGCGGCAGATGATGGTGACCCCAGGGGTGTTGGGCTTCACCGCCCCGTAGATGATCTGCTCCGACACGATGCCGGGGCGGTAGAAGACGCCGATGTGGATCCAGTCCCCGAAGGCCGCGCCGGTGCTGATCGCCTTCACACCCCGCACGGTGATGCCCTCGTCCGAGGTGGCGACCACCCGCAGCGCGGGGGACTGGGCCTGTGCGGAATCGCGCGAGCGGTCCGCCTGCGGGTCGACGAAGGCCGGCGTCGCGTTGAGGTCGCCGTCCCGCATCACGTTCCAGAAGCCGAGGATCCCCCCGGTGAGGTCCCGCCCGTCGGTCCCGACGGACTGGCTGCTCCAGGGCTCGGGGTCGTCGACGTAGGTCAGCAGGACGTAGTTGTTGACGTCCGGTGTGCGCGGGATCGCACCGCCGCCCAGTTCCCGCTGCACCGTCTCCATGTAGCGCCGCTTGCGCAGCAGATCCTCCTTGGAGCGGTGCTGGAACCATGTCATGGACCGCCGGACACCGTCCTCGTCCACGAACGTCATGACGTCCTCGAGGTCCGGGCGGTGGTGCAGATCGTAGAAGTCCGCGATGCTCCGGGCGTACGCCCTCGTCCTGGGGTGCGTGGCCACGTTGTCGACGAGCTCGTCACCCACCCACACCGTGCGGCCGTCGTTCAGCGCCGCCAGGTATTCCTTGCCTGTACGCACGTCATGTTCCTCTCGGGGGCAACAGTTCTGGACGCCCGGAACCATGCGTCGCGACGGGGTGAGCGGACGGCGCGGAACCGACAATCACCCGGGTGAAAGCGCCGGGCACACGGGAACCGGCGTTGAGGAGGATGTGGCCGTGCGGCATGCTGGGCCCCATGCGCGGCACAGACCCCGCGGGCGACCGGCCCGGTGGGCGTGGGAACCAGGCCATGAACGGGCTGCGCCTCAGGGGACGGGGCCGCGAGATGGCCGCACTCCGTGAGGCCCTGGACGCGGTGCGTGGCGGACGGGGCGCCTGCGTCGTCGTGGAAGGCGCACCCGGTGTCGGCAAGAGCCGGCTGCTCGCGGAGCTGGACGATCTGGCACGGCGGTCCGGGTTCGACGTGGTGTCCGTACGGGCCGACGAACTCGACCAGTACGCCGCCGGAGCCGCCCTGCAATCCGCCCTGCAGTTCTCCGACGGTTCCGAACGAGCGGCCGCGGCCACCGACGACCAGCGGCTGTGGCTGCTGGACAGCATCACGGACGCTCTGGAGGACCGTGCCCAGCGCGCCCCGGTGGCCGTGCTGGTGGACGATGCGCAGTGGGCGGATCCGGCCACGCTCCTGGTGCTGCGCACCCTGCCCCGGAGACTGGCGGCCTCGCGGATCCTGTGGGTGCTGGCGGTACGGTCGGAGACCGAGCGGCCGACCGTTGCCAGGGTGCGGGAGGACCTCGAACGCCTCGGGGCCCGGTGGCTGACCCTCGGCCCCCTGCCGCAGCAGGAGCTGCAGCACATCGCGGCCGACGTCCTCGGGGCCAAACCGTCACCCGGGCTGGCCCGGCTTCTGGGGGGCGTCGCGGGCAATCCGTTCCTGGCGATCGAACTGGTGCGCGCCTTCGCCGACGCGGACGCCGTCAAAGTGGAGGCGGGCGTGGCGAGCCTGCTGCACAACGGCATTCCCGTCGGCTTCCGGCGGAGCGTCGCCGCGCGTCTGGAGCGGCTCCCGGAAGATGCCGTGCGCCTGCTCCAGATCGGGTCCGTCCTCGGCCGGGAGTTCGACCTCGGTACGGCCGCCCGCATGCTCGGCAGGCAGGCCGGCAGCCTGCTGTCGGGCGTCGAGGCGGCGCTGAACGCCGGTCTGCTCTCCGGTGACGGGCCGCGACTGGCGTTCCGCCACGACCTCATGCGGCAGGCCGTCCACGAGAATCTGGCGCCGGCCGTACGGACCGCTCTGCACCGGGAGGCCGCCGACATTCTGCGTGGCATCGGGGCACGATCCGCCGAGGTGGCCTGGCACGTCGTCCTGTCGGGCGGACCGGTCGACGACGACGCCGTGACCACATTGACCACCGCGGTACGGGAACTGTCCTCGTCGGCCCCTGACGCGGCCGCGGACCTGGCCCAGCAGATCGCCGGACTGCTGCCCCTGCACGACCGGCGGCGCATCGCCCTGCTGACCGACGCCGCCGAGTACCTCGGCCGGACCCGCCGGGTGCACCAGGCGCTCAACCTGGTCGACGCCACCCTGTCGGACCGGCTGGAGCCGCTCCAGGAGGCGCGTCTGCGCCTGGTGGCCGCCGAGATCCACCAGGCCGCGGGGGACGACGCCGCCGCGATGACGCATCTCCAGCAGGCTCTGGCCCTTCCCGGGTTGCCGGCCGACCTGCGGGTCCGGCTGCTCAAGACCAAGGCGACGGGCCACGTGTACCTCGGGGACATCACCGCTGCCGAGCAGACCGACGTCGGACTGGTCGAGGCCTCCTACCGCAGCGAGGACCCGGCCGTCGTCGTCAGCGCCATGGTGTTCCAGTCGCAGACGTTCTTCTACCGTGGGCGTCTCGCCCGCGCCCTCGAGCTCGCCGAGGAGGCCACGGCACGCGACGGCACGGAGTCCGGCGTACTCCACCTGCGGCCGCCGCGGATTCCCGCGCTGTGGCTGGCCACGGTGCTGACCGCCACCGACCGGCTCGCGGACACCGAGCGGGTGCTGCGGGAGGGGCAGCGCGAAGCGGAGGCGCTGGGCCTGGGCTGGTCACTTCCCCACTGGCATGCGAGCCGTGCCTGCGCACTGTTCGAACAGGGGGCGCTGGACGACGCGGCGGTGGAGGCCGAGTCCAGTCTGATGGTGGCCGACGAACTCGAGATCACCCAGCTGAATCCCCAGGCCCTCTCTGTGCTGGCGTTGGTGGAGATCAGACGCGGTGACCTCGCCAAAGCCAGGGACCAGCTCCGTGCCGCCGAAGCCGGTTCCGGCACGAGTACCCAGAGGTTCGGCCTGTGGGTGTCGCTCGCGCGCGCCTGTCTGGCCCACTCGGAGGGCCGGGACGCCGCAGCGGCAGCGGCGCTGGGCGGCAGCTTCACGGATGCCGAGCCGACACAGCTGCTTGCGGTGCCGCCGTCCCACTGGCCCGGGATCGCGCGCATGGCGCTCCGCGGCGAGGACCTGTCGCTCGCGCAGGCCGTGTCCGGCGCGTTGCGCACCCTCGCCGAACAGGACGACAGCCAGCAGATCATCGGGACCGTCCGTGCCCATGTGGACGGCCTGCTCCACGACGACCGGGGTGCACTTGAGTCCGCCGTCACCGGTTACCGGAGCACCGGCAGGCGGCTGGCCCTGGCCGCGGTCTGCGAGGACCTCGGGGATCTCGTGGCCGCGTCGGGCGACACCACGTCGGCGATCCCGTACTTCGAAGAGGCGGGTGAGCTGGCGTCGGCTTCCGGAGCCCTGCGCGATCACGAACGGATCATGCGGCGCCTCAGACAGTTGGGCGTGCGCACAGCTGCCCCACGGCACCACACGACCGGCGCACCGGGATGGGAGAGCCTGACCGAGTCAGAGCGGAAGCTCATTCCGCTCGTCGTGGAGGGCCTGACCAACCGGGCCATCGCCGACCGGCTCTACGTGTCCGTGCACACCGTCAACACGCACATGAAGCACATCTTCACCAAGCTCGGCATCAACACACGCGTCGAGCTGACCCGGCTGGCGATCGAACGGGGCGGCATCTCCGACGGGGCGCACTGAGCGACGCCTGCGGCGGCGGGGCGCGGCGGCGAGGATCCCGTGAAGGGGCGATGCCGGCGCCTGGCGCACGGGTGATGCTGGTCGCGACGGCGCCACAGGCACGGCGCCGTCGGCGATCCGATCACAAGCGGACGGCTGAGCCCGGAGAGCGACGGGGCCGCGTACCAGGCGCTCGAGAAGGAGTACCGGCGTGGCGGGACTTTCCCCCGTGTCGCGGACGGATGGTCAACCGCGGCCCGCGTCATTCGGCACCGGCACGTGGATATGAGCCGCCTTCTGCCCATGGCGGCTCTGGCCGCGCCGACCGGCCTGTTGCTCGCGCGGTGCTGTTCTCACTCGCACTCGACCCCGTAGCCCAGGACTTTCTGTTCCGGGAGCATTCTGTTCCCGCCGTCGTCAACATCGGCAGGCCGGGCGAGAATGCCTGGTTCCAGCGCTCCCCACGCCTGACATACGCCCAAGTGGTCACGACCGTCTGATCCACTGCCAGGCATCTGAGCTCCGGAACCCCTCCGGTCATCCACGCGTCCGCAGGCCCGCGGGGAGGGTCTCCCCCTCCGGGACCGGTTCCGTCGAGCTCCCGTCGGTGTCGCCGATGGCGGTGTGCGCGGGCGGCCATGGCAGCAGGGCGATCAGGGAGTGTGCCCGATGGATGAGGAAGGCGGCGAGCGGCAGTTCGGTGACCACGGCAAGGCCCCCCGCCATCCAGACGTCCTCGGTTCCGGCGTCGAGCGAGATGTCGAACCACGTGTCGCAGATCAGCAGGACCGCTGTGGCGTGCGCGTACAGAATGACCGAACGGCTGCGGCGCCAGGCCAGGAACGCCGTGGACGCCAACGCCATGATGAGTAGCACGTCGAATCCGACCCAGGTCAGGCGCCACTCGTGCACGTGGTGGGACGGCGGCAGCGTCAGAGCCAGCATCACCGTCCACGGTATGAGACAGGCGGCGCACGTGGCGAGCAGCTCTACGGTGTGCCTCCTGCGGCGGTCCGGCGTGAGGCCGCGGCGGCCGGTATGTTCCTTGGTCACTTTCGATCCGTCCTCGCGCGCTTCCTCCGACACCGGCAGGTTTCCCGGATTCCACATGGGCACAGCCGTATACGTCGTTCCGGATATTCCCGCGGTGTCCCACCGAACCTCTCGGGTCGCGGGCGGTGCCGGTGTCACCGACTACGGGCGTGCCAACCCGAACGTCTTCAGCTGCTCCCAGATCCACGGGTAGAAGCGGTCGTACGTGGAACGGTCCCAGACGTGTCCGCGATGTCCGTCGTGGTGCCCACCGACGGTTCCCGTCTCGGCCACCGCACCGACTCGGGCAGGGACGCGTGCGTCGGCCGGAAGAGCAGCCGCGTTCGCGGAACCCCCGGCGACGAGGAGGGTGCCTCCGGCGAATGCCAGTGCGGCGGCGGTGGTCGCCATACGCCGTACGAGCTTGTTCTTGGTGTGCAAAACAACTCACTCCCTGGTTTCCGGAGAGTAGAAACTGCCAACGCGGCCAGTTTCGATCAGGAAGGTGCGTAGTGCATCGCATGATCTGGTGATTGACTGCTGCCCAGCTGGAGCCATGCCGCAGGTATGTATTGGGGGCTTGAGCCGAGACCTGGTAGTCGCATGAATCGCTAGATTGTGCGATGTTCTCAGTTCCTTTCCGGTCCACTCTGCCCAGAGAGCTGACATCGCCCGAGTTCTCTCGACTCGGCGGTCGTCCGCAGAGTGACACACGAAACCAGATCGGGGTCGGGGGCGTGGAGGGCCGGGATGTCCAGGCGCAGTAGCAGAATCGAGTTCGTAGGCTCGCAGGGCGTTCCGCTCGTGGCACGCCTGGACCTGCCGGAGGGGACCCCTTGGGCGTACGCCGTATTCGCCCCCTGCTTCACATGCGGCAAGGACTGGTTGGCAGCCGCTCGGATCTGCCGGGAGCTGGCCGAACGCGGAATCGCGGTCCTCAGTGTGGACTTCGCCGGCATCGGCGAGTCCGGGGGTGACTTCGCCGCAGGTACGTTCAGTTCAGATGTGGACGATCTCGTGCGTGCCGCCGACCACCTGCGTGAGCACTTCACGGCTCCGTCGATCCTCATCGGGCATTCGCTGGGCGGTGCAGCCGTGCTGGCCGCCGCACACCGGATACCCGAGACGGCGGCGGTGGCCACGATCGCTGCGCCTGCGGACCCGGAGCACGTCGTGCGCACTTTCGGTGGCAGGCGGGACGAGATCGAGCGGCACGGGGAGGCCGAGGTGAGTCTCGGAGGCCGCGTGTTCCACATCCGTCGGGAGTTCCTCGACGACATCACCGCGCAGCCTCAGGCCGAGCGCATCCGCCGGCTGCGTCACGCGCTCCTGGTGCTGCACTCGCCGATCGACGAGACGGTGGGTGTGGAGAACGCCCAGCAGATCCTCGAGGCGGCACGGCACCCCAAGTCCTTCGTAGCGATCGACGGTGCCGACCATCTGCTCACCGATCGTGCCGACGCCCGCTATGTCGCGACGATGCTGGCCGCATGGGCCGGTCGTTACGCCCGCGATTCGGTCCAGGCCGGGCCGGCGTGAGGAAAATCGCACACCCCGAGCTGATCGGCCGGAGCAGGAGTAGGTTTCGCAGGTGATGAGAATTTCAGCGATCGCATTTATCGGAGCCCTGGCAGTCGCATTCGGAGTCTTCGCGTCGACCGTGTCTGCCTGGTGGTGGCCGGCCGCCTTGCTGTGCACGGCGTTGGCGGGTGTGGGTGCCTATGATCTCCTCCAAAAGCGCCACTCGGTACTGCGCAACTACCCCGTGCTGGGACATGTGCGCTTCATGCTGGAGTCGATCCGGCCGGAGTTGCAGCAGTATTTCATCGAGCGCAATTACGACGGCCGTCCCTACGACCGGGATGTGCGCAGTCTCGTCTATCAGCGCGCCAAGGGCCTGGAGGCGGAGCAACCGTTCGGGACCGAACGGAACGTCTATGCCGAAGGCTACGAGTACTTCGAGTCGTCGATGAGGCCACGCCCGGTGCCGTCGGAGCAGCCGAGGGTCCGTATCGGCGGTCCGGACTGCACCAAGCCCTACGACATGTCGTTGTTCAATGTCTCGGCGATGAGTTTCGGCTCGCTGTCCGCCAATGCCATCCTCGCCCTGAACCGGGGCGCCGCCCTCGGGGGATTCGCTCACGACACCGGTGAGGGGGGCCTGTCGGACTACCATCTGCGTCACGGTGGCGACCTGGTGTGGGAGACCGGCACCGGATACTTCGGCTGCCGCACCGCGGACGGCCGTTTCGACCGGGCGCGGTTCGCGGACAAGGCCGCTCACGACAGCGTGAAGTGCGTGTCCCTGAAGCTGTCCCAGGGAGCCAAGCCCGGCATCGGAGGAGTGCTGCCCGGGGAGAAGGTCACCGCCGAGATAGCCCGGGTACGCGAAGTCCCCGAAGGCCGGACCGTCATCTCGCCCCCGTACCACGAGGTTTTCAGTACCCCACGGGAACTGATCCGGTTCATCGCCGAGATGCGCGAGCTGTCCGGGGGCAAGCCGGTCGGCTTCAAGCTCTGTGTGGGCTCCCGGCGCGAGTTCCTGGCGGTCTGCAAGGCCATGATCGAGGAGGGCACCGCGCCCGATTTCATCATCGTCGACGGAGCGGAGGGCGGCACCGGAGCCGCCCCGCTGGAGTTCGCCGACCATCTGGGCAGCCCCCTCACCGAGGGCCTCATCACGGTCCACAACGCTCTGGTCGGCGCCGGCCTGCGGGACCGGATCAGGATCGGCGCCAGCGGCAAGGTGGCCACCGGAGCCGACATCGTCAAGCGCATGGTGCAGGGCGCCGACTTCACCAATGCGGCTCGCGCCATGATGTTCGCGATCGGCTGCATCCAGGCGCAGAGCTGCCACACCAACACCTGCCCCGCCGGAGTCGCCACACAAGACCCGCGCCGCGCCCGCGCGTTGCACGTCGACGACAAGTCGGTCCGGGTCCAGCGCTTCCAGTCCGCCACGGTGAACAGCTCCCTGAAGATCATCGCCTCCCTGGGCGTGAACGGACCGGCCGAGTTGCGCCCGTACATGCTGCGTCGGCGCGTGGATCCGGTCACGGTCCGCTCCTACGCGGAGCTCTATGAATGGCTGGACCCGGGGCAGTTGGTGATCGAGCCGCCGGAGTCCTGGGCGGTGGACTGGAAGGCCGCAGATCCTGATCGCTTCGCCGCTTGACTGGTCTTGCCGCGGTGAGTGGGCGGGGTGCGCCATCGACGCTGGCACTCCGCCGCTCTTCGCCGTGTCCAAGTCGCAGCCCGTGCGCGGCCCGCGCATCGACCACGTCCTCACCCAGGCCCCGCCATAGGCATGGCAGCATCTGTCGGCGGGTGCGGAACCCAAGGGCGAACGGTTCTACGACTGGGCAGTCGCCCGCTTGCCCGCAGCGTGGGAGTTCGACGGCGACGCGCCGACCCGGCAGCGGCGGATGCCGGCCTGCCGCAGCATGAGCAAGCGTTGTCTGCTGGCAGCTGAACCCCGCCAGCCTCCAGCATGCCGCGACCACGCGGTGAACTGGTCCGGACGGCGGCGTCGTCACCAAGTACGCGCTCGCCGCTGTCACTGGATGCGGCGCGGACACACGTTGGTGGGACAGCCCGTCCAAGACCGTCCCACCCATGTCAAACTCTCGCTGCGCTCCCCAGCTCTGACTGGCTCACCGCTACTGCACCATCCCCGATTTGGCGCGGCCATGCTGGGCCGTGGCGGACGACGACCGCCTCACCACACAGGGCACCGTCTTGGCCTCGCTTCCGTCTCAACTCAGCGGTACCCCGGGCGGTGTTCGGCGCGGGCCACCAGGCTGCGTTCGAGATCGGGGTCGCCGGTGAGGCGGTGAGCCGGGGAACCACGTCGGTGACCACGGAAACCTCGCCCCTCTCGATCGCCTGATACCACGAGATCCAGGTCTCGATCTGCTCTCCGCTCATGCCCAGTTGCCATCGCCACGCGAAGGCTTCCTCGAGGGTCTCGGGTTCGTAGCGGTAGTGCCGACAGGTGGTTGTGGCGATCCGGGTGACCGCTTGGTCGAAAGTCAGGGCCTCGGGCCCGGTGATCTCAAGGGTCGCGCCGTCGTGCTCGGAGTGCGGACCGTCCTCGAGGGCGACGGCCGTGATCACGTCAGCGATGTCCTCATGGGTGACGAAGGTGGCCCGGCCAGTCGTCGCAGGGCCGCTCACGACGAATTGCTCGTTGGCGAGGGCCGCAGGCGTCGACGCGTAGAAGCCCGCCCGGAGCACTGTGTGGCGGATCCCGGCCCCTGCCAGGAACGGTCAGTCACTGGTCGCGGGCGTTGAGGTAGGTGGCGGTGGGCGCCGCGCCGACGAGGGACACGCCGTGCGATGGCGCCGGGGGCCACCGCCACGCGGGGGCGGCGGCTTCCCGGGAAACCAAGATCGTCTCGGAGTGCATCGAGCAGGGCGCATCAACCACGTCGGCCCCGGCCGGCGCCATCCGTGGGGTCTCAAGACCCGTGCCTCGCGTGTCCGAGATCGAGACGTTGAGCGCCCGCGCGGACGGACGTCCCGTCACGCCGGTCGTGCAGGGTGAAGTCGGCCCGGACGGCCACACCGGACTGCAGCAGTTTCTGGTGGACGAGGGGGTCTCGGCCTGGGTGCGAGACGACGACGCTGATGTATCCCTCGGGCAGACCGGTCACGGCGTACTCGCCCCGTGCGTTCGTCGTGGTCCGCACCAACTGCCGGCCGCCGGTGTCCATGACGGTCACCGCGGCATGGCGGACGGGCTGCTGTTCGCCGTCGCGGACGGTGCCCTCCAGCATCGGCAACGGCTCGCCGAAGTGGTGCGGGTGGACCGGTAGTGCCGTGGGCGCGGGCGCCTCCACGGAGGGGTCCTCCACCGGCGGTTCGGGAATGTCCTGCTGCTCGTCCTCCGCTCCCCGTCGTACGGCCATGCGGTGGTGCCGCCACGCGTCCAGGCCCAGCAGCGCCAGTCCCGCGGTGATCCACGCGCACAGCACGAGGACCGGCTTCAGCACCCCCACATGGTCGAAGTACAGGACTCCCCGCAGGCCGTCGACCGCGTCGCCCAGCGGCATGACGGCGTGCAGGTCCTGGAAGAACCTCGGCAGCAGCTGGACGGGGACCAGGCCGCTGGAGGGGACGCTCAGCACGACGTACAGGCCCAGACCCGCCAGCGGGAAGAAGTGCTTGACGAAGGGCGCCATACCGAGGGAGAACGTGGCCACGGCCGTGGTGAGCAGGAAGGCGATCGCCAGGGCCGCGGGGTCGTTGGGGAAGAAGCCCAGTCCCACGCCGACGAGGAAGCCCACGGCGCTGAAGAGACCGGCGACGCCCGCGATCGTGATCAGTTTCTTGCGCCGGTTGAGGGTCACCGCCCGCAGCAGGGTCGTGGCGAGTATGTAGCCGGGGACGTTCCAGGCGATCCCGAAGTAGACCAGGGTCGCGCCGGACCCGTCCTCGCTGACGGTGGGGGCTACGTCCGTGGCGGTGAGCTTCTGGTGGTTGTGCGCCGCGAGCTGGGTGAAGCCCTTGGTCAGCGCCTGATCGAGGGACGCGCCGTTGGCCCCGGCCACGTACAGCACGGCATGTCTGCCCTTGGTGGCGTAGCCGGCCACGGCGTCCCGGTCCAGCACCGCCCGGCGGGCTTCCCGGGCATCTGCCACGGCGGTGACGTCGAACCCGCCGGGATGCTGCCGCTGCAGGGCGGTGTCGACGGTGCGTTCCACCGCGGGATCGGCGATCACGAGCTTGGCGTGGTGGGGCTGGGGCTGGTGAAAGGCCATGGGGAAGCAGAAGAGCAGGCCGAGGAAGAGCACTGCCGGGATCGTGAGGGTCTCGACGAGGACTCTGGCCACGGATATGCCCTGGGGACGCTCTATCCGGTGTTTCAAAAGGACCACTCCTTGGCCGCCACGGCGGGCCGTGCCGCACAGCCCCTGGGCCGCACGGCCGACCGGCTGCCCGGTGACCTCACGGTCGCCTCTCCGGTGCTGGTCGTCCGCCACTCGATTAACGTACCGATCGGCACGTCTACGTCTGCTGGACCATACGCGTACCGGTCGGTACAGTCAAAGCGTGCCGCGCCCTGTCAATGCCGAAAAGCGCGCCGAGCTGCTGAAGCAGGTGGTGCACCACCTCCAGCACCACGGCGTCGCGCAGATGTCGCTGAGTCCGCTCGCCGAGTCGATCGGGACCACCAAGCGCATGCTTCTGTACTACTTCGGCAGCCGCGAGAACCTGTTGGCCCAGGCGCTGGCCGCCTGCCGTCCCGACGCCCACGCGATGTTCGACGACGTCCGCGACGCCGCGGGACTGGGCAAGGCGGCCCATACCCTGTGGGAAGCGATGACCGTCGGGGAGCAGTCCGGGCCGGTCCGCATGCTGCTGCAGCTGCTGAGCCTGGCCGCCACCGATCCCGAGCAGTACGGCGACATCGCGGCCGAGACCGTCGAGGTCATGCTCGGCCCCATCGCCGCGGCCTACGGACGGCTGGGTCACCCGCCGCGGCAGGCGCGGACAGGGGCCACGATCCTCGTCTCCGGCCTGCGCGGTCTGTGCCAGGACCGCCTGGTGACCCATGACGTCGCCCGTACGGACGCGGCCGCTCGCCGGCTGATCAGGGACGCGGTCACGGCGGCCGACCGAGCTTGAACAGGGGGGCGGGCGCGGGACGCGGCCGGTGACGGTGCGTGGACGGTCGTCCGGCCGAACCCTTCCTTGCCTTCGTCGGTACGCCGCGGCCCTGTTCCGCCGTCGCTGACTCCTGGCGTGTCGACGCAGTTCGGCGTGCGCTCACGCCGTACTCGCCAGTGCCGAGTGCGACGGGACGTGCTCACCGGCAGGTCGAAGGAGGCGCACAGCCGCTCTTCATCCGGCTGTTCGGCCAGTTCGGCCACGACCCGACGCCGACGACAACTCGTACACCCGTACTCGCCGACCGCAGGTGGGATTGACTGTCTCACGGAAGGGACGCATCCCCAGTTTGGTCATGATCCGTTCGGAGGCGTCGTTGCCCACTTGGGCGATGCTGACGATCCGCTCCAGCCCTCGCTCTTCGAACCCGAACCGTACAGCGGCCGCTGCGGCCTCGGTGGCCAAGCCCTGCCCCCAGTGGGAACGTCCCAGCCGCCAGCCGACCTCAACAGCCGGCAGTACCTCCGGCAAGAAGTTGGGCACCGAAAGGCCGGTGAATCCGGCCAGTTCGCCAGTGGACCGGATCTCCACGGCGAACAGGCCGAAGCCCTGCGACTCCCACTCGCGCTCCCACGCCTGGATCCCGTCGCGGGTCTGCTGCTCGTCACGGACGCTGCCGTCACGGATCCACCGCATGACCTCGGGGTCGCCATTGACGGCAGCCATGGGCGCAACATCTTCCGCGCGCCAGCGACGCAGGATCAAACGGGGAGTCTCAAGCCTGACCATCCACTCATTGTGGATCACGAAGAGGCTCTCCGTCGTTCATCGATGATCAGCCCGACCTCAACTGGCCCGATCCCTTGTGTATGCCGTTCGGGAAAGACCCCTGGATCGTGGGGCGCGTCCCGCCTTACGGTGGCGCCATGAGCGATCACTCGGAAGCGCCTGTCGCACCCGTCGGGGCCTATGAACCTCCCTATTACATGGCCGTCTTCACCACGGTGCGAACCCAGGACCAGAGCGGCTACAGCGAGACGAACGCACGCATGGAAGACCTGGTGAAGGACGTCCCCGGCTTCCTGGGGATGGACCACGCGCAGACGCCTGGCGGGCTGGGCATCACCGTCGGGTACTTCCGCGACGCCGACGCCCTCACGGAGTGGCGGTGCAACGCCGAGCACCGCGCGGCGCAAAAGCGCGGGCAAGACGAGTGGTACCAGACTTACACGCTGCATGTGGCGAAGGTGGAGCGGAGTCACGGGTTCACGCGAGCGCAGGATCCGCAGAGTCCTACAGCAGGCTGAGCAACGGACTCTCCAGAGGGAACGGACGGACCGGTGGCGTCCTCGGTCGGCCTGGCGCTGCTGCCCGAGCACCGGCGGCGGCACGGCGGGCCGTACGGCGATCTCAGCCGGGCCGCATCGACATCGGGCTGCGTGTGCCGCTGACCGGGCTGCCGCTGCCGCGCTCCCCGTACGGCCGGCTTGTCCCGGCCGTCGACGTGTCACCGTGGCCGCACTCGGAGCGCACCCGCCGGTCCCACAGGGCGACGTATCCTGGCCCACGACGATCAACTCCCGCGACTCATGCTGACGGCCTGCCGCTGACCTGCGGTAACGATGATGAGGCTCGGTATGGAGCGGGACCCTCGCCCAGCCCTTCTGAAAGGCACCCGATGAGCCAGCCCTCCGCCGCTCCGACCGTCGAGCGCAACGACGCCAAGCACCGGTACGAGATCCTGGTCGACGGCAAGCGCGCCGGACTGACCGCCTACCGGGACCACGGCGCGCAGCGGGTCTTCTACCACACCGAGGTCGACGACGCCTTCGCCGGACAGGGCCTGGCCTCCCGGCTGGTCCAGGAGGCGCTCACCGACGTGCGCGAGTCCGGGAAGCGGATCGTGCCCGTCTGCCCGTACGTCGCCAAGTTCCTGAACAAGCACGAGGAGTTCGCCGACATCACCGATCCCGTGACTCCCGACGTCCTGCGGTGGCTGGACACGGAACTGGGCTGACCGGCCCCGCGCCGGGGTGCCGTCGCCGGCGGCCGCCCGAGTGTGTCTCCCGTGCCGCGCGGTCTCGGGCCTGAGCCATAACAGAGCGCCAGGCCCGTGACCCGGACGGCGTACCTCTGCTCGCGCCACCACCACCGAACGGGTCGGCTGGCAGGCAGAGGTACCGGAATCGTTCGGGAGGCACGATGACGGAAGGCAGCGGACCCGCGGACGAACACGGGGAACGGTCGGAGATAGAGGGGCTGCGGGCACGCGTCGCAGCACTGGAGAACGCGCGGGCCCGATCGCCCGGGCACCACGTCAAGTCCTTCGTGGCAGCGGTGCTCATCGTCATCGGGTGCATCCTCGCCCCGCTCTCCGTCGTCGCCGCCTGGGCGGCCGACCAGGTGGCGGACACCGACCGCTACGTCGACACGGTCGCCCCGCTGGCCTCGAACCCCGCTGTGCAGGACGCCGTCGCCAACCGGGCCACCGACGCGCTCATGACCCACATCGATCTGCCCGCACGCCTCGCGGACCTGGTGCCCGAGGACCGGCCCCGCCTGCGGCAGGCGCTGGGGGGCAGGCTGGGAGATTCCCTGGAAGGCGCCGTCCGCAGCTTCGTCCACGACAAGGCCCGCGAGGTCGCCGCGTCGGATGTCTTCAAGACGGTCTGGACCGACGCCAACCGCCAGATCCACAGCACCCTCGACAAGGCCCTCACCGGCAGCGGCGGCGGCGCGATTCAGCTGAAGAACGACACGGTCACCCTCGACCTCGGCCCCCTCGTCGACCGCGTCAAGAAGCGTCTGGTCGACTCCGGCATGGCCTTCGCCGGGCACATCCCGGCGGTGCACACCGATTTCACCCTCGTCAGGTCACAGCAGGTCGGCAAGGTCAAGACGTACGTGCGGCTGCTCCAACTCGCCGGAAACTGGCTGCCGGTGCTGGCCGTGCTGCTGATCGCCGCCGGTGTACTGCTCTCGGTCCGGCGGCGCCGGGCGCTGGTCGCGGGCTGTCTCGGCGTCGCCGTCGCCGTCGGCCTCCTCGGCATCGGACTGCGCGTCTTCCGCGTGATCTACCTCGACCGGCTGCCCGCCGACGTCTCCCAGGACGCGGCCGGCGCCGTGTACGACGCGCTGACCCGCTTCCTGCAGACCACCGTGCGCATGGTCGTGGCGCTCGGCATCGTCATCGCCCTGGGCGCATGGCTCAGCGGTCCGGGCCGGCACGCCGGGCTCGTGCGGCGGCTGTGGACCTCCGGGATCGGGGAGCTGCGCGACACCGCCGACCACGCCGGGCTGCGCACCGGGCCGGTCGGCCCCTTCGTGCGGCACCGCCGCACCTGGATCACCTGGATCCTGGTGGCCGTGGCGCTGCTGGTCTACCTGCTGTGGTCGTATCCCACGGGTTGGGTGGTGGTCGGCATCGCCCTGTGCCTGCTGTCCGTGCTGGCGGTGGTGGAGTTCCTGGCGGCCACACCGCCGACCGGTGAACAGGGCCCGCCCAGGGCGCCGGTCTGACGAACCGGGAGACCGGGGGCGCGAGCCCATCACCCGATCGGGCCGGCGCCGGTGGCGGACGCACCCCTCCGGCCCCAGGGTCGGAAAGGCCGGCCGGGCGTTCCGGACGCCGACCGCCACACGAGAACGGAACGGTCCCTGGGCCACCGGCGGCACCACGTTCGCCGGCGTGCTGTTGCTGCTGAACGGCATGCTGGGCGCTAGCGGGACACGCCGGTCGTTGTGGGTGCGGATCCGGCTTCCAGGGCCAGTGCCGCGAAGGTCGCCAGCCAGTGGCCGGTCGTGAAGTCCTGGAGTTCCAGGGCGGGCAGACCCGCCGCGAGGTGGGCTTCGGCGGCCTCCGCGAGGCGGGTGCGGACGTGGCCGCCGGGCAGGGCGGCGGCGATCGAGCGCAGCGCGGCGGCCCGGCTGAGGGTGAGGCCCAGCAGATGGCCGATCTGCGGGTCGGTGTGGTCGGAGACGACGGGGACCTCCAGCGGTCGGCAGGGGGCCCCGGTGCGCAGCGCGGGCAGGAAGTCGTCGAGCCAGCGCGCGAAGTCCTCCCTCGCGAGTACCCGGCGCATCGCGTCGGCCTCGGCCAGCGCCGGGGACAGGAAGTCCTGGCCCGACGGTTCCCAGTGCGCGGGCGCGTCGTGGTCGTCGGCGAACCAGTCCAGCAGGCGTCGCCGTACCGCCGCGGTGGTCGGCGCGGGCAGGGCGTCCGCGTCGAGCAGGAGGCCCAGTGCGAAGGCGCTGTTGGGATGGTTCCCGTGGCGCACCGGATACGTGGCCCTCGGCAGCCAGCCGGCCAGCAGGGTGTCGACGGCGGCGACGGCCGGCGCCAGGGCCTCGGCCCAGCGGGCGCCGACCGCGCCTCCGTACGTCCGGCACTCGGCGGCGAGCGCCACCAGCCAGGCCCATCCGTACGGCCGCTCGAAGGAGGGGTGGCCGAGGAGGTAGGCGGCCTCGGTGGCGATGTTCTCGGGGGTGAGATGGGTGTCGATCACCTTGATGACGGGTCCCGTCCCCGGGAGGGCGGGCGTGCCGCCGTACCGGCGCAGCAGACGGACCAGCAGCCAGTGCATATGGACCGAGGAGTGCCAGTCGTAGGCGCCGTGGAAGGCCGGATGCAGGGCGCTGGGCCGGACCTCCTCCTCCGGTGAAGTCGTCAGGTGGGCGGGGGAGTTGGGGTACTCGCGGGTGACGTTGGCGAGGGCGAGCCGGGTGAAGCCGGCCGCGTACGCGGTGAGCGGCATCAGTGGGTGGCTCCCTCGCTGACCTTCAGATCCCGTTCCGTGGGGGTGTGGGCGGCGGCGAGCAGCAGGGCCCGCAGACCGTGGGCGACCGTGCGGGGCTCCAGGGCGGGGGCGGTGCCGTCGGTGACCTGCTCCGGAGCCCAGGGCACGTGCACGAAACCGCCGCGGACGTGCGGGAATTCGGTGGCGATGAGGTACCCAAGGCCGTACGCGACGTGGTTGCAGACGAACGTGCCGGCCGTGTTGGAGACGGCGGCCGGGACACCTGCCGCGCGCAGGGCGGCGACGCAGGCCTTCACGGGGAGGGTGGAGAAGTACGCGGCGGGCCCGCCCGGGATCACGGGCTCGTCGATGGGCCGGTCGCCCGCGTTGTCGGGGACACGCGCGTCGTCGACGTTGATGCCGACGCGTTCGACGGTGACGCCGGGACGGCCGCCCGCCTGGCCGAGACACACGACCAGGGCAGGGCGCGAGGCACGCACGGCTTCACGGAGCACCTCGATGGACTTGCCGAAGACACAGGGCAGTTCGACGGCGGTGACCGCGAGTCCGGCGGGCGGCTCGGCGGCCACGAGGGAGGCGGCCTGCCACGACGGGTTGACCTGCTGGCCGTCGAAGGGGGCGAAGCCGGTGATCAGCACGCGGGTCATGGCGCTTCCTTCACGGGGGAGGGGCATACGGCCGGGCGGTTCAGAACGCGAAGAGGGCCATGATCGCGGTCGAGCACACCAGGAGCGGGAGCGCCGTCGGGATCTGCGCCTTGATGGGGCCGTACTGGTCCTTCAGTTCGAGCAGGGTGGCCGGGACGATGTTGAAGTTGGCGGCCATCGGGGTGCACAGCGTTCCGGAGAAGCCGGCCAGCATGCCGACCGCCAGGACCGCCGGCGGATTGCCGTGCATCTGCTGGATGAGGACGGGCCAGCCGATCGCCGCGGTCATCACGGGGAACGCGGCGAAGGCGTTGCCCATGATCACCGTGAACAGGAACATGCCGGCGCAGTACGCGATGACGGCGAGGTACTTCGAGTGGTCCGGCAGGACGTCGTGCACGATCTTGCCGACCTGGGTGCCGACCCCGGCCAGCGCGAAGAGCGAGCCCAGTACGGCGAGCAGCTGGGGCAGCAGCAGGGCGGACCCCATGGCCTCCAGCATGGAGCGCCCGGAGTGGAGCGGCACGGACAGCTTGCGCTCGCCGGTGACCAGCATGCCGACGACGAGGGCGACGAGGCAGCCGATGCCGAGGCCGAGGAGGGCGGCCTTTCCGGTCTCGAACAGCCCGGACGTGTCGAGTACCGAGGCGCACACGATCGCGACGAGCGGGATCGTCAGTGCGGGGACGAAGATCCTGCTGCCGAGCCGGTCCGCGGAGGCCTCGCGTTCCTCGCCGGTGCTGGTGACCGGGATGCCCTTGCCGAGGAAGTTGAATCCGGCGAGCACGATCAGGGCGAGGACGGCGATGCCGAGCGGTTCGGCGGGCAGGGTCCAGCCGCCGTTCTTCGCGGTCGCGTTGGCGACGCCGGTGCCGTAGGGGAAGGTGAGCCCGAGCAGGCCCCAGAACGCGGCGGACGTCCACCGCTTGGGGTTGCTGCGGTCGGCGGCCATCTGCACGGCCATGACGACGAGGACGAGACCCACCAGCCAGTAGAGCCACTCGACCTTGATCACTTGTTGGTCTCCTTCGGAAGCGGCAGGTCGTGTTCGGCGGCGGCGAGTGCCATGTCCCGCTGCAGCTGCCGGTCCAGGAGCAGCAGGCGGGCGCCGTGGACGAGGAAGGCGCAGACGGCGAGCGGGATCGCCCACAGGGCCAGTTGGGTCGCCTCCAGGTTCTGGTGGTACGTGGAGTTGACGAAGCCGGTGATCAGCAGGATCGAGCCGATGGCGATGAAGCAGTCCTCGCCGAAGAAGAGGCCGACGGTGTCGGCGGACGCGGCGTAGGAACGCACCTTCTCGCGGAGGCGCTCGGGCAGTGGCCCGCCCGTCGAGCGCTCGGCGGCGGCCTCGGCCATGGGAGCGACGAGGGGACGCACGGTCTGCGCGGGGCCGGCGACGCTGTTGAGGCCCAGTGCCGCGGTGACCTGACGGACCAGCAGGTAGGCCGTGAGGAACCGGCCGGTGCTGAGACCGCCGAGCCGGCCTATGAGCCTGCGGGCCTGCTCCCGCAGGCCGTAGCGCTCCAGCAGGCCGATCACGGGCAGGGCGATGGCGAAGACGGTGACCGAGCGGCTGTCGGCGAAGGACCGGCCGAAGGCCGCGAGGACCTCCAGCGGGCTCATCTTGCCGAGCAGCCCGGTGACGACACCGGCGACACCGACCACGAGGACGGGATTGCGACGCGTGGCGAATCCGAGGATCACCACGGCGACGCCGAGGAGAACGATCATGCGGCGGCCTTAGGGGTGAGCGGGCAGGACACCCGAGCGGCGCGGATCCGGGGGCCCGAATCCGTGAGGGCTGCACGGACCCTAGGGGATCGTTCAACGATCGAACAAGGGGGCGGTGGGAAAATCCATCCCCTTGTCGGATCGTTCAACGATCGCTTACGTTGAGGGTGTGATCGATCTCAACGCGGATCTCGGTGAAGGCTTCGGCTGCTGGACGCTCACCGACGACGACGCCCTGCTCTCCGTGGTGACCAGTGCCAACGTCGCCTGTGGCTTCCACGCAGGCGACCCCTCGGTGATGCGCCGAGTCTGCGACCTCGCGGCCGCCCGTGGCGTCCGGATCGGCGCGCAGGTGTCCTACCGCGACCTGGCCGGCTTCGGCCGTCGCTCCATGGACGTACCGGCCGGCGAACTGGCGGCGGAGACGGCCTACCAGATCGGGGCGCTGCGGGTCTTCGCACAGGCCGCCGGCGCCGAGGTGGCCTACGTCAAACCGCACGGCGCGCTCTACAACCGCACCGTGCACGACGCCGAGCAGGCGGCCGCCGTGGTGGCGGGCGTGAGACTGGCGGGCGGGATGCTGCCGGTGCTCGGCCTGCCGGGGTCACGGCTGCTCGCCGCGGCCGAGGAGGCGGGCCTCACGGCCGTGCCCGAGGCCTTCGCGGACCGCGGCTACACCCCCGCGGGCACGCTCGTGCCGAGGCGCGAGAGGAACGCCCTGGTGACCGACGAGGCCGCCGTGGTCCGGCGCGCGCTGGCGTTCGCCGTGGAAGGCGCGGTCCAGGCCGTGGACGGTACGACCGTCCCGGTGGCCGCCCGCTCCCTGTGCGTCCACGGCGACACCCCGGGTGCCGCCCGGATCGCGGCCCGGGTGCGCGCGGCCCTGGAGGGCGCCGGAGTCGAGATCGGGGCGTTCGCATGACGGGGAGCCGCTCTCCGCGGGTACGCATCGCCGGACGGCACGCGCTGCTCGTCGAGTTGCCGGACGCCGAGCACACCGGGGCCTTCCACGCCGAACTCCTGCGGCGGCGCGCGGCGGGCACCCTCCCGCCGGTCGAGGAGATCGTGCCGGGCGCGCGCACCGTGCTCCTGGACGGGGTCACGCACCCGGAGGAGCTGGCCCGCCGGATCGCCGACTGGTACGTGCCGTCCCATGCCACCGACACCGGGGGAGTCGTGGAGATCCCGGTCCGCTACGACGGTCCCGATCTGGCCCATGTCGCCGCCCTGTGGGGGCTGGCGGCCGAGGAGGTCGCCGTCCGGCACTCCTCGTACACCTACCGCGTCGCCTTCTGCGGCTTCGCCCCCGGCTTCGGCTACCTCACCGGCCTTCCCGAGGAGCTGCACGTGCCGCGCCGCGACACACCCCGCACCCGGGTCCCGGCCGGTGCGGTCGCGCTCGCCGGTCCCTACAGCGCTGTATACCCGCGCGCCACCCCGGGCGGCTGGCAGCTGATCGGGACCATGCCGGACCCGACACCGCTGTGGGACCTCACCCGGGAGGAACCGGCCCTGCTCACGCCGGGAACACGGGTGCGGTTCGTGGCCGAGGACGGTACGCCATGACCGTCAAGCTCACCGTCGTACGCTCCGGAGCCCTCACCACAGTCCAGGACCACGGCCGGCGCGGCCATGCCCACCTGGGCGTTCCCCGCTCCGGAGCCCTGGACGCCCCCGCCAGGGAACTGGCCAACCGGCTCCTCGGCAACGACTCACAGGCCGCGGTGCTGGAGACCACCCTGACCGGCTGCGCCCTGCGCCCCGACCGCGGCGTGACCGTCGTGGTCGGTGGCGCGCCCTGCCCGGTGACGGTCGACGGCCGGCCGGCGCCCTGGGGACTGCCCGTACGGGTGCCCGGCGGCGCCGTCCTGGACGTGGGCGGAGTGACCGCGGGCGTGCGCTCCTACGTGGCCGTCGCCGGTGGTATCGCCGTCGAACCGGTCCTCGGCAGCCGTTCGACGGACCTGCTCTCCGGACTCGGCCCGGCGCCCCTGCGCGACGGCGACCTCCTCCCGCTGGGCGCCCCCGCCCAGCAGCCGGCGCTCCCCGCCGGCGCTCCCTGGCCGGCGCCGCCCACCGAGCTGACCCTGCCGCTGCGGCTCGGCCCCCGCGCGGACTGGTTCACTCCCGGCGCGCTGCGCACCCTCACCTCGGCCACGTACCGCGTCTCCCAGCACAGCAACCGCATCGGCCTGCGCACCGAAGGACCGGCCCTGGAACGCGTGTCGGCCGGTGAACTGCCGAGCGAAGGAATGATGCTCGGCGCCGTGCAGGTGCCCCCGGACGGGCGTCCGGTGGTGTTCCTGCACGACCACCCGACCACCGGCGGCTACCCGGTGATCGGTGTCGTCGCCGAGACCGCCCTGGCGGCGGCCGCCCAGGCCGCCGCGGGCACGCCGATCCGCTTCACCCCCGGGTGAAGCCCCCGCCCGGCGGCGTGCCGGGCCCTCCGCGGTGGGCGATTCTGTAGGGGTGGGTCGTGTCCCGGTCCGCCGGATCGCGGCGGACTACGCCGTCTCGGGCCGACGGGCGGTACGCGTGACGCTGGTCGCCGCGGCCGGGTTCTACCTTTTCCGCTACGGCCTCGACCGCCCCGTGGCGGCCACCTACGCCCTGTTCGCCGCCGTGGCACTCGGCGGACTGGCCAGGATCCCCGGCACCGGACGGCAGCGGGCCGCGACAGTGCTGCGCCTGCTGCCGGTGTGCTGGCTGCTGGTCGTCGTCGGCACGTATCTGTCGGTGCGGACCTGGAGCGCCGTCGCCGGCATGCTGGCGGTCGGCTTCGCGCTGGCCTTCGCCGCCGTGGGCGGACCACGCCCGGCCGGGGCGGCGCCGGGTCTGCAACTCCTCTACATCCTCCCGTCGTTCCCCCCGTACGCTCCGGACACGCTCGGCGACCGGCTGATCGGCACGACCACCGGCCTGGCCCTCTTCATCGCCGCCGAGTCACTGGTCTTTCCCGAGCCCGGTCCGCCGTCCTACCGGCAGCGGGCCGCCCACGCCGCGCACACCGCCGCCCACTGCGCGACCCGGCTCGCCGCACCGCCGTACGCGCTGAGCGACGACGGCGTCCGGGCGGCCTGGGACACCAGCCGGTCGCTACGGTCCCTGATGGTGCCGGAGGCGGAACGGCCGGCCGGCCCCGGAGTGCGCGACCGCGCCCTCGCCCACACCGGACTCGCCACGCGCACCCTCCTCAGCCGCCTGGCCCAACTGCCCGCTCCGCCGGACGGGCAGCCGGGCTCCGAGGTGACCGCCGTCCTGCGGGCCGTGGCACGGCTGGCCACGGCGACCGCGGCCTGTCTGGGGGCCGGACCGTCGCCGGTGACGCCGTACGAGGAGCTGGCCACGGCACGGGCGCGGCTGTCGGCCGTGTCCGTGGGCCCCGGCGGGAATCCCGCATCGGGGACCGCCCGCGCACCGGACGTGCCGCCCGCCGTACTGCGCCGGCACGCCGCCGTCCTGGAGATCGCCGACGCCGCGCTCGCCATGGCCACGGCGGCCGATCTGGCGGTACACGGCAGACACGCGGGAGTTCAGGTCCCGCCCACCCGCTTCTGGTACGCCAGGACCTGGGCGCCGCTGCTGTGGTGGCACCGGCTGCGCGGCCACGCCGGGCGCCGGTCGGTGTTCTTCCAGAACGCGGCCAGGATCGCCCTGGCCCTGACCGCGGCGCGGCTCGTGGCGGGAGTGGACACGCTCCCGCACGGATTCTGGGCCACGCTGGCGACGCTCACCCTCACCCGGACCACCATGGACGAGACCTGGCACACCATCCGTCTCGCACTCGCCGGGACGCTGGCCGGGGCCCTCGTCACGGCCGGGGCACTGAGCCTGGCCGGGCCCCACACCGCCGTCTACGCCGTCGTACTGCCGGTGTGGATGCTGTTCGCCTTCACGGTGGGGCCGGTCAAGGGCGTCGGCTGGGCGCAGGGCCTGTTCACCGTGCTCGTCGCCCTGGTCTTCGCGCAACTGTCCGTGCCGACATGGCGGCTGGCGGAGGTCAGGATGCTGGACGTGCTGGTCGGCAGCGCGATCGGCGCCGTCTTCGGGCTGCTCGCCTGGCCGCGCGGCGCCCATGACGAGCTGCGCCGCTCGGTGGCGGAACTCCTGCGCCGGGCGGCGGAGATCGTGGTGGTGACCGGTGCCTCGGTGGCGGGCGGCGGCGCGTGCGCCGCACCGTCGGGGCAGTCCGGCCACCGGTCCCTGCAGCGCGCCGTCGTCCTCGCCGAATCCGCGTACGCCCAGTTCCAGAGCGAGCCGACACCCTTCGGCGGCCGGGCGCATGGGCCCGCCCGGCGGACCGTGGACTGGCAGGCCACACTGATCGCCGGCCACCACACCCTGTGGGGATCAGAGCGACTGCTGGCGCCGCCCCTCACCGGTCTTGGGCCCGCCGCGGCCGAGTCGGTCGGTGCGCTGGGCGAGCGCGTGGCCGGGCGGATGCTGCTGGTCTCGGCGGCCCTGGATCCGGGTGCGGACACCCCCACCGGGCCGATCCCGCTGATCGATCCGGTGATCGAGGGGTCAGGCACCGAGCCGCCCGGCGCGCCCCGCCTGTACTACGCGACCGTATCGTGGCTGGACTCGCTGCTGACGGACCTGACACGGATCGCACACGGCGGCCCGGGGCCCGGTCCGGGCCGATCCGTGCCGCCGGGCCTCCTCGCTGCCGACGACGGCACCGTTTGACGCGCTCACGGCCGGGAACCGGAGCGGCATGTTCCGAACCATCGCGCGGGGCTGTGCGGCAGGAGCCGCGGGCACCACCGTGCTGAACGCCGTGACATACATGGACATGGCACTGCGCGGCCGCCCTGCGAGCAGCGCGCCCGAAGCCGTGGTGGAGAAGATCACCACCAAAGCGGGTCTCCCCGTCCCGGACGGGGACGGGAGGGACAACCGGCTGTCCGCACTGGGAGCACTGTCGGGCATCGCCGTCGGAGTCGGGACCGGTGCGGTCGTCTCGCTGCTCCACCGCGCGGGCGTACGGCCACCCGCCTGGCTGGGCGCCGTGCTCACCGGGGCCCTGGCGATGACACTCAGCGACGCGCCGATGGCGGGCCTGGACATCAGCGACCCGCGCACCTGGTCGGCCACCGACTGGACCGCCGACGCCGTCCCGCACCTCGCCTACGGACTGGTCACCTACGGAGTCATCGCGTCCGCGTGAGGATGCGCCGAAGCCAGCGGGTACGGGCTTCGCGGGCCTCCTGGCTGAGAGCCGCCCGTGGCGCGAAGGTGTCGAAGCCGTGGAAGGCGCCGGGCCAGACGTGCAGTTCGGCCCGGCCGCCGGCCTGCCAGATGGCCTGGGCGTACGCGACGGCCTCGTCCCGCAGCGTCTCGGCCGACCCGACCTCGAGGTACGCCGGAGGCAGCCGGGACAGATCCGTGGCGCGGGCCGGTGCCGCGTAGGGCGGCAGGTCCGCGGCGCCGTAGCACTCGCCCAGCAGCGCCTGCCACGCGGTCGTGTTGGAGGTCCGGTCCCAGGTGTCGACGCCGGCCATCTGGTGGCTGGAGAACGTGTCCGTGCGGTCGTCGAGCATCGGGGACAGCAGCAGTTGCCCGATCGGCGCCGGTCCGCCCCGGTCCCGGGCGAGCAGGGCGAGTGCGGCGGCGAGGCCGCCGCCCGCGCTCTTGCCCCCCACGACGACGCGGCCCGCGTCGATTCCCAGCTCGGCCGCGTGCTCGGCCGCCCAGACGAGTCCGGCGTAACAGTCCTCGACCGCCGCGGGGTACCGCGCCGTCGGCGCCAGCCGGTAATCGACGGAGACCACGGCCAGTTCCAGGGCGGCGGCCCATTCGCGGAGCAGCCGCGGCAGGACCGACCATGCGTTGCCCGTGATCATTCCGCCGCCGTGCAGGTAGTACAGCAGGGGCAGGGGCCCGGTGACCCCGGCGGGCCGAGCGCTCACGAGCGTGACGTCCGGGCCGCCCGGCGGACCGGGCACCCGCAGCTCCCGCGCCTCGAAGCGGCCGCCGGCCCGGAGTTCGCGCAGCGTCGGCCGGGGCCGGACGGCGGCGTCCCGCTCCTGCCGGGCCGCGAGGTTCTCCGGCGTGACGGGCTCCCTCACGGCGCTTCCCAAACCCGCCAGCACCGCGGCCAGTTCGGGGTCGAACGGGGGAACGTCCCGGCCCGTGGCCACGGGGCCGGGCTCGGAGGCCATGTCATCGGCGAGGTCCATGCGGCCCAGTCAATCATCCCGTCCCACACGGGATTTGGCGCTGCCGTGGCCGGTGCGACGCACCGCCCGCTCCGGCCGGCCTTGGCCCCGAGGCGCTCGTCCTGGTAGGCATGGCTCGTGCGATTCGAGAGTGTTCCCATGCCGGCGGCGGTCGAGGCACGGCCCCGTGACCCCCGTGGATATCCCGTGCCGGCGATCACTCCCTGGGAAGGGGAGGAGCCCCGGTTCGCGCTGACCGACTACGAACGCAGCGCCGCGTGCGCGCGGAAGCGTTTGTGCTCGGTCTGCGACCAGGCCATGCCGCAGGGACCGGTGTGGCGTGTGGTGGGCGCCGCGGAGAGCGCGGCGATCGCGGAGGCGCTGGCCGCCGGGCGGCCCTACCGCAACCTCGAGCCGACGCTGGAAGGACCGGGGCACCGGGCGTGCATGCTGTACGCCTCGATGGTGTGCCCGTATCTGGCGCGGCCCAACGCCCGCCGCGGTACGCCGGCGGCGGAACCGGACGACGACATGACCTCCCATGTCGTGCGGGGTGCCGTCCGGGGCGCCATGGGCGCGGTGGTGGGGTTCGGCGAGTACGAGTACGCCGTCACCAGCAGCCGCGTGCTCTTCCGGTTCCTCGACGTCGTCGAGTTCCTGCCGCACGACACGGCCGACGAGCACCTGGACGAACTGCGGGCCGAGCTCGACCGGATGGCGAAGTGACCCGCACTCCGCGCCCCGGCCGCGCCCGGCCCGTGCCATTGGCCGGCGTCAGGGGCGGTACGCCGCCAGGCCGACGGTCGAGGTGACCTTGGCCGGGTGCCCCGTGCCGTTGGCCGGCAGGGTCACCGTGCCGGACGGGGTCCGTACCGCGAGGGTCTTGCCGTCGGGGGACCAGGCCGGCTCGGTGTAGTCGGTGGTGGCGTGCGGCGTGAGGTCCTTGATGTGGTTGCCGTGCATCAGGTCCTCGACGAGGACGTGGTCGTGACCGGCGACCGAGCGCACGAAGACGACCTCCTCCTCGTTCGGGGACAGAGCCGGCTGCGAGCCCTTGGTGAGCTTGCCGCCCTGCTGGCGCAGGTAGTCGTCACGGATGTAGACGGCGCCGGTGTCGACGTTGGCGTAGACCGAGGTGCCGTAGTGGCCGGCCGCGTTCGGCCAGACGTTGCCGGTCTGCGGCAGCGCGCCGCCCGGACCGGGGTCGCCGTACAGGGACAGCGTCTTGGGCGTGCCGTGGACGGCCTTGGCGGAGATGTACTTCAGCCGGGACACACCGCCCGCGCGTGCCGCGAAGATGAGGTTGTCCTTGGCGGGGATGTTGTACCGGGTGTCCTTCGCGGTCACCTGCCACGTCGGGTGGGACCAGTTCTGGTTGCCGGGGTTCTTGGCCACGACGACGCGCCCGCTGCCGTCGGGGTTGGCGATGTCCAGGTTGCCGGAGCCGTCCACGAAGGCGGCCTTCTTGCCGTCCGGGGACCAGGCGAGGTCCCGGACGTTCACCTTGAAGTCCACCTTGTGGCCGCCGATCAGCACGTACTTGGTGCCGTTGCTGACGGTCAGGGTGCCGTGCGAGGCGCTGGTGGCGGCCGAGGCGGCGCCGGAGGCGCCCAGCAGCGCCGTGCCGGTGACGGCTGCGGCCACGGCGATGGCGGCCGCGATGGTGCGGGTACGTGTGGTCATTCCGGTATTCCCCCAGGAACATGGACTGGTCAGGTCGTTCGCTGAAGCCGAGCTTGGCAGGTCCTGATCTTCGAATCGTCCGTTCAGCGTCACAGGGGCGTAACACGGGTTAAGGTCCACTTGATCGTTGAGTCGATCCTCGTGAAGTTCCTTGTGACCGAAGGACGTAGATGAGACGAAGATCTTTCCCGGGGCCCGCCGCAGTCCTCATATCCACCGCCGGGCTCGCCGCCGCGCTGCTGGGCACCGCCCCGGCCGGCGCCGCCACCGGCCGGCCGGTGATCACCCTCGACACTCCGGCACCCGTGGCGCTGCCGGCCGCGCCCGCCACGACGGACGTGCACTTCGACTTCCAGACCAAGACCAAGAACCTCCATGCGGACGACGCCACCCTGACCGTGGACGCCCGGGGCCTGTCGAAGATCGCCAAGGTGACCTTCTCGGACAACTGCACGGCCAAGGGCCTGGTGGCCACGTGCTCGGAGATGTTCGACTCCGACTCCTCTCCCACCACCCACATGGGCGCCATGTCCCGGCTGACCCTGACCCCGCTCAAGGGCGCCGCGCTCGGTGCCACGGGAACGTACAAGGTCACCGGCCGGTCCGGGCCCGCCGAGATCGTGGGCGGCACCGGCAGGGTCGAGGTGGGAGGCCCTTACTTCGGCCTCGACAAGCTCACCGACCACACCGGCCTCAAGGTCGGCAGCACCGTGAGCGAGCCGGTCCGGTTCACCAACGTGGGCAACCGCCCCGCCAAGGGTGTCCAGACGGTCCTCGCGACCTCACCGGGTCTCGACTTCGCCGACCACTACTCCAACTGCAAGTACGGGACCAACGGCACGATCCACTTCGCGGAGTGCTACCCCAAGGGCGCGATCAACCTCGCAGAGACGGCCGCCCTGGCCGCACCGGTGCGTCTGCGCGTGAACTCCGCCGCGCTGTACACATACCTCGACACGATGACCGGGCCGCTCGGGCAGCCGGGCTGGCCGGCCGGTCAGGGCATCAAGTGGACCTGGGGCAAGGGGTCCACGCTCAAGCTGAAGGTGGTCAAGGCGGGCCGGAAGTCCACGGTCCCGGCCGGCTCGGTCTCCCTGCCGGAGACGGGCAACGTCACCGACTACCGGATCACCTCCCTCCAGGCCCGCAACACGGCCGACTTCGGAGTCACCGGCGCGAGCGCGAAGGCGGGGCAGGGCAAGAACGCGACCTTCGCCTTCCACCTGTCCGCGAACGGCCCTGCCACCCTGTACGACCGCAGCGGCGGTGAGGGGGTGCCCACGGTCTGGGTGACACTCCCGACCGGTACGACCGCCGTCGGCCACTCGGCCAACTGCAGGCCGTGGCAGGACAACAACCCGACGGCGGCGGCCCACGGTCCGTACGTCTGCGACCCGCCGGGCTTCGTCCTTCCCAAGGGGCAGATGACCGACTTCAGCCTGACTCTCCGGGCCGACGACGTGGTCACCCATGCCAAGGGCGGGGTCCAGCTGGTCTGGGGCCCGGACCCGGACCACTCCCGCCGGCCGGCTTTCGACCCGAACAGCCACAACGACACCGCGACCCTCACGCTGAACTGAGCCGCGGCGGTCGTACGCCGATGCCGGGCAGCCCAGGCCCGGCATCGGCGGGCGCCTGCGTCAGAGCACGGCGCCCAACCGGTCCAGCTCGCCCGCGATCGCATCCCGCACCGCGTCGTGCTGCGGACCGAGCCCGAACCGCTCGTCCCGCCACCGGTCCGGCGGATACAGCCACACGGGCTTCCCCACCAGCTCGGGCGCCTCCCACTCGAACCGAGGCCAGACGTGGGCGTGCAGGAACGGGTCCGTGTTGCCGAGGATCTCCAGGTTCACCCGGCGGAAGGCGGGGTCCAGACGTCGGCAGGCCCGTTCCACGGCCTCGCCGAGCCGGTCCATGTCGGACAGGAACGCCAGCCGCTTCGCCCTCGGCAGGTCGGACAGCCGCTGCACACCGGGCTCGTCCACCAGGAGCACCGAGTAGCCCGGCAAGAACTGCACGTCGCCGATCACCGCGAAGCCCGCCTCGAGCCGTCGCAGCACTGTCGGGTTCTCATCCCGCAGGGCGGCGCCCACCCGGTCCGTCCGCCAGTCGTCACTCATGGCCCCAACCTATGCCGGTGCGTTGGGTGGACGACAACTCCGCCTCGTCGCCTCACCGCGACGACAGATCGATGGCCCGGTCGACGTCGTGCGGCCGGAGGACCCGCAGAATGCCTTCCAAGAGGTAGTAGTCCGCGTAGGGAAGGGAGATCTCGATGCCGTCCTCGGCGGGTCGATTGCGGGTGCAGCGGGCGACTATCGCCTCCGCGCGGGCGGATTTCGCGGTCAGGCAGGTCTCCGAGAGCGCGGTGAGGATCCTCAGGGCGACCTGTCGGTAATCGGGTCTGCCGGTCGCGGTGGCCAGGTCGAGCAGCCCGCACGCCATGACCGCGCCCGCCGAAGCGTCCTTGATGTCGTGGGGCGCCTGCGGCGCACGGTAGTCCCAGACGGGGACGTGATCCGGACTCAGCGCGCCGACCGCGAAGTCGGCGAGTTTGCGTGCCGTGGCCAGGAACTGCTGGTCGCCGGTCCGGCGGTACATCGTGGTGAACCCGTAGATGCCCCACGCCTGTCCGCGGGACCAGCACGAGGCCGGGCTGTAGCCCTGGACGGTGTTCGGTCCGATCGGTGCCCCGGTCGCGGGGTCGAAGTCGAAGACGTGCGGCGTCGAACCGTCCGCGCGGGGAAAGACCCGTTGTGCGGTCCTGGCATGCTCCACGGCGACGCGGAGGTACTTCTCGTCCCCCGTCTGCCGGCTGGCGAAGTCCAGCAGATCGAGGTTCATGATCGTGTCCATGATGGCCCGGCCGGCGTTGACCGGGTCGTCCAGCGCTCCCCATGCCCGGATGAAACGGCCGCGTGGGTTGTACCGCCGGATCAGCGAATCCGCTGCCTGAACGGCGCCCGCGCGCCATGTGTCGTCGCCCGTCAGCCGCCAGGCGGTGACCCAGGACGGATAGAAGAGGAAACCGAGGTCGTGGGTGGAGGTGTCGTGCTGACGCGGGGCGAGTTTCCGGGCGGAATCGAGAGCCAGCGTTCGGAACGTCTCGTCTCCGCTGTGGAGGTACGCCATCCACAGCGTGCCGGGCCAGAACCCACCGACCCAGTCACCGTTCTGGGAGAAGACCCACTTCTCGAACTTCGTGCCGACGGGGAAGGCGCTCACTCCCGGCGCGACGGCGCGCAACTTCTCCACCGCATAGTCGGCCGCCGTACCGAGCGTGCGTGCGACGGACGCCGTGCCCGGGGCGCCGGACCTCTCCGCAGCGTGTGCGGGCGAGGCGGCCGTGGCCGCGGCGCCGGCGGCCACGGTGAGCACAGTACGCCGGGACATGCTCATGGACGGGCCTCCAAGTAGGCAAGGCGGCAGGGGCGTTGAGCGAGTTTGGCACGGCAGGGGCCTGGGCGTACACCCACATGTGCAAGGTTCATGTACGTGAATTGGTTTATGGTCGGGCAGGTCGACCTCGATTCCGGTCCGAAAGGTGCACCGAGATGTCCCAGCCCGCCGTAGTCCCCGCCACGAGCATGCCGGGCGCCCCGGTCCTCGCCGAGGTCGTCCGTTCCGGCTTCGTCGAAGGGCGGCACCGGGGCAGCGTGGTGCTGCTCGCCGCCGACGGCTCGGTGCAGTGGTCGACCGGCGATGTGACGTCCCCCGTCTTTCCGCGTTCCGCCAACAAACCGATGCAGGCGGCGGGCGTGTTGCGGACCGGTCTCGACCTCGCCGGTGAGCGACTGGCCCTGGCGGCCGCGAGCCACTCCGGCGAGCCCTTCCATCGAGCGCTCGTCGGGGCGATGCTCGACGAGCACGGGCTGACGCCGGACCATCTGCGGTGCCCGCCGGCGCTCCCACTGGACATGGAGGAGCAGCAGGCCTACCTGGCGTCGGGCGGCCGGCCCGATCGCGTCGTCATGAACTGCTCCGGCAAGCACACGGCGATGCTGGCCGCCTCCGCGCTGCGGGGCTGGCCGCTGGACTCCTACCGTGACCCGGAGCATCCGCTGCAGCGGGTCATCCGCACGGCCGTGGAGGACGCGGCCGGTGAGCCGGTGGCCGCGGTGGGCGTGGACGGGTGCGGGGCGCCGCTGATGGCGATCAGCCTGACCGGGCTCGCCCGCGCCTTCCGTTCCTTCGTCCTCGCCGCACCCGGCACACCCGAGCGGCGTGTCGCCGACGCGATGCGCGCCCACCCGGAGTACGTCGCCGGCACCCGGCGTCACGACACCTGGCTGATGAGGGGGATACCGGGCGTCCTGTCCAAGGTGGGCGCCGAGGCCGTCCAGGCCGTCGCCCTGCCCGACGGCCGTTCCCTGGCCCTCAAGATCGACGACGGCGGGGTCCGGGCCCTCGGCCCGGTTCTGGCCCGCGCGTTGCGCCTGAGCGGCGTCACGGCACCGGTCGTCGAACGCATCGGGCGTACTCCGGTGCTGGGCGGGGGAGAGGAGGTGGGGGAGGTGCGGGCGGTTTTCTGAGGGTCTGTCACAATATGCTGACGTATAGTCAGTTTTCGGCACGGTGGGAAGTGCCGGAGGTCCTTGAGGGCATCAGGCCGGCCGACGCCTGTTGTCTGCCGTTCCATGAGCGTTCAACTGCCGATTCCTGTGCGTGCGGTGTGCCCTCCCTAGGGTCCTTGAGGCTTTCGAAAGAAGGGGCTCATGGGGCTCATGGACTCACTCCTCGCGATCCGGGCTCGCGGGATCACCAAGTGTTTCGGCGATGTCGTCGCACTCGACGGCATCGATCTGGATGTGACGCAAGGGCAGATCCACGGCCTGGTCGGACCGAACGGCGCCGGCAAGACGACACTCCTCGGGCTGCTGCTCGGGCTGGCCGTGGCCGACGGCGGCCGCCTCGAGATCCTCGGCACGCCGGTGGGCCGCACGTTCGCCGCACCCGATGGCGTCGCGGGGTTCGTGGACGGGCCGGGGCTCTACCCCTCGCTCACGGCCCGGCAGAATCTGGCCGCCCTGGCCGCTCTGCGCGGCCAGGACGCGCGGACGGCGGGGATCGACGACGTGCTCGACGAGGTCGGGCTGAGCGATGTCGCCGACGACCGCACCCGCGGTTTCTCCCTGGGTATGCGCCAACGGCTCGGTCTCGCCGCCGCCCTGCTCACCAAACCCCGGTTGCTCGTGCTCGACGAGCCGTCCAACGGCCTCGACCCGGCCGGCAAGAAGCACGTGCACGGCGTCCTGACCCGGCTCGCGCGGGAGGGAACCGGAGTCGTGCTGTCGAGCCACCGCATGGACGACCTCGAGGCCCTGTGCTCCGAGGTCACCATCCTCGCCACGGGGCGCGTCGTCTTCACCGGCCCGCTCGGGAAACTGGCCGCCGAGAACCGCGAACTCGACTACCGGCTGGTGGCCTCCGACCCGCAGTCCGCCCGTCGGCTCGCCGCCCGCACGCCGGGGATACGCGTGGTCGACGACGCGGCAGGCCGCGGGCGTACCGAGGTGCTTGTGGTCCGTGCGCTGGTGCCCGCCGTGGACGCACTGGTCGCGCGGCTCGTCCACGCGGGCGTCGCCCTGCGCGAACTCGCCCCTGTGGTGTCTCCGCTGGAGGCCGCGTACCTCGCCCTCACCGAACACCTCGGGCCGGGCCCCGACGGGGAGGACCCGGGGACCGGGCGGCAGGAATCCTCCGCTGAGCAACGGAAGTCCGGTGCCGTACACGAGGAGCCCGGCACGGGGTCGCAGAGGTTGGGTGCCGTACGCGAGGAGCCCGGCACGGGGTCGCAGAGGTTGGGCGCTGTGCGCGAGGGGTCTGGCGCGGGGTCGCGGATGTTGGGTGCCGTGGGCGAGGAGCCCGGCGCGGGGTCGCAGGAGCCCGGCACGGGGCGTCGGGAGTCCGGTGAGAGGCGTCAGGAAGTCGGAGATCCGCCGCAGCAGGCCGACGTTCAGCGGCAGGAGGCCGACCGATGACCGCGACCGCACCCCTCGCCCCGCCCGCCGCCACCGGAGCCGCAGCGCGCACCTCGGTTGCCCGGGGCTACCGCTTCGAAATGGTCAAGCTCGTCTCGCAGTGGCGGATCCGCCTGCTGGTGCTTGCCTGCTGGATCGCGCCGGCCCTCTTCGTCGCCGGAGTGAGCCGGCAGAGCACCCTGCCCGCCGACACCCTCTTCGGCCGGTGGATGCTCGCCACGGGCTGGGCCGGACCGCTGGTGATCCTCGGGTTCTCCGGCACGTGGGCGCTTCCGCTGCTGACGTCCGTGGTCGCCGGGGACGTGTTCGCCGCCGAGGACCGGCTCGGCACCTGGCGTCACCTGCTCGTCGCCGTCCGTTCGCCCCGTCGGATCTTCGCGGCGAAGGCACTGGCGAGTCTCACCGTGATCCTGCTGCTCGTGGTCGGGCTGGCGGCATCGAGCACGGTCGGCGGGCTCGTGGCGGTCGGCGACCAGCCGCTGGTCGGTCTCGACGGCCACCTGCTGACCCCGGGGGACGCGGCCGGCAAGGTGCTGCTCGCCTGGGCCTGCGTACTCGCCCCCACCCTGGCCCTCGCCGGGATCGGCCTGCTCGGGTCGGTCGTACTGGGGCGGTCCCCGATGGGGCTGCTGCTCCCGGCGGTCGTCGCGCTCGCGATGCAGCTCGCCCAGATGCTGCCGCTGCCCGTCACCGTACGCGTCGCCCTGCCCAGTTGGGCGTTCATCTCCTGGAACGGCCTGTTCACCAGCCCGGTACAGCTCGGCCCGCTCCTGATCGGCGTCGTCGTCAGTCTGGTGTGGGCCGTCACCGCGACCGCGCTGGCCTGTCTCCTCTTCCTGCGGCGCGACTTCACCAACCCGACCGACGACGGCTCGGGGCGTCGCGCGCTCACCGTCGGCCTGCTGCCGCTCGTGGGGCTGGTCGCCGTGACGGTCGCCGTCGTCGCGGCAGTGACGACCGCCCCGACGGACTCCGGGATCGAGCAGGCCAAGGTCCAGCGCTCGGTCGCCACGGAGTTCGCCCACCTCTACCGCATGCAGACCGCACAGCTCAACCGGCCCGCCGTCACCGAGGCTCAGCTGAAGGCCACGGCGGCCTGCACCAAGGGCAGCGTCAAGGACGACGCGGAGGGCCCCGGCAACGACTGGCGATGTGTCGTCTCCTGGCATCTGCCCGGCATCCAGGCCACGGGGACGGCCGTCTACCAGCTCGACATCACCACAGACGGGCGGTTCGTGGCCGACGGCGACGGACCGAAGGAAGTGAACGGCTACTTCCTGGTGCGGACTTCGACCGGAGACGCACCGAACCCACTTTGGCAGTTCGACGGCAACGTCGAACTTCTTCGCTCCTCGAAGGGATGACTCCATGCACGTAACCCGCAACCGCCGACCTGCCGAGCGGGAACTGCTCGGCAGACGGATCGGTCGCCGGAGCACCCTCACGGCCGGCGCCATCGCGGTCGTCCTCGCCGTCACCGCCGGCATCGGTTACGCCCAGACACGGCAGTTCGGCACCGACCAGGTCGGCCAGGTCACCGATCACGGCCAGGTCATCTCCAGCGACCAGTACATCGCCCCCTACGGCGACCGCCTGGTCATCAACAACGGCAAGATCATGTCGTCCGCGCCCAGCCCGGACGGCAGCCACCTCGCGGCCTCGGTCACCGACGGCGGCAGCGCGCTGGCCATCGTCGACGTCAAGAACTGGAAGGTGCAGCAGGTCGTCGGCACCGCCGCGTCGTCGACCCCGCGCCTGAGCAGCAACTCCGTGGGCCAGGAAGGCCCCACGTACTCGCCCGACGGCACGCAGCTGTGGCTGGGCCAGACCGACGGCTACACCAAGTTCACGGTCAACCCGGACGGCACCGTCGCCAACCCGACCCCGGTCACCATCCCGGCGGACGGAGCCAAGCACGCGCTGGTCGGCCAGGCGGTCTTCTCGTCCGACGGCTCGACCGTGTACTCCGCGGTCAACGGCCAGAACCGGGTGGTCGCCATCGACGCGGCCACCGGCGCCATCAAGCAGAGCTGGGCCGTGGGCAACGCGCCGCGCGACATGGTCGTGGTCGGCGACAAGCTCTACGTCAGCAACGAGGGTGGCCGTCCGGCCCGGCCCGGAGACACCACCATCAACTCGTACGGCACCCAGGTTCCGGCCGACCCGAAGACCGGTGCGACCACCACCGGCACGGTGAGCGTCATCGACCTGGCCAACCCGACGGCGGCCCCCGCGAGCATCGACGTCGGTCTGCACCCGACCGCCCTGTACGCCAAGGGCAGGGCGCTGTTCGTGACCAACACGGCCGGCAACAGCGTGTCGGTCGTCGACACCGCCAAGGACAAGGTCGTACAGACCATCGACACCCAGCCGTGGCCCGAGGCGTCGGTGGGTTACGAGCCCAACGCGGTGACGCTCACCGACGACGGCCGCCTGCTGGTGACGCTCGGCCGTGCCAACGCGGTCGCGGTGTACCGGTACAAGAGCCCGCTGGAGCCGGTGAGTTACGTCGGCCTGCTGCCCACGGACTACTTCCCCGCGGAGATCACGACCGTCGGCGACCAGGTGCTGGTCTCCAACACCCGTGGCATCGACGCCCGCCGCCCGAACAACCCCGTCGGGCACGGCACCCACGACACGACGTCGAGCCTGACGCGGTTCACCCTGCCGGACGACCGCACCATCAGGTCCGAGACGGTCAAGGTCTTCCAGCAGAACGGCTGGACCCCCGGCTCGGTCACACAGGCCAAGGGCAAGAGCCACGCCTGGCCGGTTCCGGTGCCGGCGCGGCTCGGGGACCCGTCGACGATCAAGCACGTGTTCATGATCGTCAAGGAGAACCGGACGTACGACCAGGTCTTCGGCGACGTGCCGGAGGGCAACGGCGACTCGTCGGTGACGCAGTTCGGCGAGAACGTGACGCCGAACCAGCACGCACTGGCCAAGCAGTTCGGGCTGTACGACAACACGTACGACATCGGCACGAACTCCGCCGAGGGCCACAACTGGCTGATGCAGGCCGACGACCCGGAGTACACCGAGTCCTCGGCCGGTGAGTACCAGCGCAGCTACGACACCGAGAACGACGCGCTCGGCCACCAGAGGTCGGGCTTCCTCTGGACCGGCGCGCAGGCGGCCGGCAAGAGCGTGCGGGACTTCGGCGAGTTCCAGTCGATCGAGAGCAAGCCGTCCGGCGCGACCTGGCAGAACCTGTACTGCGACGCCAAGAACATGGACGCGACCGGTCAGCCCACCGCCTACCCCATCCAGACCGGCTCGGCGATCCCGTCGCTCAACGCGGTGTCGGCGCCCGGCTTCCCGATGTTCGACCTCGACGTCCCGGACGTCTACAAGTACGAGATCTGGAAGCAGGACTTCGAGAAGAACGGGCCCGCGAACCTGAACATGTTCTGGCTCTCCAACGACCACACCGGTGGTCCGGCGAGCGCGCAGGCTCAGGTGGCGGACAACGACCTCGCGGTCGGCAGGATGGTCGACGAGATCTCGCACAGCAGGTACTGGAAGGACTCGGCGATCTTCGTCGTCGAGGACGACTCCCAGGCCGGCCTCGACCACGTCGACGGCCACCGTGCCCCGATCCAGGTCATCAGCCCCTGGGCCCAGCACGGCACCGTCGACAGCCACTACTACTCGCAGATCACGATGATCCGCACCATCGAGCAGATCCTCGGGATCCACCCGATGAACCAGAAGGACAGCGCGGCCACCCCGATGCGCGGGGCGTTCACCCAGCGCCCGGACGACACACCGTTCACGGCGGTGCCGAACCGGACCTCGCTGACCGACGGTCTGAAGACCCCGCCCTCCTGCGGTGTGGACACCCCGGCACCGCAGGACCCCAAGGCCGCGGCGGTCCCGGCGGCGAAGGTCCCGGCGGACATGCGGAAGCTCGCCGGCGAGTGGGACGCGTGGAAGTCCAAGCAGCACCTGACCGGCTCCCACGCCATACCCGACTTCGCCAACCCCGCCCAGATGAACCACTTCACGTGGTACCAGACGCACAACTGGAAGACGCCGTACCCCGGTGAGAAGAAGATCTACGCACCGAACGACGTCCCGGGTGCCTACATCCCGTCGTCGGAGTCCGACGGCTGACGCGGGCTGAACCCGTCGAGGACCCCTGACCGGCCGCACGGCCTGCCAGGGGTCCTCGCCGTCGGACGGGACTCGGCGAAGGGCGGTCAGGGGAGGATCGAGTCGATGTATCCGCCGTCGACCCGCAGGGCTCCGCCGGTGGTGGCGGAGGCCTGTTCGGAGCTGAGGTAGACCACCATGTGGGCGATCTCCGCCGGCTCGATGAGCCGCTGCAGCAGGGACTGGGGCCGGTTTGTGCGCATGAACGTGCGCTGGGCCTCTTCCCAGGGCAACTCCCGGTCGACCAGTTCGTACACGAAGTCCTCGACGCCGCCGGTGTGCGTGGGCCCCGCGATGACCGAGTTCACCGTCACCCCCGTGCCCGCCGCCTTCTTGGCGAAACCGCGGCTCACCGCCAGCAGCGCCGTCTTCGACATCCCGTAATGGATCATCTCCGCGGGGATGGCCACGGCCGAGTCGCTGGCCACGTTCTGCACCCGCCCCCAGCCGCGCTCGGTCATGCCCGGCAGATACAGCCGGGTCAGCCGTACGGCGGCGAGTACGTTCACCTCGAAGTAGCGCCGCCACTCCGCGTCGGAGATCTCCAAGGGGTCGGCGGTGCCGAAGACGCCCAGGTTGTTGACGAGGATGTCCACTTCGGGCAGCAGCTCCGCCACCCGGGCCGCACCTTCGTCACCGGAGACGTCGGCGGCCACCGGCACCAGCTCGGCCCCGGCCGCCTCCGCGGAAAGCGACGCGACGCTGTCGGCCACCCGCCGCTCGTCGCGGCCGTTGATCCCCACGCGGGCCCCGGCCCGGGCGAGGGCGACGGCGATGGCCGCACCGATGCCCTGCGTGGAGCCGGTGACAAGGGCGGTGCGTCCTGTCAGGTCGATGTGCATGGGCGGGCGTGTTCCCTTCGTAGGCGCATGGGTGCCATGGCCCGCCAGTGTGGCGGCCGCGCGTGCCGCACCGGCGAAGGACGCGAGCGGGGTAGGCCTTTCGGCGGTGCGCTTCCGACGCCGGACCGGGTGACCGTGCAGGTGCCGTGAGATCCGGAGCTGGGGTTCCGGCATAACCTGACAAAGACGTGTCCCACCGGTGAGGGAGGAAACATGTCGGTTTCCCGGGCGCACCAGGCGCAACCGGATCCCAGGAGACAGGAAGCGTTCGCGGCCGACATGCTCGACGTGCTCAACAAGGCGGCGCTGGCCCTGCTCACGAGCGTCGGGCACCAGTGCGGCCTGTTCGACACCCTGGCCGGCCTGCCCCCGTCGACCAGCGCCGAGCTGGCCAAGGCGGCCGACCTGGACGAACGGTATGTGCGGGAGTGGCTGGGCGGGATGGTCGTCGGGGGACTCGTCGAGTACGACCCGGCAGGGGACACCTATGTGCTGCCACCGGAGCACGCCGCGTCGCTGACCAGGGCCGCGGGACCGGACAACCTGGCGGCGATGATGCCCTACGTCGCGCTCATGGGCGAGGTCGAACAACAGGTCGTACAGTGCTTCCGGGACGGTGGGGGAGTGCCGTACTCGGCGTACCCCCGCTTCCAGGCACTGCGGGCCGAGGAGACCGCCCGGATCTACGACGCGGCGCTGGTGGATGTGATCGTGCCGCTGGCAACCGGGCTTCCCGAGCGCCTGCGGGCCGGCATCGACGTGCTCGACGTGGGTACGGGACAAGGTCACGCCCCGCTCGTGCTGGCGCGGGCGTTCCCCGCGAGCCGCTTCCACGGCCTGGACCAGTCGGAGGACGGTATCGCGGCCGCCAGGGCCGAGGCGGCCCGTGCCGGTCTGCGCAACCTGCGCTTCACCGTCGCCGACTCCACGCAGATCACGGGCGAGTACGACCTCGTCACGGCGTTCGATGTCATCCACGACCTGGCCCGGCCGGCCGAGACCCTCTCGGCGATCGCCGGCGCCCTGCGCACCGGGGGAACGTTCCTCATGGGCGACATCGCCGCCTCCAGCAGGCTGGAGCAGAACATCGGCCACCCCCTCGCGCCGGCGCTCTACAGCTTCTCCGTCTTCTACTGCATGACGACCTCGCTCAGCACGGGCGGAGCCAGTCTGGGCACGGTGTGGGGCCGCGAGACGGCCGTACGGATGCTTCGGGAGGCCGGGTTCGGCGGCGTCGACATCAAGTCCGTGGAGGACGACCCGATCAACGTGTATTACGTGGCCGCCAAGGGCTGACCAGCGGAGTCAAGTGAGTACCCAAAGGGAACCTACTATGGCCGCATGAGGATGCACAACGCTGACGAGACCTGTGGCATCGCCCAGGCCGCGCTGGTCCTGGGGGACTGGTGGAACGTACTGGTGTTGCGGGAAGTCGCCCGCGGACACGTGCGCTTCGACGCGCTGGCCGCGGAGATCGGCCTGTCCCGAAAGGTCCTCACCGAGCGGCTCGGCGGACTCGTCGCCCAGGGTGTCCTGCGGCGCAGCCCCTATCAGCACAGGCCGACCCGCCACGAATACCTGCTCACCGATGCCGGGGCCGCGCTGGTGCCTCTCCTCGTGGCCATGCAGGACTGGGGCGACCGCTGGGTGCTGGGCGACGGCACTGTCACCGCGACGGCCGCCGAGGACAGCGCCGAGCACGCCCGGGTGCACGCCCTGGCCGGCACCCGCCTGCCCGACGGCCTCGGTCTGCCGGGCACGCAGGGCGGCGACGTGCCGCTCGTCGCGCCCGCCGCGGCCGCGACCGTACTGTTCACCTACCCCGGCGCGGGAGTCGACTGGGGCGAGCCGATCCCCGGCGCCGCCGGCTGCACGCTGGAGAACCGGCTCTTTCGGGATGCCTGGCCCGACTTCCGGCACGCGGGCGTGGACGTGCGCGGGATCAGCACACAACTCCCCCATGAACAGGCCGAGTTCGCCCAGGCCGAGAAGGTCCCGTACGACCTCCTCTCCGACGCCCAGCACCGGCTGGCCGCCGCCTTGCGACTGCCGACCTTCCGCGGGGCCGGCCGGCTGCGGCACAAGCGCCTGATCCTCGTCATCGACGCCGAACGCGTCGTGCGGCACGCCCTGTTCCCGGTCGTCGACATACCGCACGCGGTCTGCGAGAGCCTGCGCCTGGCCACCGAGTGCGCCCGTAGGGCCTGAACGCCCGGGGCGTGTGCGGGTCCTGTCCGCCGCGCGCCCTACGGCCCCTGTACGGGCGTCCGGTGCGCCTTGGCGAACTCGTCGGCGAGCACGCCCGGCACGACGACGTCTCGGTGCCGGCCCGCGAGGAACACCCGGTCGCGCAGAGGGCCCTCCTCGACGAAGCCCAGCCGCTGGTCAAGCGCTGGCGACGCCTCGGAGGCGCCGCCGGATCGGTGGTCACGGCTTGCGGGCGAGTCCGCCGTGCTCGGCGACGACCTCGGGGGCCGGCGAACCGGGCTCGGGACGCCACTGCGTCACGGGGACGACGCCGGGCTCGACCAGCTCCAAGCCGTCGAAGAAGGCGGTGATCTCGTCGACCGTACGCAGGTTGTAGGGGACGGCGCCGCTGGCGTTGTAGGCGTCCTGGGCCTGCTCGAAGACGGGATCGATGCCGAGCGAACCGTCGTTGACGGAGAGGTAACTGCCGGACGGGAGGGCCGCCAGCAGGCGGGAGGCGATGGTGCGGGCCTGGTCGTGGTCGGCGACGTGGCCCAGGATGTTGCTGAGGATCAGCGCGGTGGGGCGGCCGAAGTCCAGTGTCTCGGCGGCGACGGCGAGGATCCGGTCCGGGTCGGTCACGTCGGCGTCGATGTAGGCGGTCGCGCCCTCGGCGGAGGAGTAGAGCAGGGCGCGGGCGTGGGCCAGGACCATCGGGTCGTTGTCCACGTAGACGATCCGCGATTCGGGGGCGAGCCGCTGGGCGACCTCGTGCGTGTTCTCGGCGGTCGGCAGACCGGTGCCGACGTCGAGGAACTGCCGGATGCCCGCCTCGCGCACCAGATACGTGATGTTGCGGCGCAGGAAGGCGCGGCTGCTGCGGGCGATGGTGACGATGCCGGGGAAGACGGCGGTGTACGCGTCGCCGGCCTCCTCGTCGACGGGGTAGTTGTCCTTGCCGCCGAGCCAGTAGTTCCAGATGCGCGCGGAGTGCGGCACCGAGGTGTCGATCTTCTGGCCCAGCGCCGCTTCGGGCGTGGTCGCGGGGTCGGTCATGGAGTCGTGTCCCGTCTCTTCCGTCGTGGCACGGATCATTCATGCCCCAACCTACGTCCGAACACCCGCCTACCGCCCGCCGGTTCGGCCATCATGTCCGGGCGCGGGCGGACGAGACGTTCCGGTGGCCGTCGTCAGCCCGAGGAGGGCCGCCGACGGCCGTGCACGCCCTGCCGGCCGCTCACACCCGATGAGCCGCAGGGACCGCCGGCCGAACCCGTCACCGCGGTGCACGACGACGTCGGCCTGCTCCCTGGTTCTGCCCCGTGCCGGCGTCAGTTGAGCCGGAACGTCGTCTCGACGGGGTAGTGGTCGCTCGGAGCATTGGTGTCGACCTGGCCGGTCGTCCAGCCGGCCTGGGGGTCGATGTCCACGTTGACGCCGGACATGGCGGCCGGCGTCGGGCGGCCTGCCGCGTTCAGATAGCCGATGTAATCGAGGTCGTCCCGGTAGTCCTTCGGGAAGGACTCGACGCCGGACATGTACTGGCACCAGGTGGAGACCGGGCAGTCCATGGTCCGCAGGGTCTGGTCCGGGTTCGTGGCCGGGGAGCCGAGCACGCCGTTCACCGCGGCCTGGGCGTTGGCGTGGTCGCCGCGCGCCCGGCCGCCGTAGTACTCCACGTTCATGTCCCCACCGATCAGTACCGGCCCGCTCGAGCCGGCGATGCCGTCCACCCATGAGCGGATCTCCTCGAGCTGGGCGAGCCGGGTGGACTGTGTCGTGTCGGTGGAGGTGCCGGACTCGTCGGCCTGCAGGTGCGTGCCGACCACCCAGCTCTTCACCCCGCCCTTGTCGATCTGCACCAGCGCCGCGCCCTTGTTGGCGTGGTAGTCCCAGGTGCCGTAGGTGGAGTTGCTGAAGACGTGGGCGTACTGGGCGTCGATCGGGTACTTGGACAGGATCATCGTGCCGCCGTTGATGACGAACCACGAGTTGGAGCAGTCGCCGCTGATGCCCGTCCAGCCGCCGCCGGAGCAGGTCTGGCCGACCACCGGGGTGTGGTACGGGTAGAGGTCGGCGAGCTTGCCGGTGATGTCGGCGGTCGAGGTGTTGTTGAAGTCCTCGTCCAGCACGACCACGTCTGCGCTGTGCCGACGGATGATCGACTCGATGGTCGGGGTGCGCTGGGCCGCCTTCTCGTTCTGGGTGGTGTCGACGGATCGGGGTGCCGAGATCGACGTTCCAGGCGAACACCGACAGTGTGGTTCCGGTGCCCGCGCTCGCCGCAGGGGCCGCGTAGCCGCTGAAGCCGAGGAGCATGGCTGCCGCTGTGGAGGTGAGGGCGGTAGCTGTACGACGCGAGACCATGCGCTCTCCTGGTGAATGGGGGGGGGTTGGACGGCCTGCGACCGGCCGTCGGGACGCGTACATGACAGGGCGACTCTAGGGCGCCTCCGGGTACGGCCGGGGGAACTTCGTCCGATCAGTCCATGGAGAAAAGGTGTCTGGACAAGTTCACTCCATCGGGGGTGAACTCACCTGCCAGCGCGCCCTGCTGCTCTCACCGCTGTTCACACGGAACCTGGGTCGGGCCATGCCGGGAAAGGCCGCCTAGTGTGGGGGTATGCGCGGCGCGGTCACGCTGTTTCTCTGCGGTGACGTGATGCTCGGGCGCGGAGTCGATCAGATCCTCCAGCACCCCGGCCGTCCGGTGCTGCGCGAGGACCACGTCAGGGACGCCCGGTCGTACGTGGAATTCGCCGAGGCCGTGAACGGGCCGATCCCCGCGCCGGTCGAACCCGCCTGGCCGTGGGGCGCGGCGCTGCGGGTGCTGGACGAGGCCGCCCCGGACGCCAGGATCCTGAACCTGGAGACGGCTGTCACACAGAGTGACGCGTTCGCGCCGGGCAAGGCGGTCCACTACCGCATGCACCCGGCCAACATGCCGGCCCTGACGGTGGCCCGGCCCGACGTGTGCGTCCTGTCCAACAACCATGTGCTGGACTTCGGCCGGCCGGGTCTGGAAGAGACGCTGGACTCGCTCGCCGGTGCCGGGCTGCGGACCGTCGGCGCGGGCCGGGACGCGGACGAGGCCGAGGCGCCCGCCGTGATGCCCATCGGTCCCGCCCGGCGCATCCTGGTCTTCGCCCTCGGCACCCTGTCCAGCGGTATCCCGCCCGACTGGGCCGCGACCACCGTCCGGTCCGGCGTCGCCCACGTGCCTGAGCTGTCACCGACGGCCGCCGAGGCCGTCGTCGAGCGGGTGCGGGCGGCGAGGCGCCCCGGCGACATCGTGGTCGTGTCGGTGCACTGGGGTTCCAACTGGGGTTACCTCGTCCCCCGCGACCAGAGGCACTTCGCGCACGCCCTGGTCGACGGCGGCGTCGACATCGTCCACGGACACTCCTCGCACCACCCCCGCCCCGTCGAGGTCTACCGGGACCGGCTGATCCTCCACGGCTGCGGCGACTTCATCGACGACTACGAAGGCATCTCCGGCTACGAGGAGTACCGCGACGACCTCCGGCTCGGCTACCTGGTCTCGGTGGCGGCGGACACCGGGCGCCCGACCGGCCTGCGGATGTTCCCCCTGCGGGCGCGCCGCATGAGGCTGGAGCCCGCAGCGGAACAGGACCGCGCCTGGCTGCGCGCGACCCTGGACCGGATCAGCCGCGGCGTACGCATCGGCATCGGGAGCGACGGCATGCTCAGCGTCGAGGCAGCAGCAGCCCCGGCAGCGGAGACGGCCCCGTGAACCGCCGGCCCGGCGTCACGCCGTGCAGTGGTGGTATGGCCGCAGGGTCGCGGGTACCCGTGCGAGCGGCAGACGTTTCCTGAGGAGATGACTGAGATGCTGTTTCTCGGACTGCTCCTGCTCGCGGGCACGGGCGCCTTCACCGCCCTGGCGATCCTCGGCAACATGTCCGGCGGGCCCGAGTACACCGTTTCCGTTCTCGGCCACGACATCGCGACCATGAACGGTCTGGCGCTGTTCAGCTCCGGCCTCGCGCTGGCGCTCCTCTTCTGCCTGGGCCTGGCGATGATGGCCTCGGCCGCCACGCACCGCCACCGGCACCGCCGCCCGCGCTCTCCCTGGGGACGCAGGACGCGGGAAACGACCACGCTCGGTGGGATGCCGGGGCAGGCGGGACCGCATCCGGGCTGAGCCTGGACAACGGCCGAGCCTGACCGCCCAGTCTGGAGAACCGCTGAGCCTGGACAACGGCCGAGCCTGACCGCCCAGTCTGGAGAACCGCTGAGCCTGGAGAACCGCTGAGCCTGGAGGAGCGGAGCAGCCGCTCGTCCACCCCCGTCACGTCGCCGACGCCGCCCCCAGACACTCCTCGCACCACTCCCGGACGGTGTCGGCGACCTGTTCCAGGGCGCCCGGTTCCTCGAACAGGTGGGTCGCACCCGGGATCACCCGCAGGGAGTTGGCGACCTGGAGGCGCCGAGCGGCCTCCTCGTTGAGCCGCAGCACCACGTCGTCCCGGCCTCCGACGACCAGCAGGACGGGCGCGCGTACGGCGGGCAGCGCGTCGCCCGCCAGATCCGGCCGCCCGCCCCGGGAGACGACGGTCAGGACACCGTCGGGCCGCTCGGCGGCGGCCTGCAGCGCGGCGGCGGCCCCCGTGCTGGCGCCGAAGAGGATGACCGGCAGGTCCCGGGTGCCGGGCCGGGCGCCGAGCCACTCCATGGCCGCCACCAGGCGACGCCCCAGCAGCGCGATGTCGAAACGGTGCTCGGCGGTCACGATGTCACGCCGTTCCTCCTCCTCGGTGAGCAGGTCGATCAGCAAGGTGCCCAACCGGGCCTCGCGCAGAGCCTCGGCGACAGCCCGGTTGCGCGGACTGTGCCGGGAACTGCCGCTGCCGTGCGCGAACAGCACCACGGCCCGTGCGGACTCCGGCACCACGAGATCACCAGGTAGCGCGGCGCCGTCGGCCGGCACCACCACCGACTCCGACTTCATGGCCATCAACTTCCCCGGAGGACACCGAAGACCTCGGTCCTCCCGTTGTACCGACTGCGTACCCTCCACGTACCCCGGGGCTCGCAGGGCTCACGATTGAAAGCCCAACAAGACATCACCACGTGCCTCGTGCACGATGGCGCTGAAGGCCTTGCCAGGGGCATGGCATGTACACCGCGCACGGCACCGTCGTCACCCTCGGGAACGTCGTCTGCCGAGCCCTGGGGTGGTGAACAGCATGATGCTGCTACCGGCCAAATCCGAAGTAACCCGTCAGCTTCGACGCTACCGGGTCTGCCAGCTCGCCGTGGTCGCGGCGCCCACCGACCTCGCCTCGCGTGCCGCCCTGGAGGACTCGGGCTACACACTGTGCGTGCTGATGGGCAAGCGGAACGTGCGGGAGGCGGCCGAGGCCGCCCGGCGCTATCTGCGTACCGACCTGATCACTTATCTGAGGGAGCAGAACACGCGGACCCGGGCGGTGGCTTTCGGCCCACGGTGGCACCGGTGAGGCGGGGACAGACCGAGCAGGACGGAGGGACGAGCGATGACGCTCGCGAAGGACATCATGAACCCGGGTGCCCAGTGGATACCCCGGTACGAGACGCTGGACCGCGCGGCCCAGCTGATGCGGGACCACGAGCTGGGCGCACTTCCCGTCAGCGACCCCGACAACGGTGACCGGATGTGCGGCATCATCACCGACCGCGACATCGTGGTGAAGTGCGTCGCCTCGGGGCACGACCCCGCGCGGATGACATGCGGTGACCTGTGTGAGGGCACACCACGCTGGATCGACGCCGCCTCCGACATCTCCGACGCCCTGCGGGAGATGGAGAGCCACCAGATCAAGCGTCTGCCTGTGGTGGAGAACAAGCGCATGGTCGGAATGATCAGCGAGACCGACATCGCCCGGCACCTCACCGACGACCAACTCGCGGAGTTCGTCCAGCGGGTGTACGCGGCGTGATCCCAGGGTGGCCGGCCAACACGGCCGAGCCGCCCGGACGCTGCCACCAACTGCCCCACCTCGCCGCTAGGTCGGCGAGGTGGGGCACGAGCATGTGGACGGCCAGGCCGGTCCGAAATCATGTGGCCCGTCAGGGAAGGTGAAGACTATTCCGTTTGTCGCTCTCACGTCCTCCGTGAGCCGTTTCGGCGGGCCGAGCGAGGGCTACCCGATCGGTCATGAACGGTCACGTGGACACGGCGGTCCTGCGGATCGCCTACGACGACAGCGGCCCGGCGGACGGCCGGCCCCTGGTGGCGGTGCACGGCTGGCCCGACGACATCCACTGCTGGGACACGGTGCTGCCGCACCTGCACCAGGCCGGCTACCGGGTGTACCGCCCCTATCTCCGCGGCTTCGGGGCGACCCGGTTCCTTGACGCCTCCCGCCCGCGCAGCGGGCAGATCGGCGCGCTCGGCCGGGACCTGGGCCACTTCATCGAGGCCCTGGACCTCGACGACGTGGTGGTGGCGGGCCACGACTGGGGGGCTCGTGCCGGATACGTCGTCGGGGCCCTGTTCCCCGACCGGATCCGTGCGCTCGTCGCCGTCTCCGCGGGCTACTCGACCAACCGACCCGACAGCGCGGTCCCCTACCCGCTGGCGCACGCGTACTGGTACGAGTGGTACATGGCCACATCCCGTGGCCGGGCAGCACTGGAGGGGGACCGGCGTGCCTTCTGCCGGTATCTGTGGCAGTCCTGGTCACCGGGGTGGGATTTCACCGACGCCGCGTTCGATCAGGCGGCCGCTGCATGGGCCAACCCCGACTGGGCCGACATCAGTGTCCACGCCTACCTGCACCGCTGGGGTGAGGCGGACGGCGACCCGGCCTACCAGGACATAGAAGACCGCCTGGCCGAGCCGCCACCGGTGCGGGTCCCCTCGGTCGTGCTCCACGGCGAGCGTGACGGTGACAACCTCGCCGAGACCACCGAGGACAAGGACGGGTTGTTCGCCGGCCCGTACGAGCGGGTCCTGCTGCCCGGTGTCGGTCACTTCCCGCCCCGGGAGGCGCCCGAGGCCACGGCCGAGGCGATCCTCCGCCTGGCGGCGGACACGGCAGCCTCCCGCCGGTGAGCTCCAGCGCTGTTCATGCGACTTCGCGCAGTGGGCGTCGTATCGGATCGAGAGGGGATGCACATGCTGATCGAGCACCGGGGCCGCAAACCCGTCGTACCGGACTCGGCCCTGGTCGCGGCCTCCGCGACGCTCTGTGGGGCCGTCGTCCTGGGTGAGGGTGTGCGCGTACTGCACGGGGCGGTGCTGACCTCCGAGGACGGGGAGGTCAGCATCGGGGAGAACACCGTGGTGATGGAGAACGCGCTGGTGCGCGGGCGTTCGGGGCACCCGGCGGAGATCGGGGAGGCCGTGCTGATCGGACCGCACGCGCACGTCAACGGGGCACGCGTGGGGGACGAGGCGTTCGTCGCGACCGGGGCCTCCCTCTTTCCCGGTGCGGTCGTGGGCGCAGGTGCCGAAGTGCGGATCAACGCGGTGGTGCACGTCGGGTCCCGGCTCGCTCCCGGAGCCGTCGTACCGATCGGCTGGATCGCCGTGGGCGACCCGGCCCAGCTCTTCGCCCCCGAGCAGCACGAGGAACTCTGGGCAGTACAGCGGGAGATGGACTTCCCCGGAACGGTGTACAGGGTCCCGCGGGGCACCTCGATGCGCGAGATCATGGCCCGGCAGAGCGAGTTCTACGGCTCCCACCGCCAGGACGTGATCCTCGGCCGCGAAGGAGACTGAGCCCGGGCACGGGCGCCCGGAGCCCATCATGGGGGCATGAAGATTCCCGACCGACGGATCGAGTTGTTCACCGGCAGCGGCAGCGAGCACCGGTTCAGCGGCCCCGCGACCGGTGACGAGCGCGGCATGCTCGTGGCGATGCTGGACGCCCAGCGCGCCACCCTGAAGCTGAAGTGTGCCGGTCTGGGGCCGGAGTTGGCCCTGAGGTCCGTGTCCCCGTCCTCGCTCTCCCTGCTGGGCCTCGTCCGGCACCTCGCCGACGTCGAACGCCGCTGGTTCCGGGCCGTGCTCGCCGGGCACGACGTCGAGCTGCGCTTCTCCTCCCCGGACGTCCCCGAGGGCGACTTCGACGGCGCCGGACCCGACCCCGGGATCGTCGCGGCGTCCTGGGAGGCCTGGGGCACCGAAGTGGCCTTCGCGGAGGCGTTCGTCGCCGAGGCTCCCCATCTGGACATCGAGGGGCACGACGCCTGGCGGGGCACGGTCTCCCTGCGCTGGGTGCTCCTCCACATGATCGAGGAGTACGCCCGTCACAACGGCCACGCCGACCTGATCCGCGAACGGATCGACGGCGCGGTCGGGGTGTGACGCGGCTGGGGCCTGTCGTTGGGATCACGCCGCAGACGCGGAGCCTAGTCCAAGAGCCGCTGCCTGATCAGCGCCATCACTTCCGCGCGGCTGTGCCTGCCGCTGTCAGAGGCGTGGAAGTGGTTGCCGATACGCAGTGAGACGGCGATCAGGCAACGGACCTCGACCTCGTCCTCGTCGGGGCAGAAAGAGGAGAACAGGGAACGCAGGTAATCCATACGGCGGTTGTCCACGCGACGCAGGCGTTCGGCGACGGCCGCGTCGCGGCGGGCCCACTCCCGCATGGCGATGTCCGCAGTGGTGCCCCGCACCGGCCCGTCGTCCGCGGCGGCGATCGCGAACAGCCGCTCCAGTCTGGCCCTGGCATCTCCCCCGTCGCTCTCCACCTGCTCGATCACGCTCTCGGTGACCTCGTACTCCCAGGTGTCGAGCATTTCGGCGAGCAGTGCGTCACGGTTGCGGAAGTACCCGTAGAAACCACCCTTGCTGACGCCGAGCGCCTGTGCCAGGACCTCGATCCGGACCGCCTCGGGACCCCCCGCGACGAGTGCTCGCAAGCCTTCCTCGATCCACTTGCCGCGTGGCGTGCGAGTCGCGCCCATGGTGTGTGCCTCCTCACTCCCCGGCCCAATATACGGCGCCGTATAGATGGTCCTATGCTCGATCTATACGCCACCGTATAGACAGGGGTCTGCTCATGCGACTTCCCCGAACCGCACACACCGACCGCCCCTGGCGGATCCACGAGATCACCGGCGACTTCACGGTCGAGGACGTGTGGGCACTGCCCACCCCCGGCGGGCCCGACGACCTGGTACGGCTGGTGCGGCAGTTCGCCGAGCGAATGAGGGGCGGCGTGCAGGGACAGGGCCTCGTCTCCCGCGTGCTCTTCACCGTGCGCTGGAAGCTCGGGGCCCTGTTCGGCTGGGACGAGGCCGGTACCGGCGTCGGCGGCCGGCTCCCCTCTCTGTGCGACCACCTGCCGGCGGACCTTCGGGAAGGTCCTCGGGGTCCCGACCTCGGCTCTTCTTCGTTCACCTCCCTCTACCAGAGGGACGACGAATGGGCGGCGGAGATGGGCAACAAGACCGTGCACGCGGTGATGCACATCGGCTGGGTGCCGGAAGGATCCGGTGGCCACCGTGGCCAGATGGCCGTCCTGGTGAAGCCGAACGGGCTGTTCGGGACCCTCTACATGGCGGCCATCAAGCCCTTCCGTCACCTGGTGATCTACCCCGCGCTGCTGCGCTCCGTCGGCCGCGAGTGGCAGTCGAACACGGCCGGACGAAGGGCGCGTTGACGGGTTCCCGCGCAGTGTGTTCACGTGGTGGCGACGCTGTCGGGCATCCGCCTCGCACATCGCCCCACGCGTGTCCTCCCCGCCACCGTGCGGCGCGGTTACGGAACGAGGCCGGTGCGGACGCGGCGGAGCGCGGCTGCGGGATCCTCGGCACGGGTGACCGTGCGCCCCACGACGACGTGCGAGGCGCCGTCGGAGAGGGCCGCACGCGGTGTTCCCGGGCGGGCATGGTCGGCCGGGGAGTCACCGGGCAGGGTGATTCCCGGGGTGACGATCAGCGCGTCGGGACCCAGCGCGTCCCGCAGAGCGGCGGCCTCCTGTGGCGAGGCGATCACACCGTGACAGCCGGCCTTCTCCGCCAGACGGGCCAGCCTGAGCACCTGCTCCTCGGCCGAGGCGCGGACGCCGATGTCCGCGAGGTCCTCGTCCGTCATGCTGGTGACCACGGTCAACGCGAGGATCCGCAGGTCCGGGAAGGCGCGGGCGGCCTCGACGGCGGCGCTCACGATCCCCGTGCCGCCCATGCTGTGCACCGTCACCATGGAGACGCCCAGAGCCCCGGCCGCGCGGACCGCACCGGCGACCGAGTGGGGGATCTCGAAGAGCTTGAGGTCCAGGAAGACCTCCTTGCCCCGCCCGACGAGGTGCTGGACGAAGTCGGGGCCGGCCGCGGTGAGTAGCTCCAGGCCCACCTTGTAGAAGCCGCACTCGTCGCCCAGCCGATCGACCAGGTCCTCGGCGGTGGCACGGTTGTCGCAGTCCAGGGCGACGATGATCCGGTTGTTCGTATCCACGGCGTCATTGTGCCCGCACGGATGCCCCGGTCAGAGGAAACTGACGCCCTGGGCGAGGTTGAGACCGCCGGAGTAGTTGATGGTGTTGGTGGACGAGCGCATGGAGGACTTCCCGAAGCGGACCCGGAGGGCACCGCTGACGACGCTGCCGTCCGGTGTGCGCATCGCGCGCGGTTCGGCCCCTTCCAGAGGCCAACCGGGGCGGCAGGACTGTCAGTGACAGAGCGATGCCGATCAGCTGTCCCCGCGTCGTCGTGCAGCAAGGCGACCGGTGACGTCCATCAGCAGTTGGTCCGACCGGACGGAGGAGGCCACCTGTCCAAAACCCCGGGCGTCGGGCGATGTCAGGACGTGGCCCTGGCGAGAGCCGCCAGGGTCTCGAAGTCCCAGGTGAGCGCGCCCGAGCGCAGGTCGGACGTGACCGCGTCGAGCCAGTCGAGCTCCGCGGTCAGCACGGCGCGTCGGTACTCGTCCTCCAGCATCGTGACCCGCGGGAGCGCCAGGTGCCGGGCTCCCTCGGCCGCGGCCTCCAACTCGGCGAGCCGCGCCCGTACATGGGCCGCGCGCGCGGAGAGGTCTGCCTCCACCTCCTGCGGCAGCAGCATCATCGTGAAGGACAGCGCGGCGGGGAACTCCGGGTACTCCGCCCGGGGCGCGACCAGCATCTCCCGCAGCCACTCACGTGTTGCCGCACGGCCGGCGTCGGTCACCTCATAGACCGTGCGCTCCGGGTACTGCTGGTCCCGGCTGGTCTCGCGCACCGCGATCAGCCCCGCCTCGAGCAGCCGGTCGATGGTCCGGTACAGGCTCGCCCGCTGGCTGACGTTGACGACCTGGTCCTTGCCCCACTGCTTGATCATCCGCTGGATGCCGTACGGATGCAGCGGCTGCATGTGCAGCAGCGAGAGAACGGTGAGACCGAGAGGGGAGCTGCGCATGTGCAGAGCCTACCGGAGGCAATCTCAAGAGAACTAGTTGACGCGAGACTAGTTTCATTGAAACTATTCCCGCATGCAGACAACGACCCCGCTCGAGTCCGCCGAGCGCATCCATGCGGACCACGCCACCGTGAAGCACCTCGGCAACTGGACCGAGGCCACCGAGTTCGACGTGCGCGCCCGTCGGGCCACCGTCGTACTGGACCTCCGCTCCCCGCGGATCGGCTGGGACGAGCCGGTCACCGTCAACCTGGACCTCCACTCCGCCGCGGTGGTCCTGCTGGTCCCCGAAGACGTCACCCTGGACGGCTGGGACCTGGCCTTCACCGGCCGTGGGCGGGTGAAGGACGCGCAGCCCGGCGCCGGCCCGGCAGTGCTGCGACTGGCCGGAGCGCTCACTCACGGTGAGATCCGCATCCGCCGCGGCGGCATCGCCCAGCTCACCGCCATGTGCTCGCGCGCCTACCTGGACGACCTGCGCCGCGCCCACCGAGAGGGCGGACTGCCCGCCGTGGACGACCCGACCCGTGAGAGGACCCGCTGACATGAACCGCACCCGCACCGCGATCGTCGTGGGTGGCGGCATCGCCGGTCCGGTCGCAGCGCTCGCGCTGCGCCGGGCCGGGATCGAGGCCACCGTGCACGAGTCCCACTCCACGACCGCCGACGGCGTCGGCGGAGCCCTCGGCATAGCCCCCAACGGCCGGGCCGCCCTCGGTCTGGTCGGGCTCGACCGGGTCGGCGCCCCGATGAACGCCATCGTGCTGCAGAACCACCGCGGCCGGACCATCACCGAGATCCGCCAGCCCATGCAGTTCAGCTGGCGCGCCGACCTGTACCGCAGGCTCTACGACCTCGCCCTGGGCCAGGGGGTCCGGATCCACCACGGTCACCAGCTGGTCGACATCCTCGAGAGCGCCACCGGCATACGGGCCGTCTTCGCCGACGGCACCACCAGTGACGAGGCCGACGTCCTGATCGGCGCGGACGGCCTGCGCTCGACCGTGCGCCGGCTGATCGACCCTCGGGCACCCCAGCCGCGCTACTCGGGACTGCTCGGCTTCGGCGCCCGGGTCGAGGGCGCCGGACTGCCGCCCACCGGCGACCGGATGTACATGGCCTTCGGCCGCCGGGCCTTCTTCGGCCACCAGTCCTTCGACGACGGCACCGGCGTCTGGTTCGCCAACCTGCCCCATGCCTACATGACATGGCAGCAGGTGCGGCAGACCCCGAACGAGGAGTGGCTGCGCCGACTGGGAGAGGTCTTCGCCGGGGACTCCGTGCCCGCCCTGGACCTGCTGCGGCGCACCCGCGCCGACGACCTGGTCGCCGCCGGCCCCATGGAGGATCTCCCGCACGTCCCGCACTGGCATCGCGGTCGGATGGTGCTGGTCGGCGACTCCGCCCACGCCACCTCCCCGAGTTCCGGGCAGGGCGTCTCACTCGCCGCGGAGAGCGCCGTGGAACTCGCCCGCGCGCTGCGGGACCTGCCGCTCCCTCGGGCGTTCACCGCCTACGAGCAGGCCCGCCGCGCCCGGGTCGAGCGAGTGATCGCCCAGGCCGCCCGCACCAACAGCGGAAAGGCCGCCGGGCCGGTGGGCCGGGTCTTCCGCGACGCGCTCCTGCCGCTGTTCGCCCGCTTGGCAACCCCGGAGAAGATGGCCTGGCAGTACGACCACCGGATCCACTGGGAGGCTCCCGTCGCCGCCTGAGGGCGTGACCGGGTGCCGCTGGCGTGTGCGGGTCGGGGGACTAGATCACGGCGTCGGCGATCACCGTGGTGACGACCTTTTCGACGTCTTCGGGTGCCGGGGGCGTGTCCTCCCGGCCGGCGAACAGCAGATGGGCGGCCCCGATCAGGGTGGGCGCGAGTGTGTCGAGGTCGGCATCGGCCCTGACCCGCCCCCGTTCGCGTTCCGCGCCGAGGTAGCGACGGATCATCCGGGTGGCCTCCCGCAGCACCGGTACGCCGTCTCCCGCGAGCTCACGCAGGCGCGTGCGTACGGCGTCGCGGGAGATGACCAGGCCGACGATCCGCAGGGCGATCGAGCCGAACAGGTCGGTCAGCGCGCGGGTGAGGTTGTCGACGACGGCACCGCTGCCGGCGGACTCGCGCAGCTCGGCGTCCTGGGCCTCGATCCGGCCGATCCCGTCCAGGACGAACTGGGTCAGGAAGTCGTCGAAGTCCGCGAAGTGCCGGTGCAACAGCCCCTTGGCGACTCCCGCCTCGGTGGTGACCGCCCGGCTGGTCAGCGCGTTCGCGCCGTCCCGGAGCAGGACACGCTCCGCGGCCGCGAACAGTTGCTCACGCGCGTCGCGCAGCGCGATGCCTGTCGGCACTGCACACCTCACCCTCCACCGGATCCCGCTCACCCATTGTCGAGTGGGCATGCGCCCACTTAGAGTGGGCGCATGCCCACTTTACCTCCGGCCGGCGACGGCCGCCTCACTGGGACCGAGCCGCACACACAACGGCACATGGCGCAGTCGTACGGCGCGGACGTCGAACGGTACGACCGGACGCGCCCCCGCTATCCCGCCGCCCTGGTGGAGCGCCTCATCGCGACCAGTCCCGGTCGCGACGTCCTCGACGTGGGCGCGGGGACCGGCATCGCCGGACTGGCTCTCCAGGCCGCCGGTTGCACGGTGCTGGGAGTGGAGCCCGACCCACGGATGGCCGGGTTCGCCCGTCGCAAGGGGCTGGAGGTCGAGACCGCCATGTTCGAGGACTGGGACCCGGCGGGCCGCACCTTCGACATGCTGATCGCCGGGACCGCCTGGCACTGGGTCGACCCCGTGGCGGGCGCCGCGAAGGCGGCCCGGGTGCTACGGCCGGGCGGCCGGCTGGCGCTGTTCTGGAATGCCTTCCGGCCCGCCCCCGAGGTGGCCGGGGCGTTCGTCGCGGTCTACGCGCGGGTGCTGCCGGAATCGCCGATCCACCAGCGCGCGATGGCCGGCCCGGAGAGCCACGCGGTCGTGGTGGCCAGGGCGGCCGACGGGCTGGAACGGACAGGTGCGTTCGGCGAGCCCGAGCAGTGGCACTTCGACTGGGACCGCCGGTACACCCGCGACGAGTGGCTGGACCAGGTCCCGACCTTCGGCGGCCACGGCCGGCTTCCGCCGGCCCGACTGGAGGCGCTCCTCACCGGCCTCGGCGACGCCGTCGACGCGCTGGGCGGCGCCTTCACCATGCACTACACCGCGCTGGCGGTCACCAGTGTGCGCGTCTCCTGAGACGCTCTCAACAAACCCCGGCCATCAGGCAGTTATCGGGTAGGCTGCCCACTCTTGGGGGAGCTGATAGTGATCAGGCACGGCCAGACCGAGTGGAGCCTGTCGGGCCGGCACGCGGGCCGCACCGACGTCCCGCTGACCGACGCGGGTGAGGCCGCAGCCAAGGCGCTCGCCCCCAGGTTGGCCCTACGCCCGCTGGTCGCCGTGTTCAGCAGCCCGCTCAGCCGTGCCATGCGGACGGCGGCGCTGGCGGGTCTGACCGGCGTCAGGCCCGATCCCGACCTGATGGAGTGGGACTACGGCGGCTATGAGGGGATGACCGCCGCGCAGATCCAGGCGACGAGGCCGGGCTGGGACCTGTGGCGGGACGGCGTCATTCCGGGCGACGCCGGTCGTCCCGGTGAGCGGCTCGAGCAGGTGGCCGCGCGGACGGACTCGGTGCTGGACCGGATCCGGCCGCTGCTGAGCGACGGCGACGTCGCCGTCGTCGCTCACGGCCATCTGGCGCGCGTGCTCACCGTGCGCTGGCTGGGCCTGGACGCGTCGGCCAGTCGCCTGCTCGGCCACCCGCATCCCGGAACTCTGAGTTTCCTGGCCACCGAGGACGGCCAACCGTTCATCTCCGCCTGGAACGTGCCGTAGCGAGAACACCTTCACCACGGGAGGAACCAGCCGGGCACACCCCCCGACCGGTCGGACGGGTCCGACGCCAGTACGAGCGCGTGGCGACGGCCAGCGCCATTCCGTACACCGCGAAGGCGCTCACGCCGATCCAGCCGACCAGCAACGCGTCGGCCGAGGAGGGGAAGTCTCCCCGCCTCATCGTCACCACCCCGGCCGTGGCCAGGCCGCAGTAACCGATCCCGACCACCCCGTACGGAGCGAGGGTGGCCGCCCCGAGCAGGGCCGGGGCCAGCGGCAGCCAGCGGGGGACACGCCGACCGTGCAGCAGCGGTGTCCAGCGCGGGAAGACGCGGCCCCAGGGGCGGACCAGGCCCCAGAGCAGGAAGACACCCAGAGCGGCCAGCAGCACGGTGGGGTCCAGACCCCAGGACTCCAGGGCGAGCCAGACCCCCGAGGCACCGTTGCGCCGCGAGACCGCGAGCATCTCCTCCTTGCTCGTCCCGGCGAAGGTACCGCCGAGCGCCCAGAACGACTTCATCGCGATGTACGGCACAAAGGCCATCGTCCCGGCGCATGCGGCGAGTTGTGCTCGCCCGGAGGCGCGGGCCGGGGGCACGGCGAGGACCCCGGTGGGCGGATGACGGTGGGAGCGGCCGGTCGCCGCGAGCAGCAGCACACCGACGGCTGCCAGAGCGTGGTTCGCGGCGGCGGCCCAACTGTCCACCCCCTCACCGAACATCAACGTGATCACGTCCATGAGCAGACCGAACGCGGCAACCCCGGCCAGCCCGCAAGCCACCCACAGCAGCACCCGCAGCCCCGGTCCCGGCCCGTACCGAAGCACCGCCGCACCGACCAGGGCCGCCCCTGCGCCCACGGCCACGACAGCCCAGTCGAGCGCGGCGGACACCACCGTGCCACCGCCGAACAGCGGCGTCCCGCTCAGTGCGCAAGCGAGGCCGAAACCGGCGTACCCCACCGCCCAGACCACAGCTGCCGGGCCCACCGGAGGCGGCCATGCCCGCCGCCGAACGCGCCCTTGCCTGCCCGCCGTCCCCGTGTCATCGGTCACCTCCCGAACATCGCATCGACCGCGACAGCCCGGCTTCGACCGCCCGACCGATCCGCCCCCGTCCGCCGGGGGAGGGCCGGTGTCCGCCGGTCCACCTCCACGGCGATGTCGGACGTGACGTGGTGTGGGCGAACAACTCGCCGAGCCGACGAGGTCAGCGCGGACAAGAGACTGCTGCCGCACTTGTTTCCGGGCCCGATGGACCCTTGACCGTGCCCGAAGGCGTCGGCCGACACTGCTGTGGCGACCATCGGCGAGCCGGGCGAGCCCGGCTCCGGCCATCCCGGACGAGAGGACCCCGCATGGACGACGAAGCCCTCCTCGCGGAGCAGAAGGCCTACTACAGGGCGGGCGCCGCCCAGTACGACCGGCCCTATGCGCAATACGAGGGCCTGCAGCGACTGCTGGATGCCGTCGATGAACTCCCGATCGCCGGTGATGTGCTGGAGCTGGCGTGCGGAACCGGCCAGTGGACGTCGAGGCTCGCGGCGCGGGCGCGGTCTGTCACCGCCGTCGACGCGGCAGCCGAGGTCCTGGCCCTCGCGCGGGCGCGTACCGCATCGCCCACCGTCCGGTTCCTCCAGGCCGACCTGTTCGAGTGGCAGCCGCCACGGCGCTACGACACCGTCTTCTTCGCCTTCTGGCTCTCCCACGTTCCGCCGGCGCGGCTGCCCGGCTTCTGGAACACCGTCGCCGCCGCGCTCGCGCCGGGCGGCAAGGCGGTCTTCGTCGACGACGGCCCCGCCGCAGCCGAGTGGGAGGAGGTTCTCGCGAACCAGCCGGTCCCGGCGGCGCTGCGCCGGCTCGACGACGGCAGTCAGTACCGCATCGTGAAGGTGTTCCACGACGTACAGACGCTCACGGACGACCTCACCGCGCTGGGCTGGTCGGTCCGCGTCCGGCCCGTGGCCGGGAACTTCATCGGCGTTGCGGAGCCGCCGCCCCACCACAGCTGAGCGATCGGGGACGGCGGCCTCGCCCCGGGCCGGTGACCGGGTGTCCGGAAGGCAGCCCGAGAGGGCCGGATCCCGGAGCGTGTTCACGTGCGCAGGAGCCGTAGGTCGATGGCGTCGGCCATGGCCTTCATGCCTTCATCGTCGGGGTGGATGTGGTCGCCCGAGTCGTAAGCCGGGTTGAGGGCCGCAGGGTTCGCGGGGTCGCGCATGGTCCGGTCGAAGTCGATGACGCCGTCGAAGGCGCCGCTGGTGCGGATCCACCGGTTGACGTCCTGGCGGATCGCCTCGGCGGCAGGCGTGTAGTAGCCGTTGCCTTCGTCGGGCATCAGGGTCGCGCCGATGACGCCGACGTGGGCAGCATGCGCCTCGCCTATCAGGGTGCGGTAGCCGTCGATGAGGTCCTGGGCGGTCAGGGGCCGGCCGTCGGGGCCGGCGTTGTTGCCGATGTCGTTGATGCCCTCGAAGAGGATCACGTCCTTGACGCCCGGCTGGCCGAGTGCGTCGTGCCCGAAGCGCTTGAGGGCGCTGACACCCTGCCACAGGTTGGGGACGTCGGTGAGGACCCGGTTGCCGCCGATGCCGGCGTCCACGACGCTCAGCTTCTGCGGGCCCGGCCCGCCGCCCAGCCGGCGTCCGAGGAAGTCGGGCCAGCGGGTGTAGGTGCCGGTCGAGGAGTGGTAGCCGTCCGTGATGGAGTCCCCGAAGGCGACCACCGTGCCTCTCGCGGTGGACGGCACGACGTCGAGTCCGGCCAGGTAGTACCAGGATGTCGTCGTGGTGCCGAACGCCGTGGCGCTGTCGTCACCCGTGTGGTTGCCGGAGGCGACGTAGGTGGTGTCGAACGCGTCGGAGTGCCAGGTCGACATGCCCGTCGTGCCGGGCACGTAGAGGCTGACGAGCAGGTTCTCCCCGGCGCGGACCGAGATCGGTACGACGTCGCTGACCGCCTCCGCGCCGGCGGGGATCGTGAGGTGGTGCGAGGCACCGAAGGTGACGTTCCGCGTGGTGCCGCGCGTGGCCTCGCCGCCGCTCGCCTGGACGGCCACGTCGACAGCGCCGACGTCGAGCGGGGTGCCGCTGTAGCGGTTGGACAGGGTGATGCGTGCGCCCGAGCCCGCGACGCTGCTGTGCACCACCATCCGTATGGTCTGGTCGGTGAACGACGGGCCGCCGGTCGTCATGCTGGGCGACCAGGCACTGACCCGGGTGCCCTTGCCCTGCGCCGACGAGGTGGCGGCGCTCGCCACGCTCGCGGTGCTCAACGGAACGACCGTCAACGCCATGCCGGTCACCGCACCGAGCACGGACAACAAGGACCTACGACTCGGCCGGCGGCCGGTCGCCGTTCTTCCGTTTTCCGGGGACATCCTCGAACTCTCCACTCTTCTCGTCGTCCGCGGCGCTGCGCGGCAGGTGCCGCGGACCCCATGAATCGCCTTCTGCGGGGGGAGGTTTGACCGTCAACGCGGCCGGTCTCAGCCGAAACTGCCCAGCGTCACGGACTGGCCCGGCTTGAGGGCGACCTTCCGCGAGGTGCCGCCCGCCACGACCGTCGTGTCACGGCCCCCGACGCTCGTCAGAGTCAGCTGTGTGGCCTTGCCGTTCTTCCACCTGAGGTCGGCGACGAAGCCGCCGCGGACTCCGACGCCGGACACCGAGCCGGACGCCGCCCACGCCGCGGGCAGCGCGGGCAGCAGTTCCAGGTGGCCCGGGCGGGAGTAGACGAGCATCTCGATGATCGCGGAAGGGGTGCCGAAGTTGGCGTCGATCTGGAAGATGCCGCGGCCCTGCCCCATGTCCATGATGTCGAAGAGGTTCGGCGCGGTGCCGTTGCTTCCGTTCACCGACGGCTTCAGGTTGTTGACGACCAGTTGGTAGGCCTTCTCCGCGTTCTTCAGCCGTGACCAGCACAGGCTGCGCCAGGCGTTCGACCAGCCGTAACTGTCCATGCCGCGGGCGGTCAGCAGCGCCGTCGCGCCGGCGAGGACGTCCTTCGGCGTGGTGTCGTCGGGGCGGATACGGTCGCCGGGGAACAGGCCGAAGAGCGGGGACAGGTGGCGGTGTGTGGTCTCGCCGAGGTTGTCGGGCGACATCCACTCCTCCAGCCAGCCGGTCTTGGGGCTGACCACGGGCAGGTACAGCCGCTGACGCAGGCCGTCGACGGTCGCGCTGTAGGAGGTGTCCCTGTCCAGTACCCGGGTCGCGGTGTGGTAGTTGCCGAAGAGGTTCCACACCAGTTCCTGGGCGTAGGTGATGCCCTTGGCGTCCTGCGGACCCTGCTCGGGGGACCAGTCACTGTCGTCGATGAGCACCTCGCGCGAGGTGCCGGAGGCGTCGGTGACGGTCGTGGTGATGAGGCGTGCCTCCCAGAACTCCACGGCGCCCTTGAGGAGCGGGTAGATCTTTTCGAGGTAGGCGCGGTCCTGGGTGAACTCGTAGTGCTCGAACAGGCTCTGGCACAGCCAGGCGTTGGCCCCCGGGTGCCACCACCAGCCGCTGCCGCCGTAGGGATTGGTGGAGAAGGCCACGGCCCAGCCGGCGACCTTCCCGCTGGAGTTGCGGTACCTGTTGCTCGGCGTGTTGAACAGCCGCCGGGTGACGTCCGTCCACGAGGACAGCTGCTCGAGACAGTAGTCCGCGAAGGCGTCGAAACACTCGGACAGACCGGCGCGGTCGGCCATCCAGTAGTTCATCTGGACATTGATGTCGGTGTGGTAGTCGCCCATCCAGTCCGGGTCGTTGCCGTCCAGCCACGGTCCCTGCAAGCCCATCGGCAGGCTGTCCCGCGACCCGGAGATCATCAGATAGCGTCCGAACTGCAGGTAGGCCGCCTCGAGTTCGGGGTCGGGGACGTTGTCCCGGTAGCGGGCCTGGACCCGTTGCCAGGTGTCCAGCCTGCGCTGCGCGGTGGACGACGAACCGAGGTCGATGTCCAGCTGCTCGAACAGCGGGCGGAAGTCGGCGACATGCGTGTGCAGCAGGGTGCTCGCCGAGTGCCCGGCCGCGTCGCGGACCTTGGTTCGCGCCAGGCTCTCCGGGTCCACGGACGGGTTACGGAACCCGGCGGCCGCGTCGGGCGCGTAGTTGGTGCCGCCGCTGAACACGACGGTGAGGTCCTTGCAGCCGCGGAACGAGATCGACGTACCGTCGACGGCGACGCTGCCCGTGCCGCTGTGGGCCGTGACGGCGGCGCCGTACTTCAGCCCGTTGCCGAAGGAGGCGCCGAAGGAGGCGCACCGCTCCGTGCCGCTCGCGGTCGTGGACTCGCCGTGCGTGCCGGCGAGGGAGACCGAACCGGTGTAGGTGCCGCCGCCCTGCTGGGAGAAGTACAGCACGATGACGTCGTCGGGGCGGCTGGCGAAGATCTGCCGCTGGTAGGTGACGCCGGACAGGTCGTACGAGGTGCTCAGGAGGCCCTGTGCCAGGTCGAGGGTGCGCCGGTAGTGGTCGACGGAGCCGAGGTCGTGCCCGGGGATGTCGACGGTGAGCTCGGCCAGCAGGGTCAGTGAGCCGAAGTCATCACGGCCGTAGGGGAATTGACCGTCGCTCTGCAGGGTGTCGTTGAGGCCACCGGTCCACAGCGTGGCGTCGCTGATCGTCAGCAGTTCGCTGGAGGGGTCGTTGCTCGCGAGCGCTCCGAGGCGCCCGTTCCCGACCGGCAGTCCTTGCCGGATCATCGAGCCGGCGTCGGCCGGGGCCTGCCACCACAGCTGGTTCTTCGCGGCGGCGGCCGCGGACAGCAGGGGCGAGGAGGCCGGCCGCTCGGGGGCGGCCGAGGCGGTGAAGGCGGGCAGCCCGCCGAGTGCGGCGGCGGCGCCCGCCGTGGCGGCGAGAGCGAGGAAGCCCCTGCGGCTCGGGTGGTTGTCGCGCGGTGCGGTGTGCTGGGTGTCCACGGTGTGCACTCCATGTCCGGGGGAACGGCGCATGCGGGAACGACGGGTGGGGGCCGTCGGGCGTTGGGTGAGGGGAGCAGGCCGGGCGTCGGCACGCCCGGGCGCTGCGGGACCGTACGGGCGGGGGAGGGGCCGGGTGCGGGGGCCCGGCGTCGGCTACCGGGCCCCGGCAGGAGGGTTCAGGACGACTTGGGTACGTCGATCCTGTCGATGTCGGGTGAGTAGTCCCAGCCGCTGTCGAACGTGATGGTGTTCGCGCCCGCCTTCAGCGCCAACTGGACGCTGACGGTGTCGGCCGTGCCCCAGTCGCCCGTGGACGGGAACTTCAGGCTGGTGCCGTTGCCGCTGTTGGAGTAGACGGTCACCGAGCGGGGATCACCGCTGACATAGTGGACGTTGACGGTGTAGATGCCGTCCTTCTTCACCGTGATGTCGTTGAACTGCAGCTTGCTGTCGAGATAGAGGTTGCCGACCTTCTTGCCGCCGGAGCAGGAGTCGCAGGTGGCGACGGAAGCGTTGCCGGTCAGGGTGTTGTTCGTGGACTCGGCCTCGTAACTGGTGGTCGCCGGCCGGGTGCCACCGGGGCTGACGGTGAACAGCCGTGAGCCGTGCGCCGGCAGCGTCGCGGTGATCTTGTCCTTGTACGTGCCGAGGTTCTGGTGGTTCCACAGGTCGCGTACGGAGGCCGCGCCGGAGAAGCCGAAGGATGCCCAGTCGGCGGTCACGGCGGCCGACGAGTTGCCGAGGTTGAACAGGGCGACGGTGTAACTGCCGTCGGCGTTCCTGGTTCCCCAGACCTGCTGGTCGCCCATCGGGGTGACGGGACGTGCGACGGGCGAGGTGTTCTGGTCGACGGCGATCACCTCCTGGTTGGTCAGCAGGGAGAGGCCGTAGCTGTCCAGCCTGGTGAGGTCGTCACCGGTGAACAGCGGCGACTTGTTGATGGCCCACAGCGTCATGTAGCTCTGCCGCTCGGCCTTGGTGAGGCCGTCGATGTCGCCGTTGCCGACGTCGATCGCGTCGAGGTCGTTCCAGCCGCCCGGGCCCGCCCTGTGACTCCACGCGGGAGCGTCGTTCCACCGGTCGTTGACCGAGTTCTCCCAGGTGACCAGGGTGTTGCAGTAGCACTCCACGTCGGTGTCGATGCGCCAGCCGTTGGAGTACTCCTTCCAGTCGTCGGCGTGCCCGATGTCGAGCGACCAGGACAGCTCCAGGTGGATGGGCCGCCCGGTGCCGGCGATGGCCTTGTGCCACGCGGCGACGTCCGCGACGTTGTTGTAGTTGTCACCGGACTTGAACGAGCCGGGACCCACGCCGTCCAGCTTCAGGAAGTCGTAGCCCCAGCCGGCGAGCATCTGTGCCTGGGAGTCGATGTACTTCTGTGCGCAGGGGTCGTCGAAGTCCAGCTTGTAGGCGCTGTCCCAGCCGTTGGTGGTACGCAGGTCCGGGTAGACGATGTCCGCGGTGGTGCAGCCGGGGGCGTTCAGGACCGGCACCTTGCCGTCGCCGTACGCCCCCTTCTCCAGGCCGACGGGCAGGTAGATACCGGCCTTGAGGCCCTTGGAGTGGATGTGGTCGGCGACCGACTTCATGCCGTGGGGGAACCGGACCGGGTCGGGTGTCTGCCGGCCGTACTGGTCGAACTGGGAGGTCCAGTTCTTGTCCATCCACCAGCCGGCGTCGATGTTGACGTAGTCGTAGCCGTACTTCTTCAGCGTGGTGGCGAGGGCGTCCGTCTGCTTCAGGACGTTCGCCTCGGTGAGGTAGCTGTAGCTGCCGTCCGGGTTCAGGCCCGGGTACGACGAGGACTGCATGCTCCAACTGGACCAGCCCATGTACGGCTTGGCCGCCATGGCCGGGCCGGCGTCGGCCGTCGCCGCGGCCGAAGCATGAGCCGTCGTGGTCGACTTGGAGTCGACGGCCATGGCCTGGGTGGCGGCGGCCGGGACCGCTGTGGCGAATCCCGCCGTGACGGCCAGGACCAGGGTCGCTCTGAGCACGCGGCGGGGGAAGCCGGGGAGGGCTCCACACAGGGCTCTGTACGGGGATGACCGCATGGGTCGCCTCCAGGGGTGAGGTGAGCGGGATGATGCGGTGACACCCGGTGGGGGACGGGCGTTGGCGTGGTGGGGGGATGGACGGGACGCCGGGCGTGAAGACGCCGGCCGTGGCGGTTCCGGGCCGGCGGCTCAGTCCTTGCTGGAGCCGATGGTGAGTCCGCTGATGAATCGTCGCGGTGGCGTGCGGTGCACCGGGAGCGCGCCGATCACGGTCGTGAGAGGACCGGCGGCGACGGCGTCGGAACGGCGGTCACCGGACCGGGACCGGACCCGGCGCCGCAGGCGGCGGGAGTAGGTCGGGCCGGGGTGGCGGCCCGGCACCGGGCAGCCCCTGGAGCACTGTTCGGCGCCGGGATTCCAGGGCGTTGTGGGTGCTGCGGATCTGCGGAGTCATCACTACTTCCCTCACATGCCCGATCCCATGAAGGACTGGATGGCGGTGGCCGCGGCCCCGCGCGCCCACTCCTCGAAAGGCAGGGGACGGGTGATCACGTCACACTGCTCAGCGGTACCGAAGGCGGACGCGGCGAACGCCTCGCGGATGCCCTCGGCGACAAGGTCGTAGGCGGCCAGCCCCTCCCCGGAGATGATCACCCGTTCGGGGCCGAGGAGGTTCACCAGGAAGCCGATGGCCGTGCCGATGGCTTCGCCGGCTCGTGCGTAGACCTCTCTGACACCGGGGTCTCCGCCGCGCGCCAGGTCCAGCGCCTCGGCGGCGTCGGTCACCTGCCTGCCCGTGGCCGCGCGCACCGCGCGGAGTATCGCGGGGTCCGCTGCGATCGCCTCCACGCACCCCCGGTTGCCGCAGTGGCAGAGGGGGCCGAGTGGATCGAGTGACACATGCCCGATCTCACCGGCGACCCCGTGAGCGCCCGACACCACCCGCCCGTGCACAACCAGACCACAGCCGATGCCCGCGCCCACGGTCACCAGGGCGAAGTCGGAGAGACCCACTCCGGCCCCGAACCAGTGCTCGGCGACCGTGAGCGCCCGCACGTCGTTCTCGACCGTGACCGGCAGCCCGGTCGCGGTCTCCGCGATCTCGGCGAGCGGTACGTCCCGCCACTCAAGGAAGGGCGAGTAGCGCACCACACCTTCTCCGCGGTCCACGTCCCCCGAGATCGCGATGCCCAGCCCCCGTACCTGCACACCGAACCCGTCGGCTTCCGTGAGCAACTCCTGCACCAGCGCGGTGATGGCGGGGAGCACCGCCTCCGGATCGCGGCCCGTGAGCCGTACGTGCCGGGAGATCCGGACACGGCAACACAGGTCGGCCAGTACGGCGATGATCTCGTCGGCCGTCACCTTGATCCCGATGAACAGTGCCCTTCCGCCGTCCACCCACACCAGGCTGGCCGGACGACCCACCGCGGGCCGTGCCTCTTCGTCCACGCCCTCGACCAGATAGCCGAGTTCCATCAGTGGCCGGACCGCCTTGGTGACGGCTGCCGGGGAGAGGCTGGTCCGCCGGCCCACCTCGGCCCGGGTGAGCGGGCCGTGGGACAGCAGAGTGGTGAAGACCTGGGAAGCGGCCGGCGTCATCGCCGGGGCCGCCTCGTGGGAGAGGGCCGGGCACATGGCCGGAAACTTAGAGAGGTTCTTTTTCGCTGTCAATGAATAAAGCACAGTCCTTCTGTAGGCGGCGAGTTGGCGAGTCTGAACCTGTAAAACAGAGGTGAACTCGATGAGTTGTCCCCTTGTTTCAAGGAGGGGTCGTCGGGTGTGCTGCTCGCCGGCTTGTTCGGTGCGGTGCCGCGAGCCTGCGGGCTGGATCGCACTGCCGGGCTGCAGCTTCCGTCGGCGCCTCTTCCTTGCGGTTCGACAACGACCGCGACTACGAGCGCATGAGCGGCCGGATCATCCGCATCATCCACGACCGCGCGCTCTCGGCGGTGACCAGGCAGGAGGACGCAGGATGAGGCGTGTGGCACAGGTGATCCGGGTCCGCCCGGCGCAGGTGGAGAAGTACCGCGAGCTGCACCGCGCCGTGCCCCAACCGGTGCTTCCGGGGCGGGCGTTCCAGCATCGGTCACCGAACCGAGGACGCCCGCCCCACAGCACGGCCTCCGGGACTGCCGCCGACGCCCGGGACCGACGTCCTCAGAGGCCGGCCAGCAGACCGTCGAGCGGGGCGGGAACGCGGTCGGCGTCGAGCGCCTCGACGAGGACACGGCCGTAATGGATCTTGCGTCCCTTCTTCGTGCCGAGGAAGCGCCGCAACTGCTGCTGCGCGGGGCGGCCCTGCTGGGCGGGCTGGCGCAGGAAGGTCTGCAGCGGTCGCAAGTCGCCCTCGGCGCGCACGAGTTCCGCCATCCTGGTCACGCCCAGCGCGCGGATCAGCTCGTCCTCCAGATCCGCCGCGCACACGAAGAACTCCTGCTGTGCCGCACCGGCCCGCGCCAAACCCCTGGCGTAGTAGCCGCGTTCCGCTTCGTCGCACAGTCCGGTGAGGCGGAGGCCCAGGCCGGGTGGCCCGAGGAGGTGGGCGAAGCGCCCGACGCTCATCGCACCGCCCATCGACAGGACGCAGACTCCCTCCGCCTCCAGGTCCCGGCCACGGCGTGCGGCCAGGGCGCTGACGGCTGCGACATCGCTCAGCCCTTCGAGCAGGACGGCCACCCGGACGGGCAGCCGCGCGGCCAGTTCGTGCGCGGGGCCGCCGGGACCGCCGGCCGCCCAGGTGGTGACCGCCTCCCGGAACGCCCCCATGTCGGACATGCGACGAGTCTCCGCCCCTCACCGCCGTCCCGCCAGGCAATTTACGCCGGCAGGCCGAGGACGTGTTCACGGACTGGGCAGCTGCTGCTCGGTCCAGATGGTCTTCCCCGTGGGCGTGTACCGCGTGCCCCAACGCTGGGCGACCTGCGCGACCAGGAAGAGGCCTCGGCCTCCCTCGTCGGTGCTGCGGGCGCGCCGCAGATGGGGCGACGTGTTGCTGGCGTCGGACACCTCGCAGATGAGGGTCCGCTCGTGGATCAGGCGCAGTCCGATCGGCCCGCAGGCATGCGTGATGGCGTTGGTGATCAGTTCGCTCACGATCAGCTCGGTGGTGAAGGCGGCGTCCTCCAGGCCCCACGCGGCCAACTGCCGGGCGGTCTTGTCACGTGCCTCGTGCACCGCCCGGGGGTCGGCGGGTACCTCCCAGGAGGCCACATGGTCGGCGGGCAGGGCACGCGTCCGGGCGATGAGGAACGCGACGTCGTCGTGCGGATGTTCCGGCAGGAGAATGCGGACCATCGTGTCGCAGATCTCCTCCAGCGGCCGGTCCGGGTGGGCCAGAGCGAAGCACAGTCGCTCGAACCCGACGTCGACGTCGCGGTCCGAGGCCTCGATCAGGCCGTCGGTGTAGAGGGCGACGACGCTGCCCTCCTCCAGCTCGATCTCCGCCGACTCGAAGGGAAGACCGCCCAGCCCCAGCGGGGGACCGGCGGGGATGTCGGGCAGTTCGACCGGCTCGCTGAGGTGGGCGATGGCGGGTGTGGGGTGCCCGGCGCGCGCCACGTTGAGTTTCCGCGAGATCGGGTCGTAGACCGCGTAGACGCAGGTCGCGCCGATCACCACCGGCCCGTCCGTGGCCGCCTCCGCCTCGTCCGCCAGGCGCAGCACGAGGTCGTCGACGTGGGCGAGGAGCTCGTCGGGGGGCAGGTCCATGTCGGCGAGTGTCTGCACCGCGGCACGCAGCCGGCCCATGCTGGCCGCGGCGTGGATGCCGTGCCCGACGACGTCCCCCACGACCAGGGCGACGCGCGCGCCGGACAGCGGGATGACGTCGAACCAGTCGCCGCCCACCCCGGCCTCGGCGTCCGTCGGCAGATAGCGGTAGGCGACGTCGACCGCGCAGTGATCCGGCAGATCGGGGGGAAGGAGGCTGGTCTGGAGGGCCAGGGCCGCGTTGTGCTCGCGGACGAACCGCCGCGCGTTGTCCACGCACATCGCGGCCCGTGCGACCAGCTCCTCCACGAGCAGCAGGTCGTCCTCGTCGAACGGGCTGGGGTTCTCCCAGCGCAGCAGTGTGACCACTCCCATGGTCGAGCCCCGCGCCCGCAATGGCACCACCAGGTGGGTGTGCACGCCGAGACTGACGATCTTGGCCAGGCGCTGTGGATCGTCGGCCAGCCACCATGTCGTATGGTCCAGCACCGGATCGAGGATCGGCCGGCCCGTCGTCAGGCAACGCCGCTGCGGCGACTTGGGCGCGTACCCGGTGGGCTCACCGATGAGAACGGTCGCCTCGGGCACCTCCTCGTGCACCGACAGGTGCGCCGCCCGCTGGAGCACGCCGCCGGTGACCGGCCGGGGAATGAGCTCGCCGGCCGCGAGGACGCCCTGGAACAGGTCGATCGCCACGAAGTCGGCGAGCCGGGGAACGAGGACCTCGGCCAGCTCCCGCACCGTGCGGTCGAGGTCCAGGGTGGTGCCTATGCGCTGCGCCGCCTCGTTGACCAGGGCGAGCCGCTCGCGGGCCCGGTCCTTGGCGGTGAAGTCGACGGCCGTGTGACACACCCCGAGCGTCTTGCCGTCGACATCCTTCAGCGGGAACGACGAGCGGAGCCTCAGGTGGTCCTGGGCGTTGCGGCGGGACAGGCCGTGCGGGGGAGGTACGTGCTCCACTGCCGGGGTGATCCGACCGGAGATCAACGCCTGGCGTGCCTGCCAGTCCATGGCGGACGGCACCTGTTCCGGTACGGCTGACACGGCGGTGGGGGAGGCCGCGAGATCGGCCGGCAGGCCCTCCATGGCGGCCAGCACCTGGTTCACCCAGCGGAAGCGCAGCTCACCGTCGAGGACGGCGATGCCGAGCGGTGACTCCTCCAGGAGGCCACGCACCACGGCCTGGTCGAGTTCCCACCGGCGCGAGTCGGAGACGTCGCACGCCACGGCGAGCCAGCCCGAGCCCTGCTCCGCGCGCAGGGGGCACACCCGCACGGCCAGCTCGACCGGATGGCCCGCACGGTGGCGCGCGGTGACCAGGCCCTCCCAGCCCTCCCCGATCCGCTGCGCCGCGGCCAGCGGGGACGCCGGCAGGTCCTCGATGGTGAGAACGGAGGCCGCGGGCCGCCCCAGCACGCTGTCCGGAGGAAACCCGAGAAGTTCTTCCGCCCTGCGGCTCCAGTAGCGGATCAGGCCGTGCACGTCCACGAGCGCGACGGCGGCAGAGGTGATGCCGAACGGGTCGCCCCGGTCCTTGTCGGCGAGATGTCTGAGACCCATCGTGTCGGCCGTATCCACGGGCGGGATGCCTCCCACCACGGTCTCACATGGACCCGGGTGTGTCCTCGGACCGACGGCCCGGGCACGAGCACGGGCCGCCGGGTCCTGGCCAGGACACGGAAACGGTTCCTGGAGCGTTACTGGCGCGGTCGCTCGAAGGTCAGCAGCAGGCCCTCCACGGCTCCGGGACCTATGCGGCCCTTGACGTCGGCGGAGGTGATCGCCTTGAGGCCCCAGCCGTCCTCCGCGTGCTTGTTCAGCACCTTCTCCAGCTTGTCGCTGTCCAGCGCGTCGCCGATCAGCGACTCCCGGAAGGTGACGACCTTGTACTCGTACGTGTAGCCGCTGCTCATGTGGCTGAGTCCTCCTGACTGCCGGGCCGGGTGATGGCGCGAAGGCTGGGGCAAGCTAATCATCATCAGGCCCTGCGGCAGAAGGACGGGGCGTGTCCGCGGCAGACCCTGGGGGCGTGATGTGCTGGAGCGCGACGGCCGATCTCGCGGCGGGCAGCGGCGTCGCGGCGGTGGGGGTGGCCTGCGTGGCGCTGGTGCGCACGGTCCGGGAACTGCCGCTCGCCGCACTGCCGTTGCTGCTCGGGGCCCATCAGATCGTCGAGTCGGTGGTGTGGGACTCGGGCGGGGGCAGCGGGCCCGCGACCGTCGCGTGGGCGGTGATCGCGCTGCCCCTGCTGGCCTTGTGGGTCCCGGTGGGAGTGCTGTGCGTGGCCCCGCCCCACGCCCGGTCGCGGCTGGTCGTCCCGCTCGCCGCCGGAGCGGTGACCGCCGCCGTGCTCGCCCACGGTCTTGCCACCGAGCCGGTGACGGCGGAGATCCGCGGTCGTACCGTCGGCTATCTCCTCCACGTCTCGCCCGCACCCCTTCTCGTGCTGGGCTATCTGCTGGCCACGGTGGGCTCTCTGCTGCTGTCCGGTGACCGGCGCCTGCTCGGTCTGGGCGTTCTGGCCGCGGTGGGTGCGTCGGTGTGCTGGGCGCTGTGGCGGCTGGAGTTCGTGTCGACCTGGTGCGCCTTCGCGGCCCTGTGCTCGGTGGTGCTCCTCGGCTGGGTGCGCGCCCGCCGGACGTCCGCCGAGAGGCGGCCGGGCCCCTGACGGGTCACCGCGAACCCGGCGGGGCACGGAATCACTGGCCGGGACGGCACCGGTACAGAGCCTGTCCGGTCGCGGGGGCGCCGCCGTGGCCGGTGGAACCGGAGATCGTGTCGTAGTCGGCGGCCGGGATGCGACGGCACGACGACTCGACCCACCCGGTGATCTGCGCGGTCGCCGTCGCCGCGCCGGACGAGCCGAACGCACCGCTCCCACGGCGGCCCGTTCCGCCCAGCACCACGTACGTCAACCTGCCCGAGTCGACCAGCTGCCGGAACTGCGCCGCGCTCGGGAAAGGGACCCTTCCGCTGAAGCCGCCGAGCGGCAGTACACGGGCGCCGGTGGCGAGGATGTACGGAGCCGCGCCGCTCCAGCTCGTGGTGGCGAAGACGTACGCCGCCGATCCGCGGTGTGCGGACGTGTAGGCGAGCACATCGCGCTGTTCCGTGGTGAGTTGGCCGTCCTGGGTGAAGCCGCCGAAGCCGCCGAAGCCGCGCGTCGCGACCGCGCCCGCCGCTGCCCCGCGCTGCACGCCGCCCGCCCGGAACACCTGCCGGGTACGACCGCCCGCCGGCGCCGGCGAGCCGTGGCCGTGGCCCGTGCCGGACGGGCCGACCGCGCCCATCCCGGAGTCCCGGTACGAGGGGCTGAGCACCTGTGCCGCCCATGAACTCGGCGCGATGAGCACCGCCACCAGAGAAGCGGCCAGGCCGGCCAGGGCGAGCCTGCCGCCGGACGTCGTACGACCGGGCCTGCCCAGCACCAGCAGGACGACGGCGGTGAGCCCGAGCAGCCCCACCACGGGCGCCAGCCACGGCAGGAAGGACGGGAACCCGCCGGCGACGTACGCGCCCCACACCGCCGTCGCCGCCACCGCGCCGGGCAGCGCCCACATGCGGGGGCCACCGGCCCGGTAGGCACGCCACAGCAATGTGACGCCGCCTCCGGTGAGCGCCGCCAGGGGGACGGCGATGACGCCCATGTAGTACGTGTGGCCACCCACGCTGCCCGCGCTGAAGACCAGGAAGTACGTGGCGAGCCAGGTGCCCCACAGGACGAATCCCGCACGCAGCCGGTCGGTGCGTGGCTTGCCGCGGCGCCAGAGGAGACCGCAGACACCCGCGATGGCACCCATGGGGTAGAGCCAGCCGGTCTGCGCGGCCAGCGACTGGCCGAACATCTTCGACCAGCCGTTCTGGCCGCCGCCCCACCCTCCGGCGGCGCGGTACCGGCCCGCGCCGCCGGCCGCCGCACCTGCCGGCTGTCCGGCCACCCGGTCCCCGGCGTCCCGGACACCCTCGGCCCCGCCCGTCCCGCGGCGAGGGAACCCCGCCCGGTGTCCTACGGCACCGCCGGCGCCGCCCGCCGCTGGTGACACCTGGGCGTGCCGGCCGAATCCGCCGCCCTGCGTGGCGCTCACGCTGCCTGTGGAGGCCGCGCTGATCCCGAGAGAGGAAAAGCGGTTCAGGAAGTTGTAGCCGACCACCATGCTGAACGCGGAATTGTTGGTGGTGCCATCCACATAGGGCCGGTCCTTGGCCGGGACGAGCGTCACGGCGAGCATCCAGGAAGCCGACACGGCGGTCATCACCACGGCGGACACGGCGAGGTGCGCGAGCCGCTTCCGCAGCGCGATCGGCGCCGAGATCAGGTGGACAAGAGCGAGCGCCGGCAGCACCGCCCACGCCTCCAGCATCTTGGCCTGGAAACCGACGCCGACCCAGACACCGGCGACCACCAGCGGGCGCAGTCGGCCACTGAGGGCGGCGCGTTGCGTCGCCTCGGCCGCCAACAGCACGCACAGCGTGAAGGCGGGGTCCTCTACGGCGGTGCGGAAGAGACCGACGGACACCGGGGTCACGAGAAACGCCGCGTCGGCGACGAGCGCCGCGTTGGGACCGGCCCAGCGGTTCACCAGGCGGTGCAGGACCAGCAGGCTCGCCACTCCCTCCAGCACCTGCGGAAGGACGAGCGCCCATGGATGAAATCCGAAGACCCGGGCGGAAAGCGCCTGCGGCCACAGGAATCCGGGCAACTTGTCCAGGGTGATGGAGTTTCCGGGGTCGAAAGAGCCATAGAGGAAAGCCTTCCAGCTTTCCGTCATGCTGCGTACGGCGGAAGCGTAAAACGTGTGGTAATGACTGTGCCCGATACCCCACGCGTAAAGCACGGTCGCGAGCACCATGATGACCAGGAGCGTGGGACGCACGTATCCGGGCTGATCCGCCGGCGACCTCCACGGAACACGCGCGACGGCGCGGAGGGAGGCGGTCGGACCGAGAACTGTCGTAGCCATGCCCAGCATTCTTCGGTACCGCGCCGGTGCGTCATGGATAAGCGGCGGGTTTCAAGGAAATTCTTGTCAGAACCGGGGGAATCCTTTACTGGGCTTGCCCTGTCTTCAATCCGAGAAGTGCTGCGCGTTGCCTGCCGCACAATTACGCCGTACACAGAAAATGAACAGGTGGCGCACAGGAAAGGGCTCGGATCAGTCGGCCGTGGACGCGCTCTTCTTTCGGGCGCGGTACGCGGCTGCCTTGATCCTGTTGCCGCACGACTCCATTCCGCACCACTGCCGGCGCATGCCCCGTGAGCGGTCGATGTAGGTGCGGGTGCACTCGGGGTTGCCGCACTCCTTGAGCAGGGGTACGTCCGGCCCGCCGAGGAGCTCGACGGCGTGGCGCGCCACCATGGAGAGGGCCTCTTCCGGGGTTGCCTGCGTCCATCGCCCCGACCGCGTGAGCTGCGGAACCGCGGGGTATGTGCGTGCCGCGTTGTTCACCACGGCCAGCGCCTCCCCGTCGTACTCCTCACCGAGCCGGCGGGCGGTGATCAGCCGGTACACGGCTTCCCGCACGGTCTTCGCCTGCTCGACGTCGGCCTCCCGGCCGGGGGAGACCGCGTCGACGATCCCCGACTCCACGTACCACGCGTTCAGCCTGTCCGGGGTCACGAACATCTCGAAGCGCACCGAACGGCGCGCTCTGAGCGTCGCGGCGAAGTCGAGTGCCGGGTTGCCGCATACGAAGACGTGGTCGAGATTCACGTCACCATTCTGGCCGGTGACTGTGACCTCTGGCAAGGATCATGGCTCACAGACCCAGGTCGACGGCGAGACAGGAGAAGGACCGCCACGATCCCTCGGGGTCGTAGGCGTACCGCGTCGGGTCGCTCGGTGTGGCCGCCTTCTCCTCGACCATCTCCTCGTAGCGGATGCGTTCGGGCAGCTTGCCGAACCTTGCGCGACGTGCGACCGCGGCGTTGTCCACGGTGTTCCGGTTCTCCATGATCGACCTCCGGTCGGTCTGTCGGGAGTCACCCGCCGAGGCAGGGGACGTGGTCACAAGCGGCCCACGTCGACGACGGCCTGGGCGAAGGGAGGGGGCGCCTCCTGGGGGACGTCGCGGCCGATCCCCGCCGTGGCCGGGACCCGTTTCGGCGCAGCCGACGTTCAGCAGGTCGGCGCCCTGCTGCACCTTGCTGAAGCTGCGCCTGGTGATCACGAGGTCCCTCCGCGCCTCTCCGTGCACCGGCTGGTGCGTGGACCGACTGTCGCACAGGCGGCGTCACCAGTCAAACAGGTGACGAAGAAATAGCGTCGGCGGGATTTGGTTGGTGATCATTGGCTCAATGGCGGAGCGGATTGGATTTCGCCGTGTCTAAGGCTGTCCCGTAACTGTTGGTCGTCATCCGGTGACGGCATCGTTGTTGCCGAGGGCCTGATGACCAGTAGGTTCTTCTCGACAACGTTGCGGTCAATGTGCTGCATGCAGAGGGCTTCAACCGTCCAGGTGGGCCTGGGCCGCTTCGAGAGCGACGAGGACCGATCGGGTCGGGGAGCCCACCGAGGAGATCTGACCCCCGGTGGGCTCGGCGTCAGTTGTCGACGGCTTGGTAGACCGTGGTCCAGAAGTCGTGCATGAGCCGCACCGGATCCGGGACGGACGCCCCGACCTGGGTGAGCAGGATTCCAGTGAGCTGGTTGTCCGGGTCGGCGTAGGTCGAGGCGCCGCTTCCGCCGTCCCAGCCGAACTGCCCTATGGGTGCGCAGTCGCCGCGGTAGGTGCGCACCGCCATCCCGAGGCCCCAGCCGCCGTGCTGTCCCTGCCCGAACGAGATGTGGACGTTGTCGCGGGCCAGGGCGGTACGGGCGGCGTTCTGCTCGGGCGTAAGGCGGTTGGTGGTCATCAGCTCAACGGCGGCCCGGGACAGGATCCGTTCGTCACCGTGCATCCCGCCGTTCAAAAGCATCCGGAAGTACGCGTGGAAGTCGTCGGCGGTGGACACCAGCCCACCACCGCCGCCCTCGAACGCAGGAGGCTTGCTCCAGCGCCCCCCTTCCGCCTCGTCCCACACGGTGAACTCCCCGCTCTGCGGGTCGGGAGCGTAGAGGGTCGGCAGCCGGTCGAACTGGTCGGCGGGCACGTGGAAGCCGGTGTCCTTCATTCCCAGCGGGTCGAAGACGCGCTCGCGCAGGAACGTCCCGAACGACTGGCCCGTGACCCTCGCGACAAGCACGCCGATCAGATCGCTGGCTATCTGGTACTGCCAACGCTCGCCGGGCTGGTGCATCAGCGGAAGCGTGCCCAGGCGGCGCATCCACTCATCCGGCTCGGGCATCGGCTCCGGCAAGTTGGGCGTGAGGCCCTGCTCGAAGACCGCGCCCATGATCGGCGTGCCCAGCACTGTCATATCCATGCCGAGCCCGAACGTGGAGGTCAGCACGTCCCGTACGGTGATCGGCCGCCGCGCCGGGACAGTCTCGTCCAGCGGCCCGTCGATCCGCTTCAGCACCCGCCGGTCGGCGAGCTCGGGCAGCCACGGCTCCACCAGGTCGTCGAGGCGAAGCCTGCACTCGTCCAGCAGCACCATCGCCGCCGCCATGGTGACCGGCTTGGACGTCGAGGCCATCCGGAAGATCGTGTCCCTGCGCATCGGCGCGCCGCCATCGTGCCGCATCGTCCCGATCGCCTCGACGTGCGTCTCATCGCCCCGGCTCACCAGCGCGACCAGCCCGGGGATCTTCCCGGACTCGACATGGCGTGCCAGTACCTCGCGGATCCTGCGCAACCCTCCTTCGGAGAAGCCGCGGTTGCTCATCCTCATCTCCAATCTCCTTGCACTGTGCGAACTGTGACCCGTCCGCGGTATGGCGCTCACGGCCAGGCAGGCGCGGCGGACGCGAACGTCGAGGTGTCATCGGCCCGGCGGGCACGCAGCCCGATCACCCGCGGATCCTGGCTGCCACCCGCAGGTGAGGGTTTCGAGGTCCAGTGACTCAACTACCAGTGGCGGGCCACTGTCGGGACCAACCCTGGCCCCGGACACTGGAACTGATCAACGTAAACTTCGGGCGCGCGCCGATAACCCACGCGTTATGAAGGGAGGTCCGCCCGGTGGAACTGCGGGACATCGAGATCTTCCTGACGCTTGCGGACGAACTTCACTTCGGTCGGACGGCGGCTCGACTGCACGTCACTCAGGCGCGCGTGAGCCAGGCGATCGCGGCACAGGAGCGGCGGCTCGGTGGAACGCTGTTCGACCGCTCGAACCGTCGGCAGATCCGGCTGACTCCGTTGGGGCGGCAGCTGCGTGACGATCTGCGACCGGTGTACGCGGGACTACAGGCCGGCTTGGAGCGCGCACGGCTGGCCGCCCGCGGAGTGACGGCGGTCCTGCGGGTCGGCATGCTCCCTTTCAACATCGCCGAAGTGCACCACTGCTGGCGGGCGTTCCGTTCCCGCCACCCGCAGTGGGAACTGCAGATCCGCCGTGCTCCCTACGTCGACCCGTTCGCCAGACTCCGCGACGGCCAACTGGACGTCCTGGTCGTGTTTCTGCCCGTGGAGCACCCGGACCTCACCGTGGGCCCCGTCCTCTTCACCGACCCGCGGCTGCTCGCCGTCTCCATCGAGGACGCTCTGGCCGCGCGATCGTCCGTCACCTTGGAGACCCTCGCCGATCGCCAGCACGTCACGGCGCCCCTGATGCCCGACTACTGGGAGGACCGGTACCTGCCCTTCCAGACCCCGCGGGGCCGCCCAATCGAACGCAGCCAGAGCATCATGAACAGCGACGACCTGATCCACCTGGTCGGGACAGGCGAGATCGTGCACGGTTTCCCGGCCCACGTCACCCGGCACTGGTCCATGTCGCACATCCGCTGGCTGCCCATCCGGGACATGCCACCCCTGAGCTACGCCCTGGTCTGGCGTACCGAATCCGAGAACGAGCCCATCCGAGCACTCGCCGAAGTCGTGCGCGACCTCGGGCCGCTGAACTTCGACGACCGCTGAGCGGGCACCGAGGCAAGCCACCTGCCCCCAGAACACCGCCTCCGCCACCATCGTCTGCGGCAGCGGATCACCGCAGTCTCCATACTTGGGTGGTGCCGTCGGCGCTGCCCGCGGCGAGGGTTTTGCCGTCTCGGCTGAACGCCACGGACTGCACGGCATTGGTCTGGCCGGTCAGGGTCGCGGTGTGGGTACGGGTGGCGATGTCCCAGATCTGGGTGACATCGTCGGTGCCGCCGGCGGTGGCGAGGGTTTTGCCGTCGGGGCTGAACGCCGCCGACACCACCGAGGCGGAATGAGCCAGAGTGGTGTGGGTGCAGGTGGCGATGTCCCACAGCAGGACGGGCCCGAAGCCGCTACCTGCGAGGGTTTTGCCGTCGGGGCTGAAGGCCACCGAGTTCGCCGTGCTGGTAGGGGAGTTGACCAGCGTGGTCCTGGTGCGGGTGGCGATGTCCCACAGCAGGATCGTACCGCCCGCGATGTTGGCTGCGAGGGTCTTGCCGTCGGGGCTGAACGCCACCGACGCCAGCCCAGTGTCGTCGCTGCAGGTCAGAGTGGTGGTGCTGGTGCGGGTGGCGATGTCCCACAGATGGACGGTGCCGTCGGTGTAGCCGGCAGCAAGGATCCGACCGTGCGGGCTGAACGCCACCGGAGGTGGTGCCGATGGGCCTTTGGACGGGTCGGCCAGAGTCGCGGTGGTGGCGCGGGTGGCGGGGTCCCAGAACCGAACGGCACCGTCTCCGCCGCCGCTGGCAAGGATCGTGCCGACGGGGCTGAATGCCACCGAGTCGCCGACGCTGTCAGGAGAGTTGGTGGTGCCCGTGATCTTACGGGTGATGAGACTTGCGAACGAGATGTCGCCGCTGCCGATCGCGAGGGTTTTGCCGTCGGGACTGAACGCCACGGAGTTCACGTCACCGACGCCGGTGAGGGTGAACCACAGCTGTGGTCCGGGACGACTGGGTCTCGGGTGCGTTCGCGGACTGGTGTCGGTGTGGGGTGCTGGGGTGTGGCCGGCGTCGTGTCGTAAGGCCAGCAGGCCGGCGCCTGCGGCTGCAGCCAGGGCTGCGGTGCCGCCGAGAAGGATGCTGCGGCGGTTCACTCCGCGCCCGCCCGCAGGAGCGGCAGCGTGCGCACCCGCGGCGGGGCTGCCCGCGGCGGGGGAGGCTTCCGGGCTGGGGGCATCCGGCGTCGCGGTCTGCGTGTCGGCCTCGTGCAGGGCGGGGACGGGGAGCTGTTTCTCGGGTGGGCGTTGTCCGGTGGTTTGCGCATCCGGGATCGATTGCGTTTCCTTCGCCGGCAGATCTGGACGTGGGGGCGATACGGATCCGTTGGGATCTGAGCCAGCGGGGGCTGTGGCGGTGTGGCTCGGATGTGAGGGTAGGGGGGAGGTGGGGAGGAGGGGACCCGGTGGGTCTGGGGGAGTCTGTGTGCGCGGTGTGGGGGCATAGTCCAACAACTCGGCGGCGTGGCGGCCCAGTTGCTCCACAAGCGCCTTGGGCAGCCATCCCGCGACCCGGTTCGTCGCCGTACGCTCGATCACCTGCTGGAGGGTGGGCCGCTCGGCCGGGGTCTTGTGCACGCACTGACGGACGAGGTCGACGAGTGCCTCCGGCACACCGGTCAGATCTGCTTCGTCCTCCGCGATGCGAAAGAGGTGGGCGTTCAGGTTGGGGTCGGTGGCGCCGAAGAGGAGGCGTCCAGTGGCGGCGTAGACGAGGACGGTGCCCAGGCAGAACACGTCGCTGGCGAAGGTGAGTTCACGGCCCCGGGCCTGCTCTGGCGACATGAAGCCGGGAGAGCCGATCAGCATGCCGGTGCGGGTGAGAGGCGAGCCGTCCCCGGCCAGGCTGTCCATGGCCCGCGCGATGCCGAAGTCGATGACGCGCGGGCCGTCGAGGGTGACGAGCACGTTGGACGGCTTGAGGTCACGATGGATCAGGCCCGCCCCGTGGACGACCTGCAGGGCAAGGGCGAGCCGGTTGGCGAGGACGCGGACCGAGTACTCGGGCAGCGGCCCGAAGTCCTGGCCGACGACGGTACCAAGGTCGGGTCCCGGGATGTACTGGGTCGCCACCCAGGGAACGTCGGCCTCGGGGGCGGCGTCGAGCACGGCTGCCGTCCCATCCCCGCCCACCTGCCGCGCGGCAGCCACCTCGCGGGCGAAGCGCTCACGGAACTCCGGGTTCCCGGCGTACTCAGCTCGGATGACCTTCACGGCCACGGTGCGCCCCTCCTCGGAACGCCCCAGATACACCAGCCCCATCCCCCCTTCCCCCAGCCGGGTGATCAGGCGGTACGGGCCTATGAAGGACGGGTCACCGGCGATCAACTGGTCCACCAGGGCACCATAGTCCAACGGGCAGCAGCACCCCAGGCAGAGCGGGTCGCACACTGTCCTGCCCGGGTGGCGAACGGATCTGCCAACCTGCCACAGAGCATCACCGATCACGAAATTCGAAACAGCTTCTAGACTTCCCGCAGGTCACCGTTTTGAGTGGTGGCGTGGTGGGTGCCGGTGCGGATCGCCGGCTCCGTGCCGTCCTCCGCTCGTGGGACGCTCTGCTCCGCCGTACGCCCTCGCAGTGCCGTCACCGCCAGCACGGCCGAGAACAGGGCGGCCGAACCGCACACGACGAATCCGATCGCATAGCCGTGACCGAGGGCCTCGAGGGCGTATGCGCGGGCCGCGCCCGGTGGGGAGGCCGCGGGGACGGAGTTCAGTGCGAGCGGGCCGCCCTCCTTCAGGACCGCGTGCGCCGCCGCCTTCGATCCCGCGTCCAGGGAGGACGCCCCGGCCAGCGACGAGGTCACCCGGGTCGCCGCCTGGCTCAGCGCGACCGCGCCGATGACCGCCGGCCCCAGGGTGAAGCCGAAGTCGCGCAGGAGGTTGGTGGCCGCACTGGCCATGCCGGCGAGCGGGACCGGCACCGTGTTGACGGCGGTTGCGGTGATCGACGACACCGTGAAGGCGAAGCCGACGCCGACCAGGCCGAGCGGCAGGACCAGCGAGGTCAGGTCCGAGTCGCCGACGTCGAGGCCGGCGGCCAGGAAGTCGCCCGCGGCGATCAGCGTCAGCCCGGCGCTGAGCAGCGCCCGTGCGGGCAGCCGGTGCAGCAGCCGGGAGGTCAGGGGGGTGAGGACCGGGGCGATGCCGTTGAGCAGCAGGAACGCGAAGGCCGTGCGCATCGGGCTCTGGTGCTGGATGGGGCCGAGCCGGATGCTCGCCGCGTAGGCGGTACCCAGGAAGCTGAACATGCCGATGACCGCGACGACCGACGCGATGGCGAAGGACCGGTTGCGGAACAGGTCCAGGCGCAGGAGAGGGGAGCGGGCCCGGCTCTCGGCGGTCACGAACAGACCCACGAACACGACCGCGATCACGAACGCCACGACCACCGGGGCCGAGCCCCAGCCGTCCGTGGGCCCCTGGATCACGGCGTACAGCAGGGCGAAGAGCCCGACGCCGATGGTGATCTGCCCGCCGAAGTCCAGTGAACGTCCCTCCGGCGCTCTGGAGTTGGTGGCGAGCCACAGGCTCACCAGGGCGCTCGCCGCAGCCAGCACGGCGACCACCACGAACGCCGAGCGCCATGAACCGTAGGTGCCGGTGATACCGCCGAGCAGCGGGGCGAGGAAGCCGCCCGCGGACAGGCTGGAGGCCCATACGGCGATGGCGCGGGCGCGCTCGGCGCCGGTGTGCGTGCCGGCCGCGATCATGGCGAGGGAGGTGGGGAAGAGCGCGGCGGCACCGAGGCCGGCCAGCGCCTGCCCCGCCCACAGCTGATGGATGCCGGAGGCGCCGGCCGCGACCGCCTCACCCGCGCACATCAGCGCGGCGCCGCCGACGAGGAGCCGTTTGCGGCCGAACAGGTCGCCCAGCACGCCGAAGGAGAGTTCGAGGACGGCGACGGGCAGCAGGAACGCGTCGGAGATCCAGGTGAGTTGGGAGCCGACCGGGTGGAGGTGCTCCTGGAACAGCCCGTTCAGGGTGGCCGGTATGGCGAGGCCGATCTGGGCGAGGCAGACGGCGAGACAGCCGGCCACCAGTGTGCCGAGTGGCAGGGAACTGCGCGGGGCGGCGGACGAGTCGGACATGAGCGGGTCCCAACGTCAGGGGTGGGTGGGGTGCGTCGAGCGGTCGCGGCCGACCGTCAGGCGTGCCGGTCGGTACGGGACGTACGCCGCCCCGTCCAGACCCAGCGCGGTGGCGGACCGCTGGAGCGCGGCCGGGGTCGTGGCGTCGTCCCAGCGGCCGGTGGTGACGCGGTGTTCGAGCGCGTGCAGGGCGGCCACGGTCTCGGCCGTGGTGAACGCGCAGTGGCCCTGCCGCTCGACGTACGACTGCCGCAGCAGTGCGCCGTCCCCGGCCCCGCGCACCCGGTCGCCGAACTGCCGTTCCTGCTCCACCGGGACCAGGTTGTCGGCGATCGTGTGCACGTCCAGCAGTGGGACACCGAGGCGCTGACCGGCGGAGGAGGTGCGCTGCGCGGTACGGACCGCGGCGGGGTCGGCGCGGACCGAGGCCCCCCGGGTCAGGGACGTGAGGTCCGCGCCGAGATCGAGTCCGGCCGTCCGATACAGGGCGCGGACCTGTGGGGCGTGGACGGAACCGGCGAGCAGGCGGGCGTAGTCCACGCCCCGGTTCCAGGAGTTGTTGCCGCCGGCGGACTGCTCGACGGCGTACCGGCCTCCCTCGACGAACGACAGGATGCCCTGCGCGAACCACGCGTACTGCTGCTCCTCCTGACCCGCCCAGTCGGTCGGCGCGGGCCGGTCCTTCCCGGGCGCCCAGGCGGGCAGGTTGAGGAAGGCCGCGGCCAGGGCGATACGGGCACGGCCCTGCGGGGTGGCCTGGGCCGCGGTGACGGCGTGGGTGAGCTTCTCGGCGGTCGCCGCCGCGTCGTCCGCGGAGCCGAAGCGGACGAGACCGACGTCCTGTCCCGGCAGGAGCAGCCGGGCGATGGTGTACTCCGCGTCCAGTTGGTAGTTGTCCAGGTCGGTTCCGCCCGCGACCAGACCGCACAGGCCTAGGGCGCCGTCGACGCGGCCGGTGCCGTCGCGGGCGATCTGCGCGTTGACGAGGCCGCCCATGGACTGGCCGACGGCCAGGGTGCGGCCCGGTGTGCCGATCTTCGCGGTGACGGCGTCGAGCGTGGCGAACTGGTCGCGTTCGGCGCTGTTCAGGGCCCACATCGAGCCATGGGGGTCGTACGAGGACCCGGCCATCGCATAGCCCTCGCCGAGCAACTCGGTGCGCACCGCGTCGGAGGGGGCGTCCTTGGCGACGGTGGGGCCGAAGCCGTGGCTGAACAGCAGAAGGGTGCCGTTCCAGCGGGCGGGGACGTCCGCGATCCAGGCGGCGCCGTCGGAGAGGGTACCGGTGAGGTGGGTCGTGGCCGCCGGGTCCGCCTGGGCGGTCGGCGCGGGGACGGTGACGAGGGCCGCGGACGCCAGCGTGGCCAGGGCGGCCAGGGCGATGCGCGGACGGGTTCGGGGCGTGCTGGCGCGCATGGCGTCGGCTCCTTCTGGGCTGCGGAGGGGGCTCGTGGGGCAGATCCTCAGTGCACTGAACGAAGGTGCCAGGAATGTAGGGTCGAATTCTTACGGCCGTCAATGCGGTGCACAACATTGATTCGTGCGACCGCCCGTCCCGGGCCGGCCGAGCGGTTCGCCGAAAACAGACGGAGCCCGCCCGGTCCACCCGCCCTTTCGGGTCGAGGTGGGCCGGGCGGGCCCGCTGGAACCGGGTGACGCCGGTCCCCGTGGTGCCTGCGGTCCTGAGGGGCCCCGGGGGTGCGCCGCGCCGTCAGGAGATGCGGATGCCAGACCAGTTCGTGGACCTGCCGACCTGCGACCGGCTGCCGAAGCCGCCCTGGCCGTTGCCCCGGTTCAGCCAGGCGCGGCCGTCCTTGTCGAGCGAGACCAGGTCGGCCCGGCCGTCCCCGGACAGGTCGAGCCCGCCGACCACGTCCTTGTAGGAGGTGCCCCAGTCCTTGAAGACCAGCGAGCGGGGCTTGAAGGTGCCGGTGCCGGTCCCGCTGAATCTCCAGAGCTCGTTGGACGCGTCGAGGGCCAGCAGGTCGTTCCTGCCGTCGCCGTTGAGGTCCCCGGCGGCGATCAGCTTCTTGTAGCCGCCGAAGCCGGATCCGGCGAGCGTGCGGGCCTTGAAGCCGCCCGCGCCGTTGTTCGCGTACACGTACAGCTTCCCGGTCGAGGCCGACCGGGTCAGCAGGTCGGCCCGGCCGTCGCCCGTCAAGTCGCCGGGCGAGACGACCGCGTCGTACCCGCTCCAGTCCGAGGAGACCTTCACGTGGAACGACTGCTGGTCGGGCAGCCCGCCGCAGACCGTCGGGTAGACGTCGGCCTCGCCCTTCGGGAAACGGACGAACACGTCGTCGCAGCCGTCGCCGTCGAGGTCACCGAACGGCAGCACCTGCGTGCCCGTCGGCCAGCTGCTCGCACGCTGTCCGGCGGACAGCTTCGTCGCGTCGCCCGCGTACACCTTCAGACCGGAGCTGTCCCGGCCGAACAGGTCGGCCTTGCCGTCGTCCGTGTAGTCACGCCACTCGGGCAGCGCGCGGCTGGTCGTGGTGGCCTGGTACACGCCGTCCAGGGCGATGCCGTTCGTCTCGGTCGGCTTGTACTCGTCCCACGCCACGACGGGGCGGCCGAGCGCGTCGGCGGCCACCTGGGGCGCGCCGGTGGACTGGGTGCTCGTCGCGCTCAGCCGCCGCGCGGCGGACCAGGTGCCACCCTTGAAGACGGCGGCCATGGTGTACTCCTGGCCCGAGTAGCCCTCCCGCCACGTCACCGTGACCGTGCCGCCCGAGGTGGCGGCCGCCGCGACCGCGCGCACCTTCTTGTGGGTGGAGAAGGGCTGCGTGTACGGCAGCCAGGCGCCGGTGGCCGCCGAGCGCACCGCGTACCAGGGGCCGGTCGAGTAGCCGGGCGCGCCGGCGACGAAGAGGTCGCCGTTGGGCAGGTGGACGGGCGCGGTCATCCCGAACGTGCTGCCGAGGTCGGCGGCGGACCGCGGGGTGCTCCACTGCGTCGCGCCGGCGGACCGGTGCGTGTGCATGAGCTGCGCGAGGTCGTCGTAGAACACGTCGAAGCCGCCCTGCGGACTGGCGAACACCTTCGGTCGCGCCAGGTCCTTGCCCGGGACCGGGAAGCCCTCGACCGCGGTCCAGGCGGTCGCGCCGGGAGCCTTCTGCAGAGCGACAACGGCGTCGCTCGCCTGCCACTGCCACACCAGCAGGGCGGTGCCGTCCTTGGCGACCGCGAGGTCCATGTCGGAGATGTCCCGGCTGCCGGACGCCGGCTGCTCGTTGAGGTCGGCGGGAGCGGTCCACGCGGCCTGCGGTCCGGACTTCTCGGCGACCTTCACGACGCCGGAGACGGTCCACACGGCGACCAGCCGGCCGTCGGGGGCCGCCGCCAGGTGCTGGTAGCCCTTCTCCGGGACCGCGGCGACGTACTCGGGCCCGGAGAAGGCGGTCGCGCCGGGCGCGAGGGTGGCCACCTTCAGCCAGTAGTTGTCGTGGTCGTCGGCGCGCTTGGCCCGCCAGACCAGGCGCACCGAGCCGTCGCCGAGCGAGACCAGTTGGGTGTTGTACCCGCCGGCGTCCGTCCAGGTCTGCGGGGCGAGCCAGTGGGTGCTTCCGGCGGGCCGGATGCGGGTGGAACGGGAGAGCCCGTCGCCGGTGAGGGAGACGAGGGCGCCGTCCCCGGCCGACACCAGGGCGTTCAGGCCGCCCGAGGCGGAGGTGGGGTCGGGGCTCGGGGCGTGCAGGGTGCGGGTGCCCCACGGGCCCGGCGCACGCGTCCCGACGGTGACCTGGGTTGTGCCGGCGGCCGTGGCGGTGGTGTCGGTTGCCGCCGCCGTGCTGTGGGCGGCGGCCGGTGTCGCGGCCGCCAGGGCAAGGACAGGAGTGAGCGCGATGCCGAGCACCGCGCGGGACTGTGAAGTCATGGGAATGCCCCCCCGGGCAGGGCGGATCCGGTGGCCTGGATTCGCCGTACTGTTCGAACAAAGTGAACAAAGTAAGGCGCAGCGTATATCAACCAAGATCGCCCCGCGGGGGAGGTTTCCCCACGGGCCGTCAGACGTCCGGGGCCGTCAGGCGTCCGGGGCCGTACCGGCCTCCGGGGCGCGCTCGGATTGCGGGAGCGGGCCGGTCGCCGGAGCGGGGAGGTAACTCGCCAGGCCGCGCAGGATGATCTCCAGTCCGATGTCGAACCTCTCGTCGGAGGAGTCCGTCACCATTAGCCCGGACAGGGCGCGCAGGTGGGGGAAGTCCTGCGCCGGCAGGGACGCGAAGTAGTTCTGCATCTCGTCGGCCATCTCGCTCCAGTCGGGGCGGGCCGGCGAGGCGGCGGTGCCGCCGTGCCGGGCGGCCCGGTCGCGCCACATGCCCTCCTCCAGGACGAACCCGTCGATGTAGGTGGAGATGAGGTCGCCGGCCTCCGCCGCGATCCGGTCGGGCAGCCCGGCGGTGCGGAAGAGGGCGAGCAACGCCTCGACATGCGGCAGCAGTTCGGCGGTGAAGGGGACGTGTCCCATGGAGATCCTGGCCATGTCCCGGTGGGAGAGCAGACGCCGGCGCCAGGCGCGGGCGAAGTCCCGCAGCTGCTCCTGCCAGCGCTCCGGATCGGGCGCGGGGAGCGCGTAGCCGTCGAAGAGCCGCGTGTACATGAGCTCCAGGAGGTCGTCCTTGGAACTGACGTGGGCGTAGAGGGCGGACACCGCGACCCCCAGCTCGGCCGCCACCTGACGCATCGAAAGACCGTCGAGCCCGTGCCGGTCCAGCACGGTGAGGGCGGCCTCGGCGACCCGCTCGCGCGTCAGCGGCGCGCGTGCGGGCGCGCCGGCGCGGGCGGGGCGCTCGCGCTCCCACGGGGACGGCGGAGGGGGTGCTGGGGTGCCGGCGGCCGCGTCACTCATGGGGTCAGTCTAGGAAACGGAGAACAGTGTTCTGCCCAGGGTGAGGCACCGCCGTCACCTGGAACGCGATATATCTTGTCTGTGTCGAGCAATGGCGCTATATCTTAATGAACGACGTTCTCTCACTGAGCACCGTTCTGCTACGGTGAACGCTGTTCACCGAGCGATCGCGTCCGACCGTCCTGCCCCGCCCGCGCCTCCCGACCGGGACGCGCCCTTCTCCGAGGAGATTCCGATGTCCACCACCGGTGTCGCGTCCGCAGAGACGCCCACCGATTCGCCGGCGCCCTACCGGTGGCGCTGGGCTGCGCTCTTCGTGATCCTCGCGGCCGAGGTGATGGATCTCCTCGACGCCGTCGTCACGAACATCGCCGGCCCCTCCATGCGGGCCGACCTCGGCGGCGGCGCCTCCACCCTCCAGTGGCTCGCCGCCGCGTACACCCTCTCGATGGCCGTCGGACTCGTCACCGGCGGACGGCTCGGGGACATCCACGGGCGCCGCCGGATGTTCCTGGTGGGAGCCGCCGGCTTCACCCTGGGCTCGCTGCTGTGCGCGGTCGCCGTGTCGCCCGAGATGCTGATCGCCGCACGTGTCGTCCAGGGCCTGTTCGGCGCGGTGATGCTGCCGCAGGGCCTCGGCATGATCAAGGAGATGTTCCCGCCGAAGGAGTCGCAGAAGGCCTTCGGCATGTTCGGGCCGATCATGGGACTGTCCGCGGTGTGCGGGCCGATCCTGGCCGGCTGGCTCGTGGACGCCGACTACTTCGGCACCGGCTGGCGGATGATCTTCCTGATCAACCTGCCGCTGGGCGCCGCCGCCTTCCTCGGGGCACTGCGCTACCTGCCCAGGGGCCGCTCCGGCGACAGGCCGCGGCTCGACATACCCGGCATGCTCCTGGTCTCGCTGGCCGCGCTGCTCATCATCTTCCCGCTGGTCCAGGGCCGTGAGTACGACTGGCCCGCGTGGACGTTCGCGATGATGGCCGCGTCGGTGGCCGTCTTCGTCGCCTTCGCGACGTACGAGTCGCGCCGCAGCAAGGCCGGCCGTGACCCGCTGGTCGTCCCCAGCCTCTTCCGTAAGCGCGGCTTCAGCGGGGGCATGACGCTCGGGCTGGTCTTCTTCTCGACCATGCAGGGCTTCATGCTGGTCTTCAACCTCTACACCCAGATCGGGCTCGGCTACTCGCCGCTGAAGGCCGGCCTGGTGATGGTGCCCTGGTCGGGCGGCATGATCGTCGGTTTCGGCGTCGCCCAGGCCGTCGCCCGGTTCGGCCGGGCCGTGCTCCAGGCGGGCACGGTCGTCATGGCGCTCGGCGTGTTCGGCGTGTGGCTGACCCTCGACACGGTGGGCAGCGGCGTCGGCCCCTGGCAGCTCGTGCCGGCCCTGCTCGTCACCGGCATCGGAATGGGCCTGCTGATGGCCCCCTTCTTCGACATCGTGCTCGCCAGCGTCGAGCAGCACGAGACGGGCTCGGCTTCCGGCACGATGACCGCGATGCAACAGCTCGGCGGCGCCTTCGGCGTGGCGATCCTCGGCACCGTGTTCTTCGGCCTGCTCGGCGGCGGTATCGCCACCGCCGTCGACCACCACTCGGCCGGCCTGCGGGGCCGGCTGAGCGCCGCGCACGTGGCGCCGGCCGCCCAGGACCGCGTCGTCGCGGACCTCAGGCGGTGCGCCTCGGACCGTGCCGTCGCCAAGGATCCCGCCGCCACCCCGGCGTCGTGCGCCCGCCTGGCGAGGGACACCCGGTCCGCCGTGACGTCGCCGCAGGCCGGCGCCCGGATACCCGGCGCGCTGGAGACCACCGCGAAGTCGGCCTTCCGCAGCGGTTTCGGCTCCGTGATGAAGACGGTGCTGTGGATCGTCGACGGCATGCTCGTCCTGACGTTCCTGCTCTCCTTCCTCCTGCCCCGCCATGCACGCCCCGAGGACTCCGCCGGTCACTGAGCCCCGTCGGCCTCGGCGAGACGAACGGCCGGGCACCACCCAGCGGTGGCTGCCCGGCCGTCCTGTCTCCCGCCGACGCCCGTCCGGAGCCGACCGCGTCGGTTTCAGGGTGCGCAGGTTCCTAGGCCGCCGGGATCGTTTCGATCAGACGGCGCGCCGCGTCCCGGGCGGGCGCTTCCAGCAGGGCGTGGACCGCGCGGAACGTCTTCTCCGCCGCGTCCGCGGGCCAGTCGGCCGGCAGATGCCGTACGGGCAACCTCGGGTCGCCACGGATCACTTGGAGCCACTCGGCGGTCAGCCGGAGGCGCAGCGCGAGGGCGTCCTGCGCGGCCAGGTCCGTGCCGTCCCACGCGTACGGCCCCCAGGACGCCTCGAAGTCCCGGTAACGGGCGGCCAGTTCACCCAGGTCCCAGGTGTCGTCGATCATCTCGGCGATGTCCATGCCCGCGTCCGCGTGGGCACGGAAGACCTTCACGTGCGCGGCCAGGCCCAGCTCGGCGACGATCCCGGACACGTCGACCTCGCCCGGTGCGATCCACAGCCCGCTGAACAGCGCGCCGAAGCCCGCCCAGGTCAGCTGGGAGCGCAGATCGTGCCGCTGGCGCTGCCACGACTCCGGGAGCGAGAACCCCAGCAGCGTCCAGCCGCCGTCCCAGTCCCGGTTGACCGCGCCCGTCTGCCAGATACGGCGCTCGCCGTCGCGCAGGATCGCCTCCGAGCGGTCGGTGAGGCCGATGTAGGTCCGCCGGCCCTCGCGCCGACGGCTCAGCAGGCCGCGGCCGACCATGCGGGTGAGCGTGGACCGGGTGGCCTGTTCGCCGACTCCGGCCCGCCGGAACACCTCGATGACGCTCCCCGTGTACACGTACACCCCGCGGCCCAGCACCTCGTCGCCGAGGAAGCTGAGGAGCAGGGACTGGGGGCGGGGGACTGGACCGGTCACGCGCATACAGTACGAGGCCGCGTCTGTCCTGACACGCGCGGCGGGGGCCGGGGGCCGTACCCGATGAGACCCGGCTCGGGCCGTCCTGACGCCGGTCCGCGCCCGCGCCACGCCGACCGGCCCGGGCGTCAGTCGAGTCCGTTCCCGGCGACGCGCAGCAGCAAGGTGTGCAGTGCCTCCCGGTCGGCGGGGGCGAGCGGAGTGAGCAACTCGTCGGTCACGCGCCGGCCCGCCTCGTCCGTGTCGCGGAGGAACGCGCGACCGTCCTCGGTGAGGGCGACGACGCGGCTGCGGCGGTCGTCGGGTGCGGGGCGGCGCTCGGCGAAGCCCAGCTTCTCCAGGTCGTCCACCAGGCCCACGATCGCACTCGGGTCGTAACCCAGCCGGGCGCTGAGTTCGCGTTGGAGCGCTCCCTCGCACGTGGCCAGGAAGCGCAGCACGGCATAGTGCCGCAGCCGCAGTCCCGACTCCTGAAGGAACGTGTTGAACAACTGACCGGAGCGCAGGCCCAGGCGGTACAGCAGATAGCCCGTGTCCGCGTGCAGTCCCCGCATCCACGGCTCGTCGGCGTCGATGCGGGTGGGGTTGTCGGTGTGCTGGCCGGCGATGGCGGGCTCCCTGGGTCTCGGTCCCCGGGTCACCGGTCTCGGCTCCCACGGGTGCGGTGTCGCGTGCGGATTCCAGCATGACGCACCCGAAGGTCGCCAACAACTATTGACGACAACAATTATTGCTCTTAGCTTCGATCTCCAAGTCGCCCGGCGCCCAAGCGGCGCACCCCGAGCGAAGGGACCGCTCGTGCCCCCCATCGATCTCACCGGCAAGGCCGCCGTCGTCACCGGCAGCGGCCGTGGCCTCGGCCTCGCCCATGCACACGCCCTCGCCGCCCACGGCGCCTCCGTGGTCGTCAACGACATCGACGAAGCCGTCGCCGAACAGGCCGTCAAGTCCATCACCGAGGCCGGCGGCACCGCCGTCGCCGAGGTGGTCCCGGTCGGCACCGCCGAGGCCGCCGACCGGCTCGTCCGGCGTGCCGTGGAGGAGTTCGGCCGGCTCGACGTGCTGGTGACCAACGCGGGCATCCTGCGCGACAAGGTGCTGTGGAAGATGACCGACGACGACTTCGACGCGGTGCTCACCACGCATCTCAGGGGCACCTTCACCTGCGCACGCGCCGCCGCCGTCCGCATGCGCGAACAGGGCGAGGGCGGCACACTCGTCCTCGTCGGCTCCCCGGCCGGCCAGCGCGGCAACTTCGGCCAGACCAACTACGCCGCCGCGAAGGCCGGAATCGCGGCCATGGCCCGCACCTGGTCCATGGAACTGGCGCGCGCGAACATCACCGTCAACGCGATGGTGCCGGTCGCCGCCACCGCGATGACCGAGACCATCCCCGCCTTCGCCCCGTACGTCGAGGCCCTGAAGAACGGCGAAGCGCTGCCGGCGTTCCTGCGCAGGGGGGAGGGCTTCGGCACCCCCGAGGACTGCGCCGCCCTCGTTCCGTTCCTGGCCTCCGAGGCCGCCCGCGACGTCACCGGCCAGTGCATCGGCATCGGCGGCGACAAGGTCGCACTCTGGTCGCATCCGCAGGAGATACGGGCCGCCTACTCCGACGGCGGCTGGACCCCGCACGCCCTCGCCGACGCCTGGCCCACCTCGGTCGGCGCCGAACCCCAGACGGTCGGCATCCCCGCCCCGAAGATCCCGGGGGCATGATGTCCCCCGGCACGAACCCGGCTCTGCACCTCGACGAACTGGTCGCGATCGACGTCCACACCCACGCGGAGGTCTCCGCCGAGGGCCACTCCTCCCTGGACGACGACCTGCACGACGCCTCCTCCGCCTACTTCAAGGTCGAGGGCAGGCGAAAGCCCACGCTTGAGGAGACGGCCGCCTACTACCGCGAACGACGGATGGCCGCCGTGATCTTCACGGTGGACGCCGAGTCCGCCACCGGCACCGCGCCCGTCCCCAACGAAGAGGTCGCCGAGGCCGCCGCCGCCAACGCGGACGTCCTCATCCCCTTCGCCTCCATCGACCCCTTCCGCGGGAAGGCGGGCGTGCGGCACGCCCGGCGGCTGGTCGAGGAGTACGGCGTGCGGGGCTTCAAGTTCCACCCCAGCATCCAGGGCTACTTCCCCAACGACCGTTCAGTGGCGTACGGCCTGTACGAGGTGATCGAGGAGACCGGCGCCATCGCCCTCTTCCACACCGGCCAGACCGGCATCGGCGCCGGGGTTCCCGGCGGGGGCGGCATCCGCCTGAAGTACTCCAACCCGCTCCATGTGGACGACGTGGCCGCCGACTTCCCGCACCTGAGAATCATCCTGGCGCACCCGTCGTTCCCCTGGCAGGACGAGGCCCTGGCCGTGGCGACCCACAAACCGGGGGTGCACATCGACCTCTCCGGCTGGTCGCCCAAGTACTTCCCGCCGCAACTCGTGCAGTACGCCAACACGCTGCTGAAGGACAAGGTCCTCTTCGGGTCCGACTTCCCCGTGCTCACCCCGGACCGGTGGCTGGCCGACTTCGCGAAGCTCGCCGTCAAGGACGAGGTCAGGCCGAAGATCCTCAAGGAGAACGCCGCCCGCCTGCTCGGGCTGACGAAACCGTAAGGGGTGTCGATGCGCAACGAGGGACTGGGGTCGTGGCCCGCACGCCGGGCCCGCAAGACCCCGCACCGCACGGCCCTGATCCACGGCGAGCAGTCCACCGACTACCGCACCCTGTACGCCCGCGTCACCCGCCTCGCCCACGCGCTGCGCGCCCGGGGCGTCAGACGCGGCGACCGCATCGCCCACCTCGGTCCCAACCACCCCGCCCACCTCGAGACGCTCTTCGCCGCCGGCACCCTCGGCGCCGTCTTCGTCCCCCTCAACACCCGCCTCACCGGACCCGAAATCGCCTACCAGCTCGCCGACTCCGGCGCCAAGGCCCTGATCCACGGCCCCGCGCACGCCGGCCTGGTCGCGCACCTACCGGGCGAGACCGGCGTACGGATCCGCATCGAGACCGGCGACGCCTACGAACAGGCCCTGGCGGGTGCCCCGGACGAGCCGATCGACGAACCGGTCACCCCCGACGACACCTGCATCATCATGTACACCTCGGGGACGACCGGCCGCCCCAAGGGCGCGATGCTCACCCACGCCAACCTGACCTGGAACGCCGTCAACGTCCTCGTCGACCACGATCTGATCGCCGACGAACGCGCCCTGGTCTCCGCCCCGTTGTTCCACACCGCGGGCCTGAACATGCTGACCCTGCCGGTACTGCTCAAGGGCGGCACCTGCGTCCTGGTGGAGGCCTTCGACCCGGAGACGACCCTCGAACTGATCGAACGGCACCGGATCACCTTCATGTTCGGGGTGCCGACGATGTTCGACCGGATCGCCCGCCAGCCACGCTGGCCGTCGGCCGACCTGTCCTCGCTCCGCCTCCTCACCTGCGGCGGATCCCCCGTACCGACCCCGCTCATAGCCGCCTACCAGCAGCGCGGACTCACCTTCCTGCAGGGCTACGGCATGACCGAGGCCGCGCCCGGCGCGCTGTTCCTGGACACGGAGCACGCCGTCGCCAAGTCGGGCGCCGCGGGCGTACCGCACTTCTTCAGCGACGTACGGGTCGTTCGCCCCGACCTCACCCCGGTCGACGTCGGCGAGACGGGCGAGGTCGTGGTGCGCGGACCGCACGTCATGCCCGGCTACTGGGGACTGCCCGAGGAGACGGAGGCGGCCTTCGCCGACGGCTGGTTCCGCAGCGGGGACGCGGCCCGGATCGACGACGACGGGTACGTGTACATCGTCGACCGGATGAAGGACATGATCATCTCCGGCGGCGAGAACATCTACCCCGCCGAGATCGAGGACCTCCTCCTCACCCACCCCGGCATCGCGGAGTGCGCGGTGATCGGCGTCCCGGACGACACATGGGGCGAGGTGCCCCGCGCGGTCGTCGTCCCCGCCGCGGGCACCGTGCTGGACCCGCAGGAGGTGCTGGCCTCACTGGCCGGCCGGCTCGCCAAGTACAAGATCCCCAAGTCGGTCGTGGTCACGGACGAACTCCCGCGCACCGCCTCCGGAAAGCTCCTCAAGACCCGGGTGCGCCACCACTACGGCACCCCGACTCCCTGAACAGGAAGGCGACTCATGGGCATCACCGTCAACGGCCTGGACGAACTGAGGAAGCTCGCCGGCGGCGACCTCGGCACCAGTGGGTGGATCGAGGTGACGCAGGAGCGGATCGGCACCTTCGCCGACGCGACCGGCGATCACCAGTGGATCCACACCGACCCCGAACGGGCGGCACAGGGCCCCTTCGGCGCACCGATCGCGCACGGCTACCTCACCCTGTCCCTGTTCATCCCGCTCTTCACCGAGCTGCTGGAGGTGCGGGGCGTGACCACGAAGGTCAACTACGGGCTGAACAAGGTGCGTTTCCCCGCACCGGTGAAGGCCGGATCCCGCATCCGGCTGGTCGCCCGGCTCGCCTCGGTGGAAGACGTACCCGGCGGTGTCCAGATCACCGTCGACGGCACGATCGAGGTGGAGGGCGGCGCGAAACCCGCCGCCGTCCTGCAGAGTCTGTCCCGCTTCTACGCCTGACGCGCCGTACGACCCTGCGGCCCGCTCACCGGCAGCGGTGCCGTCCGCCGGTTCTCGGCACCGGTGGCCGGTACCTGCAGCACCGGCCACCAGCCTTGCCCACACCAACGGATCAGACGCCACACAACAAGATCCGCAGCGACTGACGGAGTGCTAGGACACGGTGTCCGGGCGTGCGGGACCCAGCCGGACGGGGAGTTCCTGGTGCCCGTTGCTGATGAGGGAGGCCACCGGTCGCAGCTCCTCGGCCGGCACCGCGAGGGACAGGTCGGGGAAGCGGTCGAACAGCTGGCGGAGGGCTTCCGCGACCTCCAGACGGGCCAGCGGGGCGCCGAGGCAGAAGTGCACCCCGTGGCCGAAGGCCAGATGGTCCTTGACCGTTCGGGTGACGTCGAAGGTGTCGGCGTCGTCGCCGTGCCAACCGGGGTGACGGTTGGCGGCGGCGTACGAGGCGAGGATGGCCTCGCCCCGGGCGATGGTGCGCCCGTCGGGCAACTCGATGTCGGTGACGGCGTAACGCAGCGGCAGATGCTTGACGGCGGGTTCGTGCCGCAGCGTCTCCTCCACCACGTCGTCCCAGCCGGCCTTGCCGGTGCGCACGAGGTCGAACTGACCGGGGTTGGTCAGCATGGCGACGACGGCCTGGTCGATGACGTTGACAGTGGTCTCGTACCCGGCGCTGATCATCAGCAGCAGGGTGTCGCGGAGTTCCTCCGCGGTGAAGCCGGTGCCGTCCGACTCCTCGTCCCGGGCCGCGATGAGCAGCGAGGTCATGTCGTCGTCGGGAGCGCTGGTCTTGGCGGCGATCAGCTCGTCGAGGAGGGTGTAGAGGCGGACGGTGTTGGTCTCGGCCTCCTCCTGGGTGAGCGTGGTGTCGAAGACGCCGTCCACGAGCTTGCGGAAGTCCGCCCGCCGGTCCTCCGGTACGCCCATGAGGTGCCCGATCACGGCGATGGGCAGCGGGTAGGCCAGGCGTTCGCGCAGGTCCACGACCTCCCCGGCGGGCAGCGCGGCGAGGTCTTCCACCAGTTCGGTGACCAGGGCCTCGACGGCCGGGCGCAACTCGGCGATGCGGCGGGCCGTGAAGGCGGGGGCGACCATGCGGCGCAGACGGCGGTGGTCGGCGCCGTAGGCGGTGAACATGTTCTTCACCGCGACCCACAGGGCGAGCGGCCAGGTCGCGACCGTCTGCTCGAAGGCCGGCCAGTGCGCGCGTGCGTCCTTGGACACGTCGGACGTGGTGAGCAGTTGCTTGAGCAGGGCGGGGTCGGTGACCGCCCAGGCCTGGACGCCGAGGATGTCCACTCGCGTGGCGGGCCCCTGGGCGCGCAGGGTCCGGTGCTCCAGGTGCCGGGCGGCCCCGGTGGGGTCGAGGACGAGCGGAGTGTGCTGGGACAAGGCCGTTCTCCTTAAGGACAGCGGTGGCGGTGTCGGACGACAGCGGGGCTTCAGACGACAGCGGGGAAACGGACGGGCAGCACTTCCAGGGCGCGGTGGAACGGGCCGGGCCGCCACACCAGATCCCGTACGGGACAGGCGAGATCGATCTCGGGGAGGGCGTCGAGCAGGCAGGCGACGGCTGTCTCGGCGATGAGGTACGCGTGGGTGCGGGCCGGGCAGGTGTGCGGGCCGATGCTCCAGGACAGGTGGGCGCGGTTGCCGGTGAGGGCGTCGGCACCGAGGCCCCCGGTGACGGCCGGGTCGTTGTTGCACGCGGCCATGGAGATGACCACGGGCTGATGGGCGGGGAGCAGCACGCCCTCCACGTCGATCGGGTACGGCGGGTAGCTGATGCAGTAGTTGGCCAACGGCGGGTCGGTGTACAGGACCGTGTCGAGAGCTTCCCGCACCGGCCGCCCGGCATGCAGGCCGGCCGAGAACTGCTCGTCGGTGAGGATCCTGAGCACGGTGTTGCTGATCAGGTTGGTCAGCGGCTCGATGCCCGCGCCGTACAGCGTGACGAGCTGGTGGGACATCTCCACGTCGTCCAGGCGGGCGCTGTGGGCAATCAGCCGGGAGGTGATGTCGTCCCCGGGGTGCTGCCGCCGGAGCCTCACCAGGTCGAGCACGGCCTGGCCGAGGATCTCGTTGCCGTGGGCGGCGGTCTCGGCCTCCGCCTCGAAGATCTTCGCCATGCCGTCGGCGATGCGCATGCCGATCTCGTCCGGGCAGCCCAGCAGCGCGCTCAGCACGTGGAAGGCGATGGGGAACGAGTACTGGGTGAGGAGGTCGGCCCGGCCGAGGTGGCGGAAGGCACCGATGGCGCCGGAGGCGACCTTCTCCACCAGGGCCCGCAGCTCGTGCTGGTCGACCGCCTGGATGCTCGCGGTGTTCGCTGCCCGGTAGCGGGTGTGCTCGGCACCGGACGAGCGCAGCGCGTTGGGACGCCACTCCATCATCGGCCGTACCGGGCAGGTCTCGGGTATGTCCTGCTGCCAGATCCGCGGGTCGGCGGGGAAGTGCAGGGGGTCGTTGAGGATCCGCCGCGCCTGGTGGAAGCCGATGACCAGGGTGGCGGGGACACCGGGAGCGAGATCCACGGGGACCAGGGGGCCGTGGACGCGGCGCATGCGCTCGTACGCGGCGTGCGGGTCGTCGGCGAACTCGGCGGCGTGAAGCGGGACTCTGGCCGGGGAGCTCGCGATGCCGGGGCCGGGGGTGGTCATGGGCGGGGCTCCACAAGAGAGGCGGGGACGTGTCGGGTGGTCAGGTGTTCGATGAGGGTGATGAGCGCGTACACACAGGAGCGGCGGTCCCGCGCGTCGCATTCGGTCAGCGGTGTGTCGGGCTCCAGCGCCAGCGCCTGCCGGATCTCCTCCAGGGGGTAACGAGGCGCGTCGGGAAAGACGTTGATGACGACGGCGTACGGCGTCTGCTGCTCCTCCAGCAGGCTCAGCACCTCGTGGCAGCCGTCGAGGTCCCTGGTGTCGGCCAGGACCACCGCGCCCAGGGCTCCCTCGGTCAGCCCTTCCCACAAGGGGCGGAACCGGGTCTGGCCGGGGGTTCCGAACAGATAGAGCACCAGGCGGTCGTTCAGCAGGTGGATGCGCCCGAAGTCCATGGCCACCGTCGTGGTCGTCTTGTGCGGGGTGCCGCGCAGATCGTCCACCCCGACGCTCGCCTCGGTGATCGGCTCCTCCATGCGCAGCGGTGCCACTTCGGAGACGCTGCCGACGAAAGTGGTCTTGCCGACCCCGAACGCCCCGGCGACGACGATCTTCGCCGAGCGGTTCACGGCGGGGGCCACATAGTGGACGGCCGGCGGGTCAGACAAGTTCGCGTAGTCCACGCAGCACCTCCTGGAGCAAGTCGAGTCCGGGGCGGCCCTCCTGAACAGGGGCAGGGCTGGTGAGATGGCCGCCGTCCATCAGGGCGGAGACGAGGATCCGTACGGTCGAGGGCGGCAGCTCCAGCGCGGCGGCGATGTCCGCCACGGCCAGGCCGCCCCGCCCGCCGGCGAAGAGGCGCATCACCCTGCGGGCGTCCGGAGCCAGCCTCTCGGTGGGACCGGACGCCGCGATGACCACCGTCTCCAGGCGCACATCACGGCTGGGCCGGTTCCGTCCTCCGGTGCGGACGTAGGGCCTGATCAGGTCCGGGTCGTGCCGCGGACCACTCACGTCGCGGTGCCGCCTTCCGAGACAGGGTGCCGGTCCCCGACCTCCAGCTCGTGGCCGAGCCGCGTCGCCAGCCGCACCATGTGGTGGCTGATCAGACCGACGTCGGCGTCCGGGCCGGCCGTGACGACCGAGAGCATCGAGTTCCGCGCGGCCGCGGTGGTCAGCCCGATGCGACCCTGCGACTCGATCAGCAACTGGCACATGCCCTTGCCGCCGACGTGCTCGTCCCACGCCTTGCCGGCGGCGCGCAGCGAGGCGGTGAGCGCGGCGAGTTTCTCCGCGTCCTCCTGGCCGATCGTCTCGGTGCGGGCCTGCAGGAGACCGTCGCTGCTCATCAGCACGGCGTACTCGACGCCCTCGACGGCGCCGAGCTCCTTGTCGAGCAGCCAGCCCAGGCTGTTGCTGTGCGTGTCGCGCATGGTCACTTTCCTTCGGTGGGTCCGGTGTTTTCCTCGGTCTGGCGTCCCCGGCGGGTGCCCGACGCCCAGGCGGCGGCGACACTGGGCCGTCCCGGCACGACCGGAGGTTCCGGCGCCGACGGGGCGGTGCCGCGTGGCCGGGCAGGACGTTGACGGACGGTCAGCCCGCTGGCGGTGGTCGCGGCAGGCGCGGGGGAGCCGGAATCCCGCGCGGCGGGTACGGCGGCGGGCTCGAGGGCCTCGGCGGGCCGGGGCGCGGCGGCGCGGGCTCCGGCGGGCTGGGCACTGCCGGAGGAGAAGAACAGGAGGTTCTTCGGCAGGACCAGTACGGCCCGGGTGCCCTGGTAGATGTTCGGCGCGGTCAACTCGACCCGGAAGCCGTAGTTCTCGGCGAGCAGGGACGCGACGCGCAGGCCCGTCTGCGGATGTTCGCCGAGCTGCGTGATGTCGTCGCGCTGTTTGCCGGACATGATGTCACTGGCCCACAGCAGCCGCTCGTCGTCCATGCGCAGACCGGCGTCGTCGACGATCAGGAAGCAGGCGTGATGGCCCTCCTCCACCGAGACGTGCACGCGGGCGGCCGGCGGTGAGTACCGCAAGGCGTTGTCCAGCAGCAGCGCCAGGGTGTGCACGACGGCTTCGACCGCCCGGCTCTCCACCGCGATGGTGTCCGACTCGTGGTGCTCGACCCGCTGGTAGCCCTCGATGCGTCCCATGGCGGCGCGGATCACGTCGGTCAGGGAGGTACGCGGCCAGCGCCTGGAGAGCTTGTCGCCGGCCAGGACCGCGTAGCCCTGCGCGGTCAGCAGCATCTGCTGGGCGATGTGGTCGATGTGCACCAACGTCGCGTAGGCCTCGTCGTCCTGGTGGGAGCGCACGCCCTTGCTGATCTCCCGGCTGAGCCCGGCCGCGCGTGCCACCACACTGGAGGCGAAACTGCGCACGGCCGCGCGGGTCGCCTGCTGCGACTCCCGGCGTGCCTTCGCGACCTCCTGTTCCGCGGCGGACCGGACCTCGGCGATGCGGTGGTCGGCGGCCTCCCGTACGTGTGCCACGGTGGCGACCGCCTGTCCCACCACGTCGCGGAACCGGCCGGCGAGGGCGGTGTGGGCCAGCGGGCGGGGCAGGGCGGGGCCGGCTCCGTACTGCCGGTCGGCTCCGGCGCCCACCGCGGGCAGCACCTCCGCGGCGAGTTGTCCGAGGACGTGCTCGACCGCACGCAGCTGCTCGGTGAGCTGGTCGGCCCTGCCTCGCTCACGCCGGTACGCACCGCGGAAGCGCCACGCGGTGGCACCGGCCGCCAGCGCGACGGCGGCACTCACGGCCAGTATCAGATCGGTCATCAGGTCCTCTCCAGCGTGTCCGACACGCGAAATTGGATGCGGGCATGACAGGCCAAAAGTCGCGTAACCGTCGGGGGAGGCGTCGTGCACCACGAACGTGGTTCGGGCGCACGGAAGCCGGAGTGGAGGCGCCGGCCGGCTAAGGCGGGGTGAGCGGCGGGCACGGTGTCCTCCGGGTACGCGGTCATGTCGTCCAGCAAAGTGTTCGACGAGCTCGAACCGGAAGCGCGCTGAATCGAACGCATCGCAGTGTAACCAGCAAGGGACAGGCCGTCGATGAACGGCCCTCCTCGGCGGACACTACCGAAACCGCCCAACTGCGTGGAGACCAGGCCTCATTGACAAGCGGAAGCCGCAAGAGCCGTCATGGACGGACGCCGCGACCGACGCGGCACCCCCGCGCTCAACGTGCCACCGGCCTCACCGGCATCCGCGCTTCCGGGGCCGTGCTGGCCGGACTGTTGCGACTGTGGCGCACCCTCACGGTTCACCTGATCGTCTTCGGCGCCAGGGCGACCGTACTGTGGGCAGAGGCGCTCGTGCCCTGACCGGCACATGATCACCGCCGTCCGGCCCCGGTCCCGGCGGCTGAACGGTGGCCGCCACCTTGACCTGGCGGCCACCCTTCCCGAATCCTCACAAGCCACATCGTTTCCACACCTGGGGGCGGGTGGGAATCGATCCAGGCCATGCCGTGCCGCTCCTGCAAGTGCCGGTCACGCCGCAGGTGCGGACATGCCCTCACCACCCCACGCGACGCTCCATGCCGCTTCTTGGAACGTGAAGTGCACTTGGCGGGACACCACACCCTCACATCGACCGGTGCCGCATCGGTCGTGAGAGGGTGACCAACCCCCTCCCTGCAGGGAGGGGAGCCTTCAAAGCATGACGTGCTTGACCTGCGTGTAGTCCAGCAGGCCGGTGAGGGACAGGTCGCTGCCGTAGCCCGAGTGGCGAACTCCGCCGTGCGGCATCTCCGAGACCGTCGTGCCATGCGTGTTGACCCAGACGATGCCGGTGTGCAGCGCCCGGCTCGCGCGCATGGCCCGGTCGTGGTCGCGGGTCCAGACGCTCGCGGCCAGTCCTTGCGGGACCCCGTTCGCCATGCGGAAGGCCTCGGACTCGTCGGCGAACGGCTGGACGGTGACGACCGGACCGAACACCTCGCTGTGGACGATCTCGTCCTCCTGACGGACCCCGGCGACCACCGTGGCGGGATGGAAGTAGCCGGGGCGGTCCAGCGGTGCGCCGCCTGCGACCACCTCGGCGTGCTGCGGCAGACGTGCCAGCACGTCACCGACGGAGGCGAGGTGGGCAGCGCTGGCGAGGGGCCCGAAATCGGCGTGCGCGTTGTCGGGGGCTCCGGGCCGCCGCCCTCGGGCCCGTGCGGCGAACGCGGCCAGAAAGGTGTCGTGGACCCGGTGGTCGACGAGGATCCTGGTGGCCGCCGTACAGTCCTGCCCCGCGTTGTAGAAGGCCAGCGACGACAACTGCTCGACCGCGTCCTCGAGATCGGCGTCGTGGTGGATGAGCACCGGTGCGTTGCCGCCCAGTTCCAGGTGGAGCCGCTTGAGGTCGGCCGCCGCCGCGGTGGCGATCTCCCGCCCGGCGCGGACACTTCCCGTGACGGCCACCAGCCGGACGTGCGGATGGGCGACCAGCGAACGCCCCGTGTCCCGGTCGCCGCACACGACGTTGAGCACGCCGGCCGGCAGGTGCTCGGCGGCCAGCCGGGCCAGGAGCACCGCCGAGGACGGCGTCGTGTCGGACGGCTTGAGCACGACCGTGTTCCCGGCCGCGAGCGCCGGGGCGATCTTCCACACGGCCATCATCAGCGGGTAGTTCCACGGGGTGATCTGGGCGCAGACACCGACCGGCTCACGGCGCAGCACGGAGGTGCGGCCCGGGGTGTACTCGGCCGCCGCGGCACCCGGCAGATTCCGGGCGGCCCCGGCGAAGTAGCGCAGCACGTCGACGATCGCCGGGAGTTCGTCGGTGCGGAACAGAACGCGCGGCTTGCCCGTGTCGGTCACCTCGGCGTCCGCCACCGCGTCGGCCTCCCGCTCCAGGGAGTCGGCGATGCGCAGCAGCGCGGTCTGCCGCTGCGCCGGCGTCGTGGCCGACCAGCCGTCGAAGGCCCGCTGAGCGGCCCGGCAGGCCGCGTCCACGTCCTCGCCCCCGGACAGCGGCGCCAGCCCGTGCAGCAGCTCGGTCGCGGGGTCGATCAGTCGCAGGGTGGCTCCGGACGAGGCCGGAACGTCCTGGCCATCGATGTGGTTCAGAACCGTTGTGAGGGGAGCGGTGTCAGCCACGGCGCAATGCCTCCTCGGCGGCGGCGCGCCCGGTGCGGACGGCCCCTTCCATGTATCCCGCGACCCACTGGTCCGAGCCGCACACGTAGAAGGGCGGCTCGTGGGTGCCGTGCAGCGGGCCGACCGCCATGACCTCACCCGGGGGCCACTGGGTGACGTAGCCCTGCGTCCACGGGTCCGTGCCCCACAGCCGCAGGTGACACGCGGCCGGTCGCAGCGCCCCCTCGCCGAACATGCCGGCCATCTCGGCGAGCAGTTCGGGAGCGCGCAACTGCGGCGGGGTGCTCAGCAGGACGCCGTACCGCTCGGGCGGTATCAGAGCCGACAGCACACCCACGTTCTGCGGCCAGGTGCTGCCCAGGACGCCCTCGGCCTCGGACAGGCCGCTGAGGCCGTCGGCGCGCCAGAAAGGCCGGTCGTACACCGCCGCGAACTTCGCCGCCACGGCGTTCCGTTGCCGATGCAGGGAGGCGAGCCGGGCATCGCTCACACCGGTGACGGCGACCGACCGCAGGGGTCCCACCGGCAGGGCACTCACCACGGCCGACGCGGTGAGGACCTCGCCGGTCACCAGGCGTACGGTGCAGCGGCCGGGGCGGATGTCCACGGCGGCGACCGGCGAGCCGAGGCGGATGCGCGGCCCCAGCTCGCGCCCCAGGACCTCGGCCAGCGTGGCGGACCCTGCCGCCAGCCGCAGCCCCTCCCAGTTGTCGTAGTCGTAGTCGCCCGTGCCGGGGACCGCCGCGCTCTTGCGCAGTGCGGCCAGGAGCGAGATCCGCTCGTACGACCCTCCGGCCAGGGCGAGTTGGCCGATCTCCCACAGCCGGATCACGGCGGGCGCCGCGTGACAGGAGCGCAGCCAGTCGGCCACCGACAGCCGGTCCAGGGCGGCCGCCTCCGGATGCGACCAGGGGTCCTCGGGGTCGACCGTGGCGGCGAGATCGGCGAACTCCTGGCTGAGCCACTCGTGTTGGGCCAGGTCGTCGGGGCCGAACCAGTGCGGTGGATCGCCGGCCGAGCGCCCCTCGGGTGTGGAACGGGTGATACGGCCGGGTTCGGCGACGTAGCTGGGGACCAGTTCCAGGCCCAGTTCCTCGGCGAGTCGCAGGTACGCGGTGTGGGCGTGGCCGACCACCTCGCCGCCCAGCTGGACGGTGCGGCCGTCGGGCGTCCGGGTCTGCTCGACCCGCCCGCCGACGCGGTCCCGGGCCTCCAGCACGAGCACATCGGTGCCGGCGGAGGCCAGGTCCCGGGCGGCGGTGAGGCCGGCCAGACCGGCGCCGAGCACGATCACGTCGTGATGCATCAGCTTCGCTTTCGTCGGTGGGGAAGGCGGGTGGGGTCAGGCCAGCACCAGGCAGTGCTCGGGCCGCCAGCCGAACTCCACCGTCTCGCCGCCGCTCCAGCGGTCCTCCATGCGCGCGCGGGCCGTGTTCTGCTCCAGCACGGACAGCGTGACGCCCGGGGCGAGTTCGATGAGATAGGTGGTGGTCGGACCGCTGTAAACGGTGTCGCGGATCACTCCGCTCAGCATCGACATGCCCGGTTCGAAGTCCGACAGCCAGATCTTCTCGGGCCGCACGGACACGCTGACGGCGGAGCCGTCGGCGATGCCGGTGCGGGCACCGACCGCCACGGAGGGCCCTTGGTCCAGGGCGACCTCGCCCGCCCGGTAGGTGCCGCTCATCAGGTTGGACGTGCCCATGAAGGAGGCCACGAACCGGCTGGCGGGGTGCTCGTAGACGTCCTCGGGCGTGCCGCACTGCTCGATGCGGCCCTCGTTCATCACGGCGATCCGGTCGGACATCGTCAGCGCCTCGTCCTGGTCGTGGGTGACGAAGACGAAGGTGATGCCGACCTCGCGCTGGATCTGCTTCAGCTCCACCTGCATCTGCCGGCGCAGCTTCAGGTCCAACGCGGCCAGCGGCTCGTCCAGGAGCAGGACCGCCGGGCGGTTGACGAGGGCGCGGGCGAGGGCGACGCGCTGCCGCTGGCCACCGGAGAGGGTTCGGGGCCTGCGGTCGGCGAGGCCGTCGAGCTGGACCAGCTCCAGCATCTCGCCGACACGCTGCCGGATGTCGCCCTTGCCGACGCCCTTGCGCTTGAGGCCGAAGGCCACGTTGTCGGCGACGCTCAGATGATCGAAGAGCGCGTAGCTCTGGAAGACGGTGTTCACGTTGCGCCGGTTCGGCGGCAGCGCGGTCACGTCCTCGCCGGCGAGCAGCACCGCACCCTCGGTGGGATCGCTGAATCCGCCGATCATGCGCAGCGTGGTGGTCTTGCCGCAGCCGGAGGGGCCGAGCAGGGAGAAGAAGTGGCCGGCCTCGATGTCGAGGTCGAGGCGGTGGACGGCGTAGGAGTCCCCGAACTGCTTGGAGACGGCGTCGAGCCGGACGGCGGGGGTCGCGTCCATGGAAGTCACTCCCCGGAGAGGATGTCGAGGCCGCCGCGGCGGCCGAAGAGGCGCGGGATGAACAGGGCCAGCGCGATCAGGCAGATGGATCCCGCGAGCATCAGCGTGCCGACCGCGTTGATGGTCGGCTGCAGGCCGAAGCGGATCGCCGAGTAGATCCGCACCGACAGTGGCTGGGGGTCGACGCCGGTCGTGAAGTAGGCGAGGACGAAGTCGTCGAAGACGAGCGCGAAGATCAGTACGGCGGAGGCGAGCACGGCGGGCAGCAGGGCCGGCAGGGTGACCAGACGGACGGCCTGCCAGCGGGTGGCGCCCAGGTCCATCGCCGCCTCCTCCACCTCGGGGTTCAGGGCCGCGACCCGGGAGCGGAGGATGACCGTCACGTAGGAGATGGAGAAGGTGATCTCCGAGAGCATCACCGTGCCGGTCGACAGGGCCACGCCCAGGCCCTTGAACAGCAGCATCGAGGCCACGCCCGTGACGATCTCCGGCGTGACCAGCGGCACCAGCATGATCAGGCCGGCCAGCGAGCCGAGCCGGGTACGGCAGCGCACCAGCCCGAGCGCGAGCGCCACACCGAGCACGACCGAGCCCGCCATCGCCACCAGGGAGATCCGCAGGCTGGTGCCCAGGGACGCGATGAGGACGTCGTCGTGGACGAAGGCGCGGTACCAGCGCAGGCTGAACCCGCCGAACACGGTCAGGGACTTCTTGGAGTTGAAGGAGAACAGGGCCACCACGGCGATGGGCAGGTAGAGCACGGCGAAGAACAGCGCGGTGACGGCGACGAGGATCCGCGGTTTGCGGTCGGCTCGCCCGCGGCGGGTGCGGCCTGGGGCGGCGGGCCGGGCGGGCGCGGTGGCGGAGGGCAGACGCAGCAGGGTCATCGGAGGGCCTCCGCCTCGTCCTTGCGGGTGCGCCGCAGATAGCCGAACATCCCGATGAGCAGCACCAGCATCAGCAGCATGGTGAGTGCGGAGCCCAGCGGCCAGTTCTGGCCCTGGAAGAACTTGTCCTGGATGAGGTTGCCGATCATGATCTGGTCGGGTCCTCCTATGAGTTGCGCGCTGACGAAGTCGCCCATGGCGGGCAGGAAGACCAGGACGAGCCCGGCGGCCGCGCCCTGCCGGGTGGCGGGCAGGGTGACGAAGAAGAAGGTGCGGACGGGGCCGCCGTACAGGTCGCGGCCGGCTTCGATGAGGGAGACGTCGAGCCGTTCCAGGGCCGCGTACAGCGGGATGATCATGAAGACGACGAAGCCGTAGACGAGACCCGCGACCACACCGGCGCCGGTGTTGAGGATCTTCGTGCCGCCGTCGGCCAGTCCGACGGTCCGCAGGGCGCGCAGCACGGGTCCGTCGTCGGAGAGGACCACCGACCAGCCGTACATGCGTACCAGGTAGTTGGCGAAGAACGGGACCACGATGGCGGCGATCAGCGCGTGTTTGTACCGCCCGCCGTGCAGGGCGATGGTGTAGGCCACGGGGTAGGCGATCACCAGGCAGATCAGGCACGTGAGCAGGGCGTAGCCGAGGGAGCGGGCCATGACCTCGGTGTAGGCGGGGTCGGCGAGGGCGCGCACGCCGGAGAGGTCGAAGCCGAAGCGTGGATTGCCGAGTTCGTCGGTGGTGCCGACGGCGAGGACGGCGACGAGGATCAGCGAGGCGATCAGGAACCCGGTCATCCACAGGGTGCCGGGGAGCATGAACCAGGTCCACATGCGGTTGCCCGTGGTGTCCGGGCCGCGGCGGCGGGCGCGTGGGGAGCGGGGGAGCAGTGCCATGGGTCAGCCCGCCTTCACATGGGTCCAGGCGGTGTCACGGGCGTCCTCCGCCGCGCGGCTGCCGTTGCGGAAGAACAGGTCCGCCTTCAGGTCGTCCGCGGTGACGAGGCACTCGGGGAAGGGCTTGACCAGCTCGGCGTACGTCTTCTCGGTGCCGGCCACCGGCATCGGGTAGCCGATGTACTCGATGTTCTTCTTCACGTTCTCCGGCCGCAGCATGTAGTCGATGAACAGCATCGCGGTGCCGGGATGGGGGGCGTTCCAGGGGATGGCGTAGCAGTCGGAGTTGATCGGCGTGCCCTCCTTGGGGGCCTCGAAGCCGAACACGGAGGGGTCCTTGGCCTGGTTGAGCATGGCGGCCATGTCGCCGCTCCAGGCCTGGGTGATGAACGCGTTGCCGTTGAGCAGGTTGTTGTAGCTGTCGCTGGAGAAGCCGCGCAGCCTGGGCCGCAGGGTGCTCAGCAGGGCGGTGATGCGGTCGAGGTCGTGGCGGTCGCCGGTGCTGACGCCCAGGCCCAGTGCGAGGGCGCCCATGCCGAGGACCTCGTCGCGGTCGTCCAGGAGGAAGACCTTGCCGCGGGCCTTGTCGCTCCACAGGTCCCGCCAGGAGCCGGTCAACTCGCCGATCCTGTCGCGGCGCCAGCCGATGCCCGTCTTGTACGCGGTGAAGGGGACGGTGTGTGCGGAGCCCGGGTCGTACCAGGGATCGGCGAAGTAGTCGTAGGCGCCGAATATCGCGTGGGCGTTGGTGAGCCGCGAGTGGTCGATACGGCGCAGCCGGCCCGCGCGGACGAGGCGCTGCGCCCATTTCGCGGAGGGGAAGACGACGTCGTAGCGGTTGCCCGCGTTGAGCTTGGCGACCATGCCTTCCATCGAGTCGAAGTTCGACTGGACGACCTTGACGCCGTATTCCTTCTCGAAGCCCTTGAAGACGGACGGGTCGACGTAGTCGGCCCAGTTGAAGTAGACGAGATCGCCGTCGACGCGCGGCTTGACCGGAGCGAGTGCTTGCGCGTCGGGCGCTTTGGCGGGCATGAACCCGCAGCCGCCGACCGCGGCGCCGAGCAGACCGCAGGCGCCTGTCCGCAGCACGGTGCGGCGGGTCGGTGAGAGTACCTCGGGGGACACGGAACGTCCTCTCCGTCGAGGAACGGCACAACTCCAGGGCTGGACCGGCTGGTCGGCTCACGGAGGCCCTGACTCCGAGGGAAGACCGGTCTGGGGAGGGTGCGAGTGTGTCAGCGGGGGAGCGGTAAGCCCGACCGGAGGCGCACGGTGTACGGCGTACGGGAGGACGTCACCGCGTGGCCCCTTCGAGGTCGCCGCGGACCCGGCGGGCGAACCAGCCCACGGCCGCCTCGCGCTGTGAGAGCGGTCCCGGCTCGAAACCTGGCGTGGTCAGCCCGGCCTGGACACGCTCCACCAGCTCGGCGTCCTCGTCGTTGGTGACCCAGCCGATGTGGATGTTCAGCCGCCGCGCCAGCCTGGTGCGGACGCTCTCGCCGTGCTTGGTGTAGAAGGCGCCGGGGATCGCCGCCCGGTCCTGGGCGGTGGGCAGGGCGGTCCACGCGAGCACGTGGTCAGGGTAGAAGTCGATGAGCGTGTTGGGATAGATCACGGCGTACCGCCACACCCGCCGGTCGGCCTCGGTCAGTCCCGGCATCGGGGTCGCGAGGCGCTGGTAGAGCCGCTCGGTCCAGTTCGAGGAGGGCTTGTCGCGCAGCGGGGACTCGAAGAGCACGTAGTTCTCCCGCACGTCCACGGTGTACGCCTGGTAGTCCAGCAGTCGCATGAGCGCGGGGTGGGCGACGGGGACGTGGTAGCCCTCCAGGTAGTTGTCGACGATCACCTTCCAGTTGGCGTTCTGCTCCTCGCCGCCCGCCAGGTCGTGGATGCGGTGCCTGCCGATGGGTTCGAGGCCGGGTCCGGCGTAGCGGCCGACGGCCTCGGCGAGGCCGGCACAGCTCTCGGCGAGCGGGGTCGCCTCCATGTCGAGGTTGACGAAGACGAAGCCGAGGAAGGACTCGACGTTGACCGGGTGCAGTCCGAGGCGGGGTTTGTCCAGGCAGGGGATCCGGCGGGCCTCGGGGGCGCCGACGAGCCGGCCGTCCAGTTTGTAGGTCCAGCCGTGGTACGGGCAGCGGATCGCCTTGCCGGACGGCTCCGGCGTGGTGACCAGGCGGGTTCCGCGGTGCCGGCACACGTTGAGGTGGGCGGCGAGGCCGCCGTCCTCCGTGCGGACCACCAGCACCTCACGGCCGGCGGCGGTGGCGGTCAGGCGGGCGCCGGGGCCGGGGAGGTCGGATTCGTGGCAGACGAGCTGCCAGGACTTGGCGAAGATGTGCGCGGTCTCGGCGTCGGCGATGGCCGGATCCGTGTAGTAGCGGGCCGGCAGGGCCTCCCCGGGGTGCTGCTCGGGGGGCGGTTCCGGCGGGGCGGCGGCTGCCCGCGTGGTCGAGGGGTGCATGGGTTCCTCCTCCGCGCCGCGGCGGCGGCGATGGGCGGTGAGGCTGCGCCGGGTGGTCGGCAGGCGTGTGGTGTTCCGACCTGCCGGAACTCGGCTGACTAATTGGTTAGTCAGAGTGTGCCCAGGGTGGGGGCAAGTCAAGACTTGTGTCCTGACTAATTAGTTAGTTAGTGTCGTGGCAGGCGGACGGCCAGGGCCCGCAGAAGGCCCCCGCGACCGCTCCGCAAGCCCGCGGACCTCGATCCGCGCCACCCTGGCGTCCACATCCGGACACCTCCGGTCCGGGTGGTGTACGGCTCCGGCCGGACACCACGCACCGCCCGGACGCCCGCCGTCCCCGCCGTGCACGGCCCCGGGCCTGCACCCCCGCTCCCGACCCGAACTCGCTCGGCGCCGGAGCATCCCACCCATGTCATCGCCGCGCCACCCGTTCCGGGCCGTCCGGACACGGGGGGACCCAGGAGGCACGCATGCGCGCTCGCCGGAGTCTGGTATGGCTCGGCCTCACGCCCGAGCCCGAACAGGAACTGCCCGCCGCGGTGGCCGCCCTGCGGACCGCCAGGGCCGGCCGCCCGCCGTCGGCCCTCGTCGCCGCCGAGCGCCGACGCGTCGAGCGACTCGTGCTGCGCGGCACCCAGGGCGGCTGGCTGCGCTACCTCCGCGAAGTCACCGACCTGGTCGTTGGGGCCGCGGCCGGTTCCGCCACCGATCCCCGGCCGGCGCTGGTGGCCGGCGAGGTCGTCCTCGACCACCACCGCATGCTGATCGGCCTGCCCGGCACCGCGTACGCCCGCACCGCCCCCCAGCGCCGGGACCTGGAGCGCGCGCTCGCCCGCCTGAGGGCCCGCACCGGCCCCGCCGTCCGTGGCCCCGTCCAGCCCAGGAGCACCGCATGACCGGCGTCCACTCCCTACTCCCCGAAGGACAGCCCGGCCTGCTCGTCTCGCCGGTGTTCGGCACCGAGCCGTACCCCGGCGTCGAGGACCTCGCCCGGTACCTCGCCGCGGGCGGGTACGCGCCCCTGACCGCGCGGGACCGGCTGCTCGACCGGATCGCCGCCGTCGGGCTGCGCGGCCGCGGCGGCGCTGGCTTCCCCGCCGCCGTGAAGCTCGGCGCCGTACGCGACGCCCCCGGCCGGCCCGTCGTCGTCGCCAACGGTGAGGAGGGCGAGCCCGGCTCGGTCAAGGACCGGTGGCTGCTGTGCCACCGGCCGCACCTGGTGCTGGACGGCCTGCGACTGGCCGCCGCCATGACCGGCGCCGAACACGGCTACGTCTACCTCTCCGACGCCGTCGCCGAACAGACCGTCCGGCACGCGCTCGCCGAACGCCCCACCGGCCCGCGCGTGGACGTCGTACGGACGGACCACGCCTACGTGGCCGGGGAGGAGACCGCGGTCGTACGGCACATCGACGGCGGTCCCGCCCTGCCCACCGCGAAGCCACCGCGTCCTTTCGAGGCGGGCGTCGGCGGAGCGCCCACCCTGGTCGCCAACGTGGAGACGCTGGCCCGGATCGCCGTGATGCACGTGTGTCCCGACGCCGCGGCCGCCGTGGCCGGAGCGCATCTGGTGACCGTCTCGGGAACGGGCGGTGGCGCCGCCGCGCTGGTCGAGGTGCCCGCCGGCACGCACCTGAAGCTCCCCGCCGACCTGTGCGGCCACGGCAGGGCCGAAGCGGTCCTGCTGGGCGGCCTCTTCGGCGGGCTGTACGGCCCCGGCTGGACGGACCTCCCGCTCGACCACGACCGGCTGAAGGCCGCCGGCGGAGCGCTGGGCTGCGGAGCGCTGCACTTCCTGCACCCGGAGGAGTGCCCGGTCGGCCTCGCCGCCGAGGCCACCGCCTACCTCGCGGCACAGAGCACCCGGCAGTGCGGGGTGTGCGTCTCCGGAACCGGGGCGCTGTCGGGCACCCTCGCGACCGTCGCACGCGGTGCCGCGGGCGACGGCGAGGTGGACCAGCTGCGGCGCTGGTCACGGCAGCTGCCCGGCCGCGGGGCCTGCGGGCTGCTCGACGCGGCCGCCCGCATCGTCGCCACCCTCCTCAGCCACTTCCCGGACCGGATCGCCGCCCACCGCGGCTCCACCTGTCCGGCCTGCGGCGAGACCGCACCCGGCGACGGCCGCCGGTTCGCGGTGACCGTGCCCTGACCCCCTGTCCCGTCCCGCCCGAAGCCCGGCGCCCCCGAAAGGACCCCACCGTGAAACTCCTGCTGGACTCCACCCGCTGCCAGGGCTACGGCCTCTGCCAGGAACCCGCGCCCGACCTGATCGACCTCGACGAGTGGGGATACGCCCAGGTGCGGGTGAGCGAAGTCCCGGCCGCTGGTGCCGAGGCCGCCGAAGCCGCCGTGGCGGCCTGCCCCAACTCCGCGCTGCGACTGGTGAAGTGACATGGGACGCGACCTGTCGGCCCTCTTCGACCCCGTCTCCGTCGCCGTCGTCGGTGCCAGCGACGACCCCGCCAAGTACGGCCACGCCATCGCCGCCCAGGCCCTGCGGGCGAACGGCCGCCGTCCCCTGCACCTCGTCAACCGGCGTGGCGGCACGGTCCTCGGGCGCACCGCCGCCCCCAGCCTCAGCGCGCTCGGCGAACCCGTCGACCTGGCGGTGGTCTCCGTCCCCGCCGCCGGATTCGAGGACGCCGTCGATGAGGCCCTGCGGTGCGGGGCCCGGGCCATCGTCGCCATCACCGCCGGCTTCGCGGAGACCGGCGAGGCGGGGCGGGCACGCCAGCACGCCGTCGCCGAACGCGTACGCGCCGCCGGTGCCGTGATGGTCGGCCCCAACTGCCTGGGCCTGGCCGACAACACCACCGACCTCTTCCTGGCCTCCGACACCTTCACCCCCGGCGGCGTCGCACTGCTCAGCCAGAGCGGCAACCTCGCCCTGGAGCTGCAGCTGCGCTTCCGCCCGCACGGCCTCGGCTTCTCCCGGTTCGTCTCGCTGGGAAACCAGGCCGACGTCACCCTCGTCGACCTGCTCGCCGACTGCGCCCGGCACGAGGGCACCCGGGCCATCGCGGTCTACGCGGAGGACTTCGCCGACGGGCGCGCCTTCGCCGAGGCGGCCGCCGAAGCGGGCAAACCCGTCGTCCTGCTCACCGCCGGACGCGGCGACGCCTCCGCGCGCAGCGCCCAGTCCCACACCGGAGCCCTCACCACCTCCGCCGACGTGGTGAACGCGGCCTGCCGGGACGCCGGAGTGGAACTGGTCGCCACCCCACGCGAACTCACCGTCGTCCTGGCCGGGTTGAACGGCGCACGGCGTACGGCCGGACGCCGGGTGGCCGTCCTCACGGACGGCGGCGGCCACGGCGTCATAGCCGCCGACGCCGTCGAGGCGGCCGGCCTGACCGTCCCCGAACTCACCCCACCGACACGGGACCGGCTCCGGACGCTCCTGTGGGACCAGTCGGCCGTCGCCAACCCGGTGGACCTCGCCGGCATGGGCGAGCAGGACCCGGGCTCGTACGCCGAGACCGTCGGCGCGCTGCTCGCGGCCGAAGAGACCGACGCCGTCCTGATGACGGGCTACTTCGGCGGGTACGCGGCCGCCGACGGCGGGCTGGGCGGAGGCGGCGCGGTCCTCGCGGACGGCGAGCAGGCCGCCGCACGCCTCATCGCCGCCCGCCACCGCGCCACCGCCACACCGCTCGTGGTGCAGTCGATGTATCCCGGATCACCCAGCTGCCGTACCCTCGCCGCGGCCGGCATCCCCGTCTTCTCCGCCACCGAGGACGCCGTCCGCGCCCTCGCCGCCACCGCACCTCGCGCCCCCTGCACCGGCGTCACACCGCTCCCGGCGCCCGCGTCACCGCTGAGCGAGACCGGCTACCTGGAGACACGCAGAGCCCTCGAAGCGGCAGGACTCGCCTTCCCGGCGGCCAGGGAGGTCCACGACGAGGACGAACTGCTCGCCGCCACCGAGGAGTTCGACGGACCCTACGTCCTCAAGGCCCTCCACCTGCTGCACAAGTCCGACGCCGGCGGTGTGGCGCTCGGCCTCACCGGACCGGGTGAACTCCTCACCGCCTACCGGGAGATGCACGCCCGGCTCGGCGCCGCCTGCTACTCCGTGGAGGCCATGGCGGACCTGACCGACGGCGTCGAACTCATCGTCGGCGTCAACCGGGACCCCCGCTTCGGCGCCGTCGCCATGGTGGGCCTGGGCGGAGTGCTGGCCGAGGCCCTGCGCGACGTCGCCTTCTCCCTGGCCCCCGTACCCGCTGACCGCGCCCTGCACCTGCTGCGCGGACTGCGCACCTCCGCCCTGCTCGACGGCGTACGGGGAAAGCCCCCCGTCGACGTCGACGCGGCCGCGGCCGCCGTCGAGACCATCACGGCATTCGCCGCGGCCCACCCCGAGATCGCCGAGATCGAGGTCAACCCGCTCCTCGTCCGCCCGCACGGCGTCCTCGCCCTCGACTCCCGCGCCGTGCTCGCCTGACCCATCCCCTCGCGCACCGAACCGAAGAGGCTCCCATGGACATGCGCTACACCCCCGAGCAGGCCGACCTCAAGCGGCGCGCCGCCCTCTACGCACGCCTGCTGATGAGTTACGAGGACCAGTCCGAGCAGGCCGGCGGCCCCCTGCCGCAGCCGCTCGTCACCGAGCTGACCCGGGCCGCCATGGACGCCGGTGTCTACGCCATCAACATGCCCGCCGAATGGGGCGGCGCCGGCCTCGGCCTCCTCGACCAGGTCGTCGTCGAGGAGGAGTTCGGCAAGGTCACCAACTGCCTGTGGGACATCCCCTGGCGACCCGCCAACGTCCTCGCGTACGGCGACGAGCGGCAGCGCGAGAAGTACCTGCTTCCCGTGATCCGCGCCGAGAAGTTCGACGCCTTCGCCGTCACCGAGCCGGGCGCCGGCTCGGACCCCTCCTCCGGCACCTCCACGGCCACCCGCACCGACGGCGGCTGGTTGCTGAACGGGGAGAAGTGGTTCGTCACCTGCGGCGACATCGCCGACTTCCTGCTGGTCCAGGCGGACGCCGGCCCGGAGCGGCTGCCCACCCTCTTCTTCGTGGACAAGGACGCGCCCGGCGTCGAGATGACCCGCCTGCCCCGCTTCATGCACTCCGCGGTCAACGGGCACCCCGAGTTCACCTTCACCGACGTCTTCGTGGCCGACGAGGACGTGCTCGGCGGCGTCGGCAACGGATACGAGCTGACCAAGGAATGGTTCACCGACGAACGCCTGATGATCGCCGCCCGTACGGTCGGCGCGGCCGAACGCTGCCTGCGACTCGCCCGTGACTGGGCGGTGGAGCGCGAGCAGTTCGGGGCGCCCATCGCCTCGTACCAGCTGATCCAGGGCATGCTCGCCGACTGCGCCGTGGACATCGCCGTCAACCGCGCCTACACCCATCAAGTCGCCTGGGAGGCCGACCAGCCGGGCACCGACCGCAAGACACTGCACGCCAAGGCCTCCACCGCCAAGCTCTCCGCCAGCGAGGCCGCAGGCCGGGTCGCCGACCGCTGTCTGCAGATCTTCGGCGGCCGCGGCTACGACCGCACCTACCCCGTCGAGCGCATGTACCGCGAGCTGCGCGTCGACCGGATCTGGGAGGGCACCTCCGAGATCCAGCGACTGATCATCGCCAACGAGCTCATCAAGCGCGGCACCCGCGCCCTGGCCCTGCCCACGCACTGACCCCACCCCTTCACCGCGAAGCGAGGACCTCCATGGACTTCCGTCTCACCCCGCGCCAGGCACAGCTCAAGGCCGACGCCCGCGCCCTGACCGACTTCATCGCCGCGTACGAGATCCCGTGCGAGGAGAACAACGGCCTGCCCGCCGACGCACACGAAAAGATCCGCGACGCGGTCCTGGACGCGGGGCTCCAGGCCGTCAACATGCCGGCCGAATGGGGCGGCGCCGGCCTCACCATCGCCGAGCAGGTCACCGTCCAGGAGGAGCTGGGACGGCTCACCGGCGCCCTGTGGGACATGGTGTGGCGGCCCGCCAACGCCCTCCGCTTCTGCACCCCGCAGCAGCGCGAGCGGTTCCTCGTCCCCGTGATCAAGGGCGAACGCCGCGACTGCTACGCCGTCACCGAGCCGGGCGCGGGCTCGGACCCGCAGAACCTCGCCACCACGGCCACGAAGAACGACCGCGGCTGGGTGCTCAACGGCGAGAAATGGTTCGTGACGGTCGGCGACCACGCCGACTTCATGATCGTCCTCGCTGCGGCGGGACCGGAGGGAGCCCCGACGCTCTTCCTCGTCGACAAGGAAACCCCCGGCATCGAGATGACCCGCGTGCCGCGCTTCATGCACACCTTCGTGTACGAGCACCCCGAGTTCACCTTCACCGACGTCCAGGTGGCGGACGACGCCGTGCTCGGCGGCATCGGCGAGGGGTACGACATCACCCGCTCGTGGTTCACGGAGGAGCGCCTGATGATCGCGGCGCGCACCACCGGAGCCGCCGAGCGAGCGCTGGAACTGGCCCGGGACTGGGCGGTGGAGCGCGAGCAGTTCGGGGCGCCCATCGCCTCGTACCAGCTGATCCAGGGCATGCTCGCCGACTGCGCCGTGGACATCGCCGTCAACCGCGCCTACACCCACCAGGTCGCCTGGGAGGTCGACCAGGCCTCGGCCGACGACCGCAAGACACTGCACGCCAAGGCGTCCATCGCCAAGCTCGCGGCGAGCGAGGCCTCGGGCCGGGTGATCGACCGGTGCCTGCAGATCCACGGCGGCCGCGGCTACGACCGCACGTACACCGTCGAACGGCTCTACCGCGAGCTGCGCGTCGACCGGATCTGGGAGGGCACCTCCGAGATCCAGCGGCTGATCATCGCCAATGAGCTGATCAAGCGCGGCTCGGGCGTGCTGGACCTGCCCACCGCCTGACACCACGGAACAACAGATCGAAGGGAAGCCCGGATGACCGACATCGAACGCGTCGGAGTCGTCGGCTGCGGACTGATGGGTGCGGGCATCGCCGAGGTCTGTGCGCGGGCCGGCCTGCCGGTGACCGTGGTGGAACGCGACGCGCAGGCGGCCCGAGCGGGCCGCCTGCGCATCACCCGCTCACTCGACCGCGCCGCCGCCCACGGCCGGCTCACCGAGGAACGGCGCGAGGCCACCGCGGCACGCGTCACGGTGGTCGACCAGATCGAGGCGCTGCACGACCGCGACCTGGTCATCGAGGCCGTCGCGGAGAACGAACGCCTCAAGACCGACGTCTTCACCCGCCTCGACTCCGTCCTCACCGACGACCGCACACTCCTGGCGACCAACACCTCCTCCATCCCCGTCATCCGGCTCGCCTCCGCGACCACCCGACCCGAAAACGTCCTCGGGGTGCACTTCTTCAACCCCGTACCGGTCCTGCGCCTCGTCGAACTCGTCCCCTCGCTGCTGACCTCGCCCGGCACCGTGGCCCGCGCCGAGCGCTTCGTGACCGGCACCCTCGGCAAGGAGGTCGTCCGGACCCGCGACAAGGCCGGCTTCGTCGTCAACGCGCTTCTCGTCCCGTACCTGCTGGCGGCGGTCCGCATGGTGGAGTCGGGCAGCGCCACCCCCGAGGACGTGGACCGCGCCATGGTCCTCGGCTGCGCCCACCCGCTCGGCCCGCTCGCCCTGACGGACCTGATCGGACTGGACACCACCCACGCCATCGCCGAATCGCTGTACGCCGAATTCCGCGAACCCCAGTACTCACCGCCCCCACTGCTGTCACGGATGGTGGAGGCCGGTCTGCTCGGCCGGAAGTCCGGACGAGGCTTCCATGCCTACGACGCCCAGCCACAGAGCCATGCCACGCCAGCACCCGGGCCGCAGTGAGCGAAAAGGTGAGGGAAGATGGCCATGGCGTACGGCCACCGAACGAGGGGAGCGGCAGCTTGACCACCAAGGTGCGCACAGCAGACACGCGCGAGCGCATCCTGACCGCGGCCTGCGAAGTGATCGCCGACATCGGCTTCGAGAAGATCCGCATGCGCATGGTCGCCGAGCGGGCCGGCGTGTCGACGGCGCTGCTGCACTACCACTTCGACACGCGCGAGAAGTTGTTCACCGAGGCGATGACCCACTCCTTCGCCCACACCGCCCTCGACGTCGAGCGGGACGCGGAGACCGCACCGGCCGCGGTCGTCCTGGCCCGCATCCTGCGCAGCCTGCTGCCGACCGACCCCGAACTGCACCAGGACTGGCGGCTGTGGCAGGAGCTGTGGGCGCGGGCACTGCGCGACGAGACGACCCGGGCCTTCGCCGTGGACCTGTACGCCCAGCTGCACGCCTGGGTGGCCGACGCGGTACGGCGCGGCATCGCGTCCGGCGAGTTCACACCGACCGACGTGGACGACCTGAGCACACTGATCCTGTCCCTGAGCGACGGCTACGGCATCCGGCTGATGCTCCGCGACCCGACGGTCACCCTGGACACGGCCCTCACGTCCATCTGGCGCCAGGTCTCGGCCGCACTCGGCCTGCCGGACGAGGTACCGGTGGGGTGACCGCAGCGACGGCAGGACCATCGGGCTGGATCGCCGGCCTGGGGTGCGCGGTCAGGTTGGCCGCTCGTAGCGTGCCGTAGGACGCCGGGTTGGATGGCTCGTGAGGTTCCTGCCGCCGCTCGGCCGCTCAGGGTGTGCCGCCGGCCCGGTGTCCGGCAACGTCTTGACTCAGCAGAGGCGCGTCACCGGCCAGCGGTTCTCGAAGTCGGCTGCAGGCCCTGGACGTCCCGTCTTCCGGCCGCGAGGATCGAACTCCCGTGATATTGCTCGGTGTTGCCCCCCCCCCACAAATCCACTCACACCGCTACCGCCGTCGACCCTGTCCCGAATCAGCAGACGGTCCGCTGAGGATCGAAGCCACCTGGCAGAATACCGGCGGCTCCTCGCTTCCACGCCCGAGCGGTCGCGCCGGATGTCAGGCCAGGACGGCCGGGGTGGCAGGGCCGGGTGGCGCGCTGGTGATGCGCAGTCATGCGTAGCGGGGTGTCTTGCCCGTTGTCGCATAGTCTCGGTTCGTGGTGAACATCCCGCAGGTGGTGAAGCGGCTGCTGGTCGGCCGGGCGATGCGCAGTGAGGAGCTCGGCGGGAGGCTATTGCCATCGTCGCCCCGTACCGGTCGGGCGAGCCGGTCACTTCCATAGCCGCTCGGACGAATGAACAGCCCACCCAGATACGTAACGTACTGCCGCCAAGGGAGTCCGGTCCCGGAAGTGACGCCCGCGGGAGAAGTCCAGGATGGGAGCAGGATGCGTTGAGGCGCCCCGGAGTTCTCGGACAGCGGTCCCCAAAGGATGGAAGTCCGGAACGGCGGACCGGTCCATGCCGACTAGGGCCGGCTGCGACCACCGTTCATTGTCTGGGCCGTTTCTGAGGCAGGTCGTCGACTGCGAGGACTCGCCCGCTCATGGTGCTGATCAGGTCAAGGGCAGCGGTGTGGCGGTAGGCCGTGTAGTCGGCAGTGGCGTCGTAGGGGACGAACGTCTGGATGTCACGGGCGATGGCTTCCAGGCTCGTGGCCAGGATTCCGTGGCTGGCGTAGACCCCGATGATGATCAGCTGGTCACGGTTCCCGCGGCGCAGTTCCGTCTCGAGATCGGTAGCGTAGAAGGCGCTGTAGCTACGCTTGGTTATGCGGGTGACATCGGCAGCGCTGAGCCTGGGTACGGCGACCTCCTTGGCCTGGGCCTGGGAAAGGCCCATTCCCCAGCATGTACCAAGGAGCCCGCGCTGTGAGAGGTGAGATGAGGGCCGGGGACCGCTGGCAAGTAGCGGGACCTGGTGGTCGTCTGCCCAGGCCAGGGTACGTTCCACCTGTGTGACAAGGACGCGGCGGGACCGCGCTGAGAGCCCGTCGAGGTACTGGGGCTGAAGGTCGTGGGCAAGCATTGCCACTCGTGCAGGGTCGATGCCCCACGAGGGGCCGCCACGGTGCCCACGCAAGCGCGTGACGTCGTAGTCCTTTGACTGGATGAAGAAAGCAGGCATGGATGTCTCGCTGTGGTGACCGCCGATGAGGGGCAGCGCATACTATTGGGTGGGCAGGTGGGGTGAGGGCCTTATCGGGCTGGCCTGGACCGACGCGGTGCGCGGGTGGCTCACGCATCGCCAGTGGCTGAGAAGCCGTATCCCAACCGATCATGGAACGTGCGGGTCTGACAGGTTTCCCGCCGGAGCGATCTTCCCGTTGTGCGTCACCGGCACACTGGTTCGTCGGCGACGACGTGTACTCCGCGGGAGATAAGGGCGTTCGGGCCCGGCTGCGCAGCCGGCGTGTCCGCATGCACACGGTTACGGGCGGAGCGGGCCGCCGCTGGACGGCCCGCCAGGTGATCAACGGGGTGCTGCCGCACCAGTGGATGCGCATGCAGACCGAGGTCTCCCTCTTCCGCTGCCGGGCTCCCGATGCCCCCCGTCACCCCCACCCACCTGGTGAAGGTGATCTGCCGCCGGTGACGGACCGAGGAGACCGTCCATCCCGGCAAGGCCTTCGCAGGCCTGGACGAAGGACAGGTGACCTGCTCGATTGGATACGCTGGCCGCTGACCGCGCTGATCGCGTCCGCTGTCCTCGCCCTCACAGCCGCTGCTACGACCGGCCCTGTCCGGACCAGTCCGCCTCGCCCCGTTTCCCTGCCCCGAACTCGTCAGACTCCTTCGGGTGTTCATCCTCGCAGCACCAGTCCGGGACGCGGAACACGTTTTGCACTGGATGGCCTGGCGCCGCCACCAAACCATCGCACAAGCCTGCCGGCACACTCTTCGCAACCAGCCAAGACCAGAACTACAGCTGCCGTGTCCTTCCGGGTCTCCCATGTACGAGAAAGGGGGCGGCCAGATGGGGGCTCTGTCCTCGCTCGCGGTGGAACAACTGCTGTCACGGGCGGGTGCGTGGCAGCCCCGTCGCCACCGTCACGGGCGCTGCGCAGCGGCGGGCATCCGCGGGGCTGGGCTGGTCATGGTTCCGCCCATGAGAGTCACTCTGCCGATCAGCGGGAGCGGATTCATGCACGCTGCGGTGGACCAGTCCGCCGTGGTCCGCAGGCATTCGCACGATGAGGCGGCGGCCCTTCCCCTTGGGGTCGGACCGCTTTCGTGAGGCCGATTCTCCGACATCTCACGCCGGCCTTACTCGGCGTTACCTTCGGACAGGGCAACCTGCCAGTCATTCAGCACTAGGACTTCGTCGGAGGGAATCCAGCCCTCGGAGCCGCCAGCGAGTTCGATCATTTTTCTATCCTTCCGAAGAGCGGAATATTTCATTCCACTTTCCTCGCTGCGCCCTGCGCTGTACAGCCGTCGAACGCGGGAAATCACCAGACGAGCTCCTCTCCCCCATATCGCCGCTCCTATGGAGCCGCCACGTCCCCTCATCAGATGATGTGGATGGTGTCCCGTCGAGTGGTGTAACAGCGATCTAAAACTGACGACCATCGTTGACACCTGGGTCTCCGATCACTACGGAGATCCACATGCCGAAGCCCACCCCCACCACACCGCCGCTTGACCGCGAGGCCAAGCGGCGCCTGGCCGTCATACGCCATGTCGAAGAGGTCACCGGGAACGTCGCGATGTCCTGCCGGTACTTCGGGATCAGTCGGCAGGCGTACTACACCTGGTACCGCCGCTACCAGGCCGAGGGCATCGAGGGACTACGCACCCGGTCCAAGGCACCGAAGAACTCTCCGAACGCCACCCACGTCGAGGTGGTCGGGAAGATCATCTACCTGCGGCAGAACTACCACTTCGGCGGACTCCTGCGCATCGCGGAGGCAGAGCGCGGCGGCGGGCCGGGACGTCTCGACGGCCGGGCACCGGTCAGCCTTCCCGCACTCACGGTCTCGGTCGCCGAGATGCTCGCCACACTGCGGCGCGTGGCCGGCGACACCGCCGCCGACCTGGTGGCCATGACGCCCGACCCCGCCATCGAGGCCATCGTCGCCTCGTGCCCCGCCGCCTTCGACAACAGGCGCGCCGTCGCGCTCGGACTCGAACCCGACGCGAACTTCCAGTCGGTCGTGGAGGACTACCTCGCCGAGCACCCCGATGCCGTACTCAGACGGATCTGAGTATGTCCGCTCTGCTCGACGACGTGACGGGCTGTCACTCTCGGACCATGAACCGACGACTCCGGGGATCCGTTGCCCAGTTGCTGTCGATCGTCCTTCTCGCGGGGGTGGCGATGGCGCTGTGGGCTGCCTGGCTGGGCTGGGACCAGCATCGTGACGTGCACCCCGACGGCTCCACGACCGGCCCGTACGAGGCGTGGCAGGTGATCGGGCTGGTGCTGACCCTGCTGGTCCCCGTGTGCTGGGCGGCATTCAGGCACCATGTGGCGGGCGCCGTCCTGGGCACCACGGCCGGTCTCACCCTTGCCGCCTACTACGACTGGTCGGACGACTCCAGCGGACTCTTCGTCATCGGCGTCGGGATGGTCATGATCGGCAGCCTCGTCGCGACCGCCGTCGCCTGTGCCGTGACGACCTCCGTGACAGGAGCCGCCGCTTAGGGCCCGTCGTTTGGATCAGGCCGCAGACGCGGGGTCTGGCACGCACGTCTGCGGCGTTGTCGTCGGTCGCCGACTCCCCCCACGCTCGGCTTCGCTCGCGCGGGGGGACCCCCATCGCGTCGACTCCCTCCTCCGCCTTGCATCCGCACGCACCAGACCCCGCTCACCGGCGCCAATCGGCCCCGGTGCTGTCCTGCGACCTGACCCAAACGACAGGCCCTAGATGATCAATTCCAAGGGGTCACTGGACGGGTGTTTTCGACAGGGTGTATGGGAGCCACTCGGGCAACGGGTTTGAGAGCCACGTTGCTCCGTCCGTGGTGGGGGCGGGCAGCGTCGCATTTCATGATCGGCAATGAGATTGAGAGCCGCCCCTATCGGGTGATGTGTGGCTGTGTGTGAGCGGGGCCGGGGTGTCTGCGTGGTCCGTCTGGGGTGAGGGATTAGTTTTGTGGTCCCGGGTCCAGCTGGACCGCGTCCCTGACAGGCGTGGTTCGGAAGGGCCCGGTTCCTTGTGTGGGTAGGTGTTGCCGGTCAGGTCCGCCGCAGGCGCACAGCTGCCGCTGCGGCGATACCGAAGGCGGCTGTGCTGTAGGACAGCGCGTAGGTGAATGCCGTGACGTAGGCGTGGGCCTGTTGGGGGGCGGTGCTGAGCGGGCTGTAGAAGGCCAGGCCGGCCACTGCGACGCCGAGGGAACCGGCCAGCTGGGTCGCGGTGGGAAGGACACCGGAAATGGAGCCGGCTGCCTGCGGTTTGGCGTGGGCGAGGATGAAGGGGGTGGCACCGGCGGAGAAGGTCCCGAAGCCGGCTCCGGCCAGCGCCATGGGCGCGGCCAGGTACCAAAGGCTTGGGTGTGTCCCCGCGGCGGCGGTGATCACGGCCGCCGCGGCCATGGCGGCAGCCATCGTCATGGCTGCCGCCACCAGGGTTCTGCCTTGGTGACGGCGCATCAGATCGTTGGCCGTGCGTGAGGTGATGGCGGCCGTGACAGCGAATGGCAGGGGGATCAGCCCGGCCTCCAATGCCGTGTAGCCGAAGCCGTTTTGCAGGTAGACCGACAGGTAGAAGAAGAACGGCAGGACACCCGCGAAGAAGGTGAACACCACGATCACGCCATGGCGCAGGGTGGGATCACGGAAGACGTCCAGGTGGAGCAAGGGACTGGCTCCCCGGCGTGAGCGGTACGTCTGCTGGACGGTGAACAGGGCCAGCAGCAGGCAGGCGCAGGCCGACATGGCCCATGCCCACCACGGCCATGACTCCTCGTGCCCGACGGACAGCGGATAGACCAGCAGCGCCAGGCCGGCGCTCAGCAGGAGGGCCCCGAAAACGTCCAGCCGGTCAGTGGCGCGATGGGCGGTGCGGGGAATGAGGCGCATGCCCATCAGGGCGGCAGTCCCGATGGGCAGGTTGACGGCGAAGATCAGACGCCAGGACCAGTCGGCACCGCCCGCGGTGATCAGCACACCGCCCAGGACCGGCCCCGTGATCGATCCCAGCGCGATCGTGGTGCCGTACCGGGCGAAGATGCGACCCCGGTCCTCGGGCGGGAAGAGGGTCTGGAACAGCGACAGCACCTGTGGCCCCATCAGCCCGCATCCCACGCCCTGAACCACCCGGGAGACGACGAGAACAGCCGGAGTGGGTGCAGTCATGCAGGCGGCTGATGCCGCGGTGAAGACCGTTATGCCGATGGTGAACAGACGCCGGTAGCCGTAGTGGTCGCCCAGACGGCCCGCGGGGATCAGGGTGCAGGCGAACGCGAGGGTGTAACCGGCGGAGACGAGCTCCGCCGCGCCCGGCCCGGCCCCCAGGTCGCGCTGGATGGAGGGGACGGCCACGTTGACGATGGATACGTCCACCAGCTGCATGAACGTTGCCGCCAGCATCACCAGGACCGCAAGACGTGCGTGCCGCGGGCTGTGCCACCCCTCCTCGAGAGAGTTCAGCGTCCTGTCCCCGTCCCGGACAGCGGTCTGTGGACAAGCCGGGCTGCGGCGATCACCGCGTGGCGACCTGATGTTCGGCTTCGGTGGCCTGGAAGCGGTAGGAGTCAGTGCCTGTCTGGATCAGCGTGCAGGGGAAGGTGATCCGGTCGGCGATGGCCGCGCAGAGCCTGGGCTCGTTGAAGATCTTGTCCCACTCGGCGAAGGGCGAGTTGGTCGCGACCGCCGTCGCCTTGCGCTCCTTCCGCTCGGTGAAAATCTGGAAGAGCAGCTTGGCACCCTTCTTGTCCAGGTTCAGATAGGCGAACTCGTCCAGGCAGAGAAGGTCCACCTTGCTGTAGCGGGCGATCACCGAGGACAGGCGCCGTGCCGCGTCCGCCTCGGCGAGCTCGTTCACCAGGGCGGAGGTGGTGGTGTATCGGACGGTCAGGCCCGCCTGGGCGATCGCCGTACCGATCCCGATCAGCAGGTGGCTCTTGCTCGTGCCGCTGTCGCCGATCAGCACCAGCGGGCGGCCTTCCTGCACCCAGGAAGGGATCTTCAGATCGCCGATGATCTCGGGCAGGAGGTTGGGGTTCTTCTCGAAGGCGAAGTCCCCCAGCCGCTTGGGCCGGGGGAATCTCGCCGCCCGCACCAGCCGCTGCTGGCGGCGCAGGTCCCGGTCGGCGACCTCGGTCTGCAGCAGCTCCAGCAGGAACTGCTTGTAGGACACCTGCTCACGCCTGGCGGTGGCCGCGATCTCGACGAACCGCTCGCGGAAGGCGGGCAGGCGCAGATCCCGGCACGCTTCGTCGATCAATGCGTCCTCCGGATCGCCGGGCAGCGGGATCCTGGCCGACGGCACCTGCTCGGCCGCCGCCTCCGCAGTCCTGGTCGGGCTCAAGCGCTCGTGTCCTTCTTCGTCGTGGTGACTGGCTTCAGCAGCCGGTCGTACTTGCTCATGTCCGGCAGCGAGGTCCGCAGATCCGCAGGCAGCCGCCGCGTGTGCAGCGAGATCACCTTCGCGCCTGCGCTCGCGTCCTCACCAACGGCCTCGTCAGGCAGTCGCGAGGCCCGTCATCGACGACCATGTCCTCGCCGTCGTCCTCGCCCTCCCGGTTCTCCATGGCCTTGCGCGCTTCGATGGCGACCAGGTCCGTGCTGGTCGCCTCCACCCTGAGGACGGTGGCCATGCCGGCGACGACCGCGTCGGCCGGCACCTGCCGGTGCAGCAGCACCTCGATCAGCATCCGGGTGCCGTCCCGGTCCCCCGCCCTCTGCTTGGCCGCCGCCCACAACGCCTCGTGCGTCCTGGTGAAGGCGCCCTCGGCGCGGGCCTGCGCAAGCGCCGCCGCCCCGGCGAACGCACCGGGCCTGACCAGCAGGATCTCCAGATAGTGGTCGAGAATGTCGTGGTAGGTGTGACGGCGGGTCAGCCGGGGGTGGCGCGCGATCACCCGGGCGCCCCTCGAAGATCCACACTTCGTTGGCCTTCAGCCTCACCCGCACCTTCGACCCGATGAAGCGGGCGGGCACCGAGTAGTAGCACTGGCGCACGGTGACCCGTCCGTTGCGGTGCACCACCGGCGTCAGGTCGATCCCGGCGTCGTACTCGTCCGCGGGCAGCTCCCGCAGCAGCCGGCGTTCCTGCTCGAAGTCGAAACCGATCGAGGTGGGCCGACCGTGCACGTGCCGGGCATCCTCGGCCACGTCGATCGCCGCCAGCCGCTCATTCAGCTCCGCCAGCGTCTCCACCACCGGAGGCGGGACCAGATGCTTGCGGCGGAACCTCCCGCCCTCGTGCTCCACCCCGCCCTTCTCATGGGCACCCGCCTCACCCGGCGTGCAGTAGAACGCCGAGTAGCCATACCAGGACCTAAAAGCAGCCCACCGGGCCGATTCGGTGCGAGAGCGGCCGAACAGCACCTGCCTGAGCGCCGACTTGAGGTTGTCGTAGCGGATGTGGACCGTCGGCACCCCACCCAGAACCCCGAACGCCTCCACATGCCCTTCGAGAAAGGCTTCCTGCGACGCCGTGGCGAACACGCGGTGCACGGCCTTGCCCGAATATGACATCCGCAGCGTGAACAGCACGTACTTGCGTCGCTGCCCGGCCAGATTCACCCACACGTCCGCGAAGTCGACCTCAGTCTCCTCGCCCGGCCGCTTCTCCTGCGGCACCGTCCCTTCCAGGTGCCCGCGCCCCTGCTTCGCCTCCAGCTCCACCTCCCCACGCCGCGTGCGCACATGGTCACGAACCGTGGAGTACGAGGCATGCTCGAAGTCATGGTCGGCGGCCAGCCGCTGCACGATCCGGTCGATGGTGTGCCGCTGCTTCCTCGGCGCCGTAAGGTCCTCGCGCAACATCGCGTCGATGAAGCCCTTCACCGGCTCCAGCACGCTATCCCGCGGCGGCGGCTTCCTCCGCTCCAGCGGCACCGGATGCCGCAGAGCCTTCGCCACCGTATTCCGCGAAACCCGGTACCTCCGGGCAAGAGCTTGCCCCGACACCTCCGGATCCTGCCGCTTGTCACGACGGATCCGCTCGTACAGCCACTCACGCGATCTGTGCAACACAGTCTCCTGACACGACCGTGATCAACGCGCACAGAGTGACGCGGCCAAACAGCCCAACCCACCCATTACGCCAGACGCGGCATGTCACACACAGTCACACAAGGTGGCTCCCAATCCCGTTGCCGAAACAGTGGCTCCCGCTCCCACCGCCCCGCCGGCTCCATCCCACCCTGCCGAAAACAGGACGGGCGTAGGCAGTTTCGCTCCGGCGGATCGGCCTGGGAGAGTGTGGTCATGAGTGACGTTGTTATCCGTCGGGCCGAGTTCGACGACGCGCCTGCGCTGGCAGCTATGCGCTGGCGGTTCAAGGTGGAGGACGGCGGAGATGAAGTCCCGCAGGGCGAGGAGGAGTTCACCACTGAGTGCGAGCAGTGGCTGCGTTCCCGGATGGCCGGGCCGTGGCGTATCTGGGTCGCGGAAGTAGGCGGCCGGTCCTGTGGCCACGTGTTCGTGTGTCTCGTGGAGAAAGTCCCGAGTCCCTACCCGGGTTCCGACGCCCTCGGCTACGTGACGAACTTCTACGTCGTTCCTGAACAGCGCAATCGCGGTCTGGGCAGGGCCCTGCTCGACGAGGTGACCAGCTATGCGCGCGCTCACGGCCTGGACACGTTGATCGTGTGGCCGTCCGAGCGCAGTGCGCCGCTGTACCGGCGCTGCGGATTCGACGGACCGGACGAGCTCCTCGAACAGCCCGTCGCGCCCAGCTGAGCCAAGTTCTTGCAGTGACTGCGCGGACGATGCGAGGGCGCCCAAGGTCGGTCTGTGACGAACGACCTGGACACCCTCGCGACCGCACTCTATGTGAAGACCGACGACCTGCTGAATGACTCGCCGCAATTCGCCCCGCAGCCTCCGGCCGTGGGCATCGTGCCGCGGCTCAGAGACGCCGAGCTGGTAACGCTGGCGATGATGCAGGCGTTGCTCGGCTTCACCTCCGAGGCCCGCTGGCTGCGTCATGCCGGCGCCCACCTCCGCCACCTCTTTCCGTACCTGCCCCAGCAGCCCGGCTACAACAAGCGCGTGCGCAAGGCAGCCGAGCTGATCCGCCGGGTCACCCGGGTACTGGCCCGCGACACCACACTGTGGAGCGACGACGTGTGGGTGGCGGACTCCACACCCGTCGAGTGCGGACGCTCCCGAGAGACCGTTGAGCGCTCCGACCTGGCCGGATGGGCCCAGTACGGGTACTGCGCCAGCCACTCGCGCTACTTCTGGGGATTGCGGCTGCACCGGTCTGCACCCTTCACGGCCTGCCGATCGCGTTCGCGCTCACCGGGGCCAAGGCGGACGAGCGCGAGACCCTGCTCGACCTGCTCGCCGTCGAACCCTGTCTGACCGCCGAACACCCAGGACAGACACTGATCGGAGACAAGGACTACTTCGGCCGCGAGTTCGAACAGCGGCTCGCCGGCTTGGACATCCGCCTCCTGCGGCCGGCCCGCAAGGGTGAGCCGCAGCGGGCCGGATCACAGCTGTTCAAACCGCTGCGGCAGGTCATCGAATCGGTCGACGAGACCTTCAAGGGCCAGCTCGACCTCGAACGGCACCGAGCCCGCGCCCCCAATGGTGTAGCCGTCCGAGTCCTGCAGCGCATCCTCGCGCTCACCACCGCCATCTGGCACAACGACCGCACTGGTCAGCCGACCATGCGCGCGCTCACCGCCTACGACCACTGAACCCCTTGGAATTGATCATCTAGAGGGACGCGAGGTTGTCGGCCAGGTCGGCGAGCCCGAGCGAGCCCTGGGTGAGCGCGTTCATGTGCCAGGTCCGCAGGTCGAAAGCGCTGCCGTGGCGGCGCCGGGAGGCCTCCCGGCCCTGCAGCCAGGCGCGTTCTCCCAGCTTGTAGCCGATGGCCTGGCCGGGCCAGCCGAGGTAGCGGTCGATCTCGCTGGTACGGCGGGCGGTCCCACTGCCGTGGTACGCGGCCATGAACTCGGTGGCCAGGCCGGGGGTCCAGCGTTCGCCGGGGTGGAAGCCGGAGCCGGCGGGGATGGCGAGTTCCAGGTGCATGCCGATGTCGATGATCACCCGGATGATCCGGAGCATCTGCTTGTCGAGGTAGCCGAGGCGGCGTGCGGGGTCGGTGAGGAAGCCCAGTTCGTCCATCAGACGCTCGGCGTACAGGGCCCAGCCTTCCTTGTCGGCGCTGACCGCGCCGAGGGTGATCTGGTACTGGCTGAGACGGCCGGCGGCGGCGGTCCATCGCGCGGTCTGCAGATGGTGGCCCGGTACGCCCTCGTGGTACCAGGTGCTGACCAACTCCCAGGTGGGAAAGGTCTGTTGGCCCAGTGTGGGCAGGTAGGTGCGTCCGGGACGGCTGAAGTCGAGGCTGGGGCCGTTGTAGTAGGGAGCGCCCGAACTGCCCGGTGGCGCGATCAAGGTCTCGACCCGGCGCAGCGGGCCGGAGACGTCGAAGTGGGTGCCGTCCAGGGCGTCGATCGCCTCGTCCATGATCTGCTGCAGCCAGGCGCGGATGTTCTCCTCGCCGACGACGGTGTGACCGTGCCGGTTCAGGTGGTCCATGGTCTCCCGGACGCCGGCGCCCGGGAGGACCCGGTCGGCCTCGGCGCGCATCTCGGCGCGGGTCCGGTGGAACTCCTCCCAGGCCCAGGCGCAGGTCTCGGCGGGGTCCGGAGCGGTGCCGATGGCCCAGCGGGCGGAGCGCAGGTAGCGTTCGCGGCCGACGGCGTCGGGGGTGCCGTCCGCGGCGGGCAGGTAGGTGTGGCCCAGCCAGTCCCGGAAGCCGGCCACCGCGGTCGTGGCCCGGTCGGCGGCCGCTTCCAGCTCTGGCCTGAGCCGATCCGGACCGCGGGCGACGAGGGCCGAGAACCAGCCCGTGCCGCCGGTGTCCTGGCCGGTCCAGGCGGCGAGCTGCCCGATGACGGCCCGGGCCTGGCGGGGCGCGCACAGCAGCCCGCGGGCGATGCCCTCGGTCAGGGTCGCCCGGTAACCGTCCAGCGCGCCGGGCAGGTTGCGCAGCCGCCCGGCCACGGCGGCCCAGTTCTCATCGCTGTCGGTGGGCATCATGGCGAAGATGCTCCGCACCCCGTGCAGGGGGGAGTTGACGTTGCGCAACTGGCGGAAGTGGTCACCCGCCTCGTGCAGGGCGAGCTGGGCGGTGAGCCGTTCCCGCAGCAGCCGGGCGCAGTTGAGCTCGGCGCCTTCCCACACCACGCCGCTCTTGTCGGCGTCCCGCTCGGCGGCGTCGAGCACGTGGAGCGTACGCCGGGCCGGTTCGGCGAGGGCCTCGAAGCCCTCGGGCGACAGATCCGGCTGCCGGTCGTCCTCGGGGTGCAGGCCGAGCCGGGTCGAGGTGATCGGGTCGAGGGCGGCGACCTGCGCGACATGGTCGTCTGCGATCCGGCGCGGGGAGTTCGGCTTCTCGGACACGGCCGTCATGCTGACGTACCGTCGTGGACGCTGTCAGCAGCGCACCGTCGGCTTTCGGCCGCTGCTGACCGCGTCCGCGTGGCCTGCCGACGGACGTGGATAATGCCCGCTGTGACTCCAGAGACAGAGCGCCCAGAGCGCCCCAGGTGGTGGTTCGGGCTTCGCGGTTTTGCGGTCTTCCTGGTGGGCGGTGGCCTGGGCTTCTTCGCGTACGCGGTGGTTTCGCACCGGCCGGGCGGGGCGCCGTGGGGATGGCTGCTGTACGGAGCGGTCGTCTGCGGGATCCTCAGCGCCCTCTCTCCGAGGCGGCGCCGGCGGTCACGGCAACTCTGATCGCCCACGGTCCGCCGTTCAGGAGACGCGGGCGACTCCCGCGTAGACTCCGCTTCCCTCCGGGGTCGAGGCCCCGGGAGAGGTGACCCACTCCGTCGCCGTCACCAGGCCGGGCCGTACGAGTTCCAGGCCGTCGAAGAACTGCGTCACCTCAGCCCGGGTTCGGAAACCGAGCTGGATGCCGGCCTTGGCGTACTCGGCGGTGACCTGAGCGGCGAGCTCCGGATACAGGTCGGACGCGGCGTGCGACAGCACCAGATAGCTGCCCGACGGCAACGTGGCCACCAGATCACGGACGATTCCGTGGGCACCCTGCTCATCGGTGATGAAATGCATCAGCGCTATCAGCGACAGGGCGATCGGCCGCTCGAAGTCCAGGACGTGCCGGGCGTGTTGGACGATGCCTTCCGGCTCCCGCACATCGGCCTCGATGTAGTCGGTCACTCCCTCGGGATGGCTGACCAGCAGCGCCTCCGCGTGCCGGAGGACGATCGGGTCGTTGTCGGTGTACACGACCTTCGCGGTCGGCCGTATGCCCTGAACGATCTGGTGGAGATTGGGCTCGGTGGGAATGCCCGTGCCGATGTCCAGGAACTGGTCGATACCCCGCCCGGCGAGCCAGGCGGCCGCGCGGTGCATGAACTGACGGTTCTGCCGGGCCGCGTCCTTCGCTTCCTGCGGCAGCTGCCTTCCCACCGCCTCATCGACCGGATAGTTGTCCTTGCCGCCGAGCAGCCAGTCGTAGACCCGCGCGGGATGGGCCTTGCCCGTGTCGATCGGGCGAGACGGCTGTGAGGCGGTTGTCATAGCAACTCCATGGCACCGATGAAAGGATCAGACCAGTACGCGATCACCCTACCCGTCGCGCGCCGCTGGGCCGAGGCCTGCTGTCGGTGGGGGCGGCACTCGGATCGCCTCGGCGCCTTCGCGGCGCTGTGCTGTGGTGGATCGGCAGCACGGACCTGAACGCGCCCGCCCGCGGGGCGAGTTGAGTCGACCGACTTCCCGGCTGGACCGGCTTGCGGTCCCCGGTTCATGGCGACAAGTCGCCCCTCGCCCCTCGCCCCGTGGTGGCGGCCTGCGGGCCGGTCGAGTGGTGGGTCGAACCCGGGCCGGCCAGCCGGCGTCGGGTCAGTGGGCGGGTCCCTGCCACCGGTACGTGGCGAAGGAGCCCGCCGGAACCGTCACGACGAACGACTGCCCGGCGACCTCGATGCGCACCGTCCTGTCAGTGGCGGCGCTGTTGCCGAGGATTTGGACGCGCTCGACTCGTCCAGGGAGAAGCCGATGCCGGTGTACTTCTGCCGGGTTGTGCTGGGATCGACGGTCACGGTGGCGTCGACGGAGCGGCCCGGGTCGTTTCCCGTCCAGACCCTCGGCAGCGGCTGCCAGGCCTGTGCCGCTCCGGTGGAGTACGTACCGGACACGACCGGACCCTCCCCGGTCGACCGGCGCCACTCCCGCTACTCGACCGCCGGGTCCTCCTGGGAATGCTGCACGGCACTCTTCACGGCCTGCTCAAGCTCGTGCTGGTCGGCCCCGGTGGTCGCCGCGTGCGAGCTGAGCGCAGCCTGTACGGCCTCGGACGCCGCGCGCCAGCGGCCCAGTTGAGCGGCGTACTCCTCGCCGGCGAGGCCCGCGAGCTTCGCGCGCTCCTCCTCGGCGATCCGTTCCAGCTTGATCAACTCATCCGGGACCTGTGCCACGGGCGGATCCTAGTCGGCGAGTGCGGGACATCGGTCGTCACGCTTACCGCCCGATCGGGTGAAGCCGACGGGGATTCCGGGCGACGACCCCCGAACTCGGCGTACGCGGGCAGCCGACGGCGTACAGGCCGTCGCCGAGACCAAACGACTGCGGCCGGACGTCCTCCTGACGGGCATCCGGATGCCCCACCTCGACGGCCTGGAAGCCACCCGACGCGTCCTGCGGCTGCTCCCGCACTGCCGGGTCCTCGTGCTGACCGGGTTCCGGCCGCCGTCATCTCGCAGACCACTTCCGCGGCGAAGCCGAAGCACGACCTCCCTGTGCCACGTAACCTATAAACTGCATGTATACACGGTGTGTATAGTGCTGTTCATGGCTACCGCAACCACCTCCCGTCGCGACAGCACCCTCAGCGTCCTCACCGCGACCGTGGGGTTCGGACTGCTGCTGGGTGGGGCCACGTACGGCCTGCACGGGACGACACCCCTGCTGGAGCGGGCGACCAACTCCGTGTCCACCTGGATCGTCTGGACCGCCGCGGCCGGTGCGCTGATCCGTGCCCGGCCGCTCGCCGTCTGGGGCGGGGCGTTGATGATGCTCGCCACCTGCGTCGGCTACTACGCGGCGTCCGCACTCGGGGGCACGTTCGGGGCGGCGGGCCTCGGAACCGCCGCCGTGTGGTCGGTGGCGGGACTGGCCGGCGGGCCGCTGCTGGCACGGGCCGGGTGGACGGTACGGCGCGGGCAGGGTCAGGTGCGTGCGGTGGCCGGAGCGGTCACCGTCATGGTGGTGCTGGGGGAGGGGCTCTGGCTGGGCCTGGGGCTCCACCACTGGGGAGAAGGGGCCGTCTTCCTGACCGTCGGCGCGCTGACCACCGCGCTCCTGACCGGTTACCTGGCCCGCGCCGGGGTGCCCCGCCACTGGCTGTGCGCCGCGCTCGCTCCCGTGGCCGGTATCGCCTTCTGTCTCGCCGAGGCGGGCGTCCTGGACGGCCTGCTCGGATCGGCCGGAGCCTGGTGACCCCGTCCACGCCACCCGGGCCTCCTCGGGTGGCGCGACGCGACAACTGCCCGCCTGGCGACGGAATTCAGTGGCCCACGAGCAGCCCCGCCCCCGACACGTCGGCGCGGATGCCGTCCTTGTCCACTCTCACGCGCTGCAGACTCAGGGCGCCGTCCGGTGGTTTCGGGAGCTGGAAGGCGAAGGAGAAGCGGTCGGCGATCTGGGGCCGGGTCAGTTTCGTCAACGCCGTGAGCAAGGACAGGTCCAGGCCCAGCCGCTTGAGGAACTCCGGGTGGGCGAGGGCCGCGTCCACGAGATTGACGCCGGTCAGTTCGTGCAGGAAGCGCGGTGCGCCGGTGAGTTGGTGGAGTCTGTCCTCGTCGTGGAGCGCGGCCTGTACCACGCTGTCGGGGACTCCGAGGCGGTGCACGATCTCCGGCAGCGCCAGGAAGGCCTTGATCTTCTCCGCCTGCCGGGTGAGACGGCGTGCCGCCGCGGGGGTCAGGTGCAGGCCCTCGCCGGGGCCGGTTCCGGGTCGGTACGTCGCGAGGTCGTCGATGTCGAGCCGCAGGCCGCCGACGGAGGTGGCGATGCCGCGTTCCCCGTCGCGCCGGATACGGGCATCGGCCCGCAGGCTCAGGTCGCGACCCGCGATGTGCAGGGTGCCGTGGGCCCGCACGCGATCGGGCCCCAGAGCCGTGAAATCCACCTGGGAGGCGCCGAGTTCGCGGTTCATGTCGGCGAAGGACAGCAGGACCTGACCGTGCAGTTGCCGAACGAGTGCGCCGCGGACCGTGGTGGGTCCGTCTCCGTCGATGCGTATGTCGTCCGCGGTGGCGGCGACCTGGGTGAGGGTGACCCGGTGGGCCGGGATGTCCGGGACGGTGACCCGGACCGAGTCCAGTCGCTGCGAGGCCAACTGCGTGAGGAAGGGGAACCCGTCGATCCGCACCTCGGGCGCGGCGGCCAGGTGCAGCGTGTCCTTGAGCCGTTCGGAGGCCTTGTGTTCCGCGTAGAGCAGCGCCCAGCGGTCGGCCAGCGTGACGAGGCAGACGAGGGTGAGAACCCAGGTGAGGACGCGGGCCACGGTGGGCAGACCGGTCGCGCGGTTACGACGACGACTGCCACGCCGGTGATTGGGCGGAGCCCAGGGCTCCTCGTCGTCCTCCTCCCGCCGGGTCGCCGCGCTGTCCTCGGTCAGGAAATCGTCCAGCGGATCGTCCGCCAGCGCGGCCAACTCGTCGTAAGGGCTGCCGCCGGGTGGAACCCGTTCGGGCGGAGGCCCGTCCGACTGGACGTGATGATGCGTCGTTGTGTGGGGGGTACGCATCGGTAGATTTGATCACATAGCCCTACCCGGCCCGCAAGTCCTCTCTGACGCAAGGCGCTGCGAAATCGGTCACTTCGCGACCGCTGCGAGTGCCGTGCGGGCCGGGTCGTACGCGTCCGTTCGGCGTCATGCCGCCACTGCCCGCCGCGCGATGGCCGTACGGCAACGCTGTGTTCCCGCGGACGCCGTGGAGGGGCGCCAGTGTGCGGTGGTTGTCAGCTCAACTCATGGCCGGGGAGGGCACCATGACCGCACAGGCAGGCACGCCGGACGGGGCGCCGACATCTTCCGAGGGGGTCAGCCGCCGCCACGCGTTGGGCCTTCTCGGCAGCGCGGGCGCAGGCGCGGCCGGCATCCCGCTGCTGGGGACGGGCACGGCACAGGCCGCCCCGCTCGGCGCCCCGGCCTTCCACCTCACCGCGGACTCGGCCGGCGCGCCTCCGGTCCAGGGGCTGCACCTGACGTTCGGAGCGGACCCGCGCACCCAGATGACGGTCTCCTGGATCACCGACAGACCGGTGAACAGACCGGTGGTGCACTACGGAACGCTGGAGCACGGATTCGGGTCCAGCGCGGCGGCACGCACGGTCAGTTACGTGGACGGCACATCCAGTCGTACGGTCCACGTCCACCACGCCTCGCTGAACCGGCTCACTCCCGGCACGGAGTATGTCTATCTCGCCACCCACGCGGGGGCGACGCCCGACAGCGGAACGTTCCGCACGGCCCCGCACGGCCGGATACCGCTCACCTTCACCAGCTTCGGCGACCAGTCCGCCCCGCAGGTGACCTGGGCGGCCGACGGCACGGTGGCCCTCGACGCGAACTCCACGCCTGCGACCAAGGACATCGTCACCGGCGTCGAGCAGATCGCCCCCCTCTTCCATCTCCTCAACGGCGACCTGTGCTACGCCAACCTGGACGTCGACCGGGTGCGTACCTGGAACAACTTCTTCACCAACAACACCCGTTCCGCGCGCTTCCGCCCCTGGATGCTGGCCGCCGGCAACCACGAGATCGAGAAGGGCAACGGCCCGCGATGTCGAACACCCCTATGGCTTCGCGGCGTTCACCGTCGACCCCGGCCGGCACGCCGGTGACACCACTCGCATGCACGTGACGTACTACAACGTGAACAAGCCGCACGGTGAGCTGTCGGTGTTCGAGACCTTCACCCTCCACCGCAAGCGCTCCGACGGCCACGCCGGCTGATCGGACCCTCAGAGCCGGCATCTGGCGATCAGGCCGGCAGGAACTGCGCCGTTGCCGGCACCGCCCAGTCGTCGTCCGCGACTCCCGGCACCGCGGGGGAGAGCGGCTCCGCCGACTCGATCACCGACGTCGGACCGGACGCGAGCGGGTCACGCTTCGCGCTGGTCCTTGACCCTGCGCAGTTTGCCGAGGGAGCGCTCGAGGGTCTCCGGGTCGACGATCACCACGTCCACGCTGACGCCGACGCCGTCCTTGACGCCCTTGGCGATGGCCCGGGCAGCCGACTCGCGCTGCTCGGGTCCCGCGTCGGCCCGTGCCTCCACACGGACGGTCATGTGGTCCATCCTGCCCCGGGTGGTGAGCTGGATCTGGAAGTGCGGAGCGACGCCGGGGGTGCGCAGGACGATCTCCTCGATCTGGGTCGGGAAGACGTTCACCCCGCGCAGGATGATCATGTCGTCGCAGCGACCGGTGATCTTCTCGATGCGGCGGAAGCCGGGCCGGGCCGTGCCGGGCAGCAGGCGTGTCAGGTCGCGGGTGCGGTAGCGGATGACGGGCAGGGCTTCCTTGGTGAGCGAGGTGAAGACGAGTTCACCGCTCTCGCCGTCGGCGAGGACGTCGTCCGTGAGGGGGTCGACGATCTCGGGAAGGAAGTGGTCCTCCCACACGTGCAGGCCGTCCTTGGTCTCCACGCACTCCTGGGCGACGCCGGGTCCCATCACCTCGGACAGGCCGTAGATGTCGACCGCGTGGATGTCCATGCGCTCCTCGATCTCACGGCGCATCGCCTCGGTCCACGGTTCGGCACCGAAGATGCCGACCTTCAACGTGGTGGAGCGCGGGTCGACGCCCTGGCGCTCGAACTCGTCGAGCAGGGTGAGCATGTAGGACGGGGTGACCATGATGATGTCGGGCTCGAAGTCCTGGATGATCTGCACCTGGCGTGCGGTCATGCCACCGGAGGCAGGGATCACCGTACAGCCGGCCCGCTCGGCGCCGTAGTGGGCGCCGAGGCCGCCGGTGAACAGGCCGTAGCCGTAGCTGACGTGGACCTTGTGGCCGGGGCGTCCGCCGGCGGCCCGGATCGAGCGGGCGACGAGGTCCGCCCAGGTCGACAGGTCCTGTTCCGTGTAGCCGACGACCGTCGGGCGTCCGGTCGTGCCGCTGGAGGCGTGGATGCGTCGTACGTCGGACATGGGGACGGCGAACATCCCGAAGGGGTACGTCTCGCGCAGGTCAGCCTTGGTGGTGAAGGGGAACCGGGCCAGGTCCCGAAGCGTGCGGCAGTCCTCGGGCGCCACGCCCGCCGCGTCGAACTTCCTGCGGTACAGCTCGACGTTGTCGTAGGCGTGCCGCAACGTCTGCCGCAGGCGCTTGAGCTGGAGATCTCGCAGCTCCTCGCGCGGCATCCGCTCGGCGTCGACCAGCAGCTCCGCCGGCAGGGGCTCGCCGCGGCGCGCCGGGGCGTCCGCCGAGGTCGTCAGGTCGCTGGTCATTGCGGCTCCTCCGATTGCAGGTCTCGAATGCTGCGGCTGCGGCCGCGGAACTCGGCGATCACCGTGGTCCCGCGTACGACGCTCACGTCGTAGATGCCGCTGCGACCGAAGCGGGTGACCTCCCGGGCGGTGGCCGTCAGCACGTCGCCCTCGTGCGCCGGCGCCACGAAGGTGATGTCCGCTCCCGAAGCGACGGTCACGGGTCCATGACTGTTGCAGGCGCAGGCGAAGGCGGTGTCGGCCAGCAGGAACACGTATCCACCGTGGGCGATCCCGTGGCCGTTGACCATCGACGCCGCCACGGTCATCCGCAGTACGGCGGTCCCGTCGCCCTGCTCCAGCAGTTCGATGCCGAGGCCCTGCGAGGCCTGGTCGGCGGCGAACATCCGCTGTGCGGGTGCCAGTGCCGATTGCGTGGCTTCCGTCATGGTATGCACCACCTCGTCCCGACCGAACATTCGGTTAGCATGCGGCATGGCCAAGTAATCAAGCCATGCCAGCGCCTGTCAAGAGGTGAACCACATGCCGACGACAGCCCTGGAACCGTCAGGCTTCTTCCGGAGAGTGGCACCGTCGCACAGGAGGGTGGACCGGTCCCGGGTGGCCGTCCCAGCCTGCCTGGACGGCCGATGGCCCGCTTTCCAGGGCCACTGATCGCCCTCCGGGACTTGCCGGACCCCGGGGATCCCGTCATATCATGGACCGAACGAACGGTCGGTTGGGATTGGTGGTACGAATGACGGCACAGCAGGCCGGCGAGTCGGCCGCGCAGGGTGCTCCGCCCGCACTGGAGGAACACTTCGAAGCGACGATCGCGCGCGACCAGCGGATCGAGCCGCGCGACTGGATGCCCGACGGCTACCGCAGGACGCTGATCCGGCAGGTGGCGCAGCACGCCCACTCCGAGATCATCGGCATGCAGCCGGAGGGCGAGTGGATCACCCGCGCCCCCTCACTGCGCCGGAAGGCGATCCTGTTCGCCAAGGTCCAGGACGAGGCAGGGCACGGCCTCTACCTGTACTCGGCGGCCGAGACGCTGGGCGCCGACCGCGCGGACCTCACCGAGCGTCTGATCGAAGGACGCCAGAAGTACTCGTCGATCTTCAACTACCCGACGCTGAGCTTCGCCGACGTCGGGGTCATCGGCTGGTTCGTGGACGGCGCCGCCATCTGCAACCAGGTACCGCTGTGCCGGAGCTCGTACGGGCCGTACGCGCGGGCGATGGTGCGCATCTGCAAGGAGGAGTCCTTCCACCAGCGGCAGGGGTACGAACTGCTGATGACGATGATGCGCGGCACCCGGGCCCAGCGGGACATGGTGCAGGACGCCGTGAACCGCTGGTGGTGGCCGTCCCTGATGATGTTCGGCCCGCCCGACGACGCCTCGCCCAACTCGGCGCAGTCGATGGCCTGGAAGATCAAGCGGCACAGCAACGACGAACTCCGTCAGCGATTCGTCGACATGACCGTCCCGCAGGCCGAGAAGCTCGGCGTCACCCTGCCCGACCCGGAGCTGCGCTGGAACGAGGAGCGCGGCCACCACGACTTCGGCACGCCGGACTGGGACGAGCTCATGCGGGTCATCAAGGGCGACGGCCCCTGCAACACCGAACGGATCGAGCGGCGGCGCACCGCTCACGAAGAAGGCGCCTGGGTGCGCGAAGCGGCCAGTGCGCACGCTGCCAAGCAGGCGGCCCGCGCGGCGAAGGGAGCGGTGGCATGACCTCCGAGAAGCACGGCTGGCCCCTGTACGAGGTGTTCGTGCGCGGCAAGCGCGGCCTGAACCACGTCCACGTCGGATCGCTGCATGCCGCCGACGACGCGATGGCACTCACCCACGCGCGGGATCTGTACACCCGCCGCAACGAGGGCGTGAGCATCTGGGTGGTGCGCTCCGAGCACATCGCCGCCTCCACCCGCGACGAGAAGGACCCGTTCTTCGCCCCCAGCGCCGACAAGGTGTACCGCCACCCGACCTTCTACGACATCCCCGACGACGTCCCCCACATCTAGGAGCAGGGCATGAGCGACGACCACGTCTACATGACCCTCGCCGAGGGACACGAGGACGACAGCCGGTGGGCCTACGGCACCGGCTTCGAGGACCCCCTGTACGGCGTGAGCACCGCGGTACCGGACGGCGTCGACCGGGCCGAGCTCGCCGGGCTCTGCCTGGCGCTGGCCGACGACGCGCTGGTCAGCGCCCAGCGCCTGGCCGAGTGGACCACCCGCGCACCCGAGCTGGAGGAGGAGGTGGCGCTCGCCAACATCGGGCTCGACCTGCTCGGCCAGGCCCGCCTCCTCTACGCCCGCTGCGGCCAGGTGGACGGCACCGAACGCGGCGAGGACGCCTACGCCTACTTCCGGGACCCCGACGACTTCCGTAATGTGCGCCTGACCGAACTGCCCAACGGCGACTTCGCGTTCACCATGGCGCGGCTGCTGGTGTTCGCCGGCTGGCGGCTGGCGCACTTCGGGCGGCTCACCGCGTGCGCCGACCCGGTCGTCGCGGCCATCGCGGCCAAGGGCGTGAAGGAGCTGACCTACCACCGGCAGTACGCGGCGGAGTGGGTCGTCCGGCTCGGCGACGGCACCGAGGAGTCCCGCCGCAGGATGCGCACGGGCCTCGACCACGTCGCCGCCCACCTGAGCGAGTTGTTCGACGCGCACGACGCCCGGGACGAGGTCCTCGCTGTGCTGCGGCAGGTCTGCGACGCAGCCGGTCTGCCCCTGCCGGACGTACCGGCGGGTACGGCCGGCTCCGGCCGCCGGGGCGACCACACCGAACACCTCGCCCCGCTGCTGACCGAACTGCAGGGCATCGCCCGAGCCCACCCGGAGGCGACATGGTGACCGTTCTCCCCGAGACCCGGCGCGCCCGGCACATCGCCGAGCAGGTGCCCGACCCCGAACTGCCCATGCTCACCCTCGCCGACCTCGGTGTCCTGCGGGACGTGACGGTGGCCGCCGACGGCACCGTCGTCGCCGACCTCACACCGACCTACTCCGGCTGCCCCGCCATGTCCGAGATGCGGGCCGGCGTCGTGGCGCGGCTGAAGGACGCCGGCTACGCGCGCGTTGAGGTGCGCACGGTCCTCGACCCGCCCTGGACCACTGCGTGGATCACCGACGAGGGCCGCCGCAAGCTCGCCGAGCACGGCATCGCACCCCCCGGACCGGCACCGCGCCCTGCGTCAGGACCCGTCCCCCTCAACCTGTCCGCCACCCGCCGAGCGGTGCCCTGCCCGCGCTGCGGCGCGACCGACACGGAGGAGACCTCCCGCTTTGGAGCCACCTCCTGCAAGGCGCTGTGGCGCTGCCGGGCCTGCCAGGAACCGTTCGAGTACGTCAAGGAGATCTGATGGAGGACCTGTTGGCCCCGGGCACCGCCGCCTCCGCCCCGGTGCGGCGACCGCGCCGCCGCCCGGCCTTCCACGCCCTGAAGGTGGCAGCCGTCCAGCACCTCTGCGACGACGCCGCGGCGGTGAGCTTCGACATCCCCGCCGGACTGGCGGAGGAGTTCGCCTTCGCTCCCGGCCAGTCGCTCACCCTGCGCCGCGAAATCGACGGCCGGGACGAGCGCCGCTCGTACTCGATCTGCTCCCCGGCGGGCGCCGACCCGCGCATCGGAGTACGCGTCGTACCCGGCGGACTGTTCTCCTCCTGGCTGGTGAACGAGGTGAAGCCGGGCGACACCGTCGAGGTGATGGCCCCCACCGGTGCCTTCACCCCCGACCTGTCCACGCCCGGACACCATGTGCTCATCGCGGCCGGCTCGGGCATCACACCGATGCTGTCCATCGCCGAGTCCGTCCTCGCCGCCGACGACCGGTCCCGGGTCACGCTGTTCTACGGCAACCGGCGCACCGACTCGGTGATGTTCGCCGACGAACTCGCCGACCTCAAGGACCTCTACCCGGCCCGGTTCCAGCTCGCGCACGTCCTGTCCCGGGAGCCGCGCGAGGCCGAGCTGCTGACCGGCCGCCTCGACGCCGGCCGTCTGTCCGCGCTCATCGACGGCCTGGTCGACGTCTCCGAGGCCGACCACTGGTGGCTGTGCGGCCCCCACGGAATGGTCCTCGACGCCCAGAAGGTCCTTGCCGATCTGGGCGTGCCCGGCGAGCGGGTCCACCAGGAACTCTTCTTCGCCGGCGAGGAGCCCGTAGCCGTACGCCACGAGGAACCGCGGACGGACGGTCCGGTCAGCCAGGTCACCGTGATCCTTGACGGCCGCTCCACCACCTCCGCGCTCCCTCGCCAGGTCACGATCCTCGACTCCGCCGCCCGGGTTCGCCCCGACCTGCCCTTCGCCTGCAAGGGCGGTGTCTGCGGCACCTGCCGCGCCCGAGTCACCGAGGGCGAGGCGGACATGCGGCGCAACTACGCGCTGGAGCCCGCCGAGGTCGACGCGGGCTATGTGCTGACCTGCCAGAGCTACCCCGTCTCCGACAGCCTGACGGTCGACTTCGACACCTGAGGGCGTGGGCACGCGGCGCCGGGAAGGTCTGCGACGCGAGGTCCTTTTCGGCGGATGTGGTCGGTCAGCGAGCCGCAGCGGGGTCGCGCGGGAGCGGGTCGGCAGGCCGGCCCGCGCCGCGGCCGTTGCCCTGGCCGGTGAGGCGCGGAAAGGAAGGGGCGGCCAGCAGGAAGCCGAGTGTCGTCAGCACGAACGGCCACGTGAACGGGAGGCCGCCCGACGGCGCGAGCAGACCGGCGAGGGCCGGTGTGAGGGCCGTCGCGGTCGCGGCGCCGAGCATCGCGTACAGCACCCGCGTAGCGGCCATGAACCCCCCGCAGAGCGCGAGTGCGACGAGGACGGCGTTGTACCCCATCGTGCCGTCGGCGATCCGCGGCGCGGGCGCTCCGAGCGCCCAGGCCGTGAGGAGGCCGGTGGCGCTGCCGCAACAGGCCACCCATCCCGCCACCCGGCTCGCCAGGAAGAGGCCCGCGAGCAGCAGGACCCCCGCATACCACTGGTCCAGGAAGAAGATCTGGGAGAGGTTGCGGAAGAACGCTTCACCGATGTCGTCCGGTCGCAGAACGGTGAGCCCTGAGGCAGCGCGAGGCAGCGTGGCAGGGCGCGCGCCATGCGGCCAGATGCGCCGCAAGGTGGGTGCGGCAAGTGTCACGACGCCTGCCAGCAGACAGTAGGGCATGGTCAGCGTCGGCAGATCCCAGACCCGCAACAGCCGGACGGCGGCGGCCGTGACGACCGTGACCACGAGACAGGCCGCGGCGGCGAACAGCGCCGTGCCCGGCCTGTCCGCATTGAGGAGTACGGCACAACAGAGCGCGGTCAGGCAGGAGTTGAAGCCCTCGAGCCCTGCACGCAGCCGGTCGCGGGTCACGCCCAGCAGGTGAGCGGCGGCGGTGCCGAGGGCGGCGCCGCCCAGCCCGTAGGCGCCGTACCGCCAGTCCGCCGTCAACAGGGCAACGCCGAAGACGGCGCCTGCCCAGGCGTTGTCCAAGAACAGGACCACAGCCCTTGGAAAATGCATGGACGTGACTGGTGCCGGAACCGCTGACGGGACCAAGGTACAGCTCCACGACTGCAACGGTTCCGGCGCACAGGTCTGGCAGCCAGGTGCGAACGGCTCCCTCGTCAATCCGCAGTCGGGCAAGTGCCTCGACGCCACCGGCCCCAGCGCGGCCAACGGAACCCGGCTGCAGATGTGGTCGTGTTCCGGAGCGGCCAACCAGGCTTGGCAGTTGCCCTCCTGACGCCGCGTGACGTCACTGGCCGCGCAGTCACCGCCGGCGCGAGACCAGCGGTGACGTGCGTGCTGTCCAGAACGGCTCGTGCTGCCGGTCGGGCGCGTTCGTCCGCGCCGAGGCCGGCGCCGGCCTACGCGTCGCCGGTCGCGAACAGTTCGAGGTGCCCGCACTTGGGGCAGCGGTACGCCTCTATCTGCCGCCGGGGCCGGCCCATCCGCTTGGCACCCCCGAAGATCCCCCGCTCCAACGCGCCCTCGATCCACCGCGCGTACCCGCGCGAGTGCTCGCCGGCATCCTCGATGAAACCCTCCATCAGACCGACGGTGCCGCAATGGGTGCACGTGTAGTTGTTCATCCCGCGAGTGTAGGAAACGACTGGAGGCTCACGGGCGCCAGTCCGCCTCCAGATCATGGGAGCCGGTCTTCGTGAGCTCGGTCAGTCCGGTGCCGTCGGCCCGTACCAGGTAGAGGTGTTCGGGGTCGGCGTCGTCGGTACCGCCTCTGGTGAAGACCAGGCGGCTGCCGTCCGGGGACCACGAGGGGTACTTGTCGTTGAGGCGGGCCGTGGTGATGCGGTGCAGCCCGGTGCCGTCGGGGCGTACGACATAGAGGTGGGCGAACCCGGAGGAGTCCGCGCGGCTGAAGGCGATCCGGTCGCCGTGCGACCAGTCGGGCGTCCAGTCGTGGGAACCGGACCCGGTGACGGGCGTCTGGGTCAGGGTGGAGAGCCGGATCCGCATCACCCTGCTGTGTCCGGTCGCGTCCGCGCGGTTGAACGCCAGGTAGGTGCCGTTCGGGGACCACGTCGGATGGAGGTCGTCCGCCGCGGTGTGGGTGAGCCGGGTGGCGGGGGTGCCGTCGATGTCGGCCACATAGATCTCGCGCTGGGCGCCGACGGGCTTGTCGTAGGCGATCCGCTTGCCGTCCGGGGACCACGCGGGATCGGAGGCGCCCTTGGTGCCGGGGACGGCCTTCAGTCCGCCGCCCGTGGACTTCATCGTCCAGATGCCGTCGACGGCGCCACCGGATCCATAGCGGACGAAGGCGATCCGTTTGCCGTCCGGGGACCAGGTGGGCATCACGTCGCTGACGGTGGAGGTGTGGGTGAGGTTGACGGGCGTGCCGCCAGTGGGGGAGACCCCGTAGAGGTCTTCGACGGGCGCCGCAGCGGTGTAGCGGGCGAAGACGATCGGATGGTCACTCGCCGCCCCGGCGTCTGCTGCAACGCCGAGGGTCAGCGGCACCGCCATGGCGAGCGCGGAGGCGCTCACCGCCGCGAGGCGGCGGCGCGTTGCGCCGCTCGCGCCGGTCCTGCCGTGTCTCCGAGGCCTCCCGGCCGTTCTTTCGCCACCGGTCCGGTGTAGTTGGCGCGTCAAGGTGTCCACCCGATCCCTCCCGGCGGCCCGCTGCGAGCCGCTCCGGCCGGTAAACATCCCACCCGCCGGGCCCCGAGGGAAGCGGCGGCACCCGGCGGTACGAGCCCTGTGACACGTTCCGTACGTCGCTGTCACATGCGATGCGGGTGCCGAGCGTCGTGCGCGGCCCGGCCGTCGCGCCACGACCAGCCGGTCCTCGCAACTCCTCGTCGGGGATGCCGATCCGTTCCGCGGGCGGGGTCGTGGTGGACATCGTCGGCCCCGGCGGAGAGAATGTCCGCGGCTGAAAGCCACCAACGACACGTCGAGACATCTGCCCGGTGATGGAGTCGGTGCGGGGCGCGTGCCCCCTCTCCGCGCCAGCACTGGACGGTTCCAGGCGGCGACCACGGGTCGGTGATTCGGGCACCGACGGCCCGCTGGGCCGCCCCGCCGGGCAGCGAAAGGGATTCGCCGTGCCAACGGCGAAATACCGCTCCCTGCTGCGTACCCCGGGCGCCGCAGCGTTCTTCCTGCCGGCATCGTTCGGACGCGTCGGCGTCGCGATGACCAGCCTCGGCATCGTCTGGCTCGTGCACAGCCACACCGGCACCTTCGCCGCGGCCGGACTGGTCAGCGGCGGATTCGCGGTGGCCGAAGCGCTCGGGGCACCACAACTGGCCCGGCTCGTCGACCGGTTCGGGCAGACCCGGGTCTTGCCGCCCGCACTGCTCGCCCACGCCCTCGCGGTGGCCGTCCTCGTGTCCATGGTCGACGCCGACGCCTCCGAAGCCCTCCTGACCCTGGGCGGTGCGCTGGTCGGGGCCAGCGTCCCCCAGCTCGGCGCGATGTCCGCGGCACGCTGGGCCGCACTGCTGCGCACCGGCCGAGCGGCGGAACTGCCCACCGCTTTCGCGCTGGAGTCCCTCAGCAACGCGGTGGCCTACCTCGTGGGCCCGACGTTGGTCAGTGCACTCGCCGCGACCGGACGTCCCGAGGCCGGCACGGTGCTGGCCGCCTCCTTGTCGGTGATCGGCGGTCTGCTCCTCGCGGCGCAGCGCGGCAGCGCGCCGTCTTCGGCGGTCGACGGCCCGGCGCACGCCGGTGACGACCGGTCATTGCTGCGCGGCGAGATCTTCCTGCTGATGGGCCTCAATCTCGCCATCGGGGTCTTCTTCGGCGCCATGCAGGTGTCGGTGACCGCCTTCGTGGTGGAACACGGCGCACCGGGCGCCGCGGCCCCGATCCTCGCCGTCTCCCAGTGCAGCGGACTGCTGGCCGGATGGCTGTACGGGCTGCGCCGGTGGCGCGCCACACCCCCCGTCCAACTGCTGGTGGCGAGCACCGTGCTGATGCTCGGCACGCTGCTGTTGCTCACGGTCGGCTCACCTTTCGAGCTCGCACTGGTGGTGGCACTGACCGGTGCCACCATCCCACCCCTGCTGGTGCTCTTCCCCGTGCTCACCGAGTCGACCGTCCACCAGGCCGTCCTGACCCAGGCGTTCTCATGGCTCGGCTCCGCCGGCGCGGCAGGCTCGGCCGCCGCGGCGGCGGTCTCCGGCTGGGCGATCGACTCACTCGGGGCACGCGGTGGTTTCGCGGTCACCGCGACGGCCGCCGCCGCGATGGCACTCCAGGGCTTCGCCGGACTGCGCCTGCTGCGCACACCGCAAGTGCAGTCGTTGCCACGAAGGCGGCGAGGGGTCCTGGGAAAGGTGTGCCCTCCGGCGGTCCGCGGGTGCCGGGACGGCCGGAGGGCTCAAGTCGGTGGCGAGGAAAGCGAAGAGGCTAGATTCAAGGAGTGGTGAGAAGGAAGCCCCTTCATGGCCTCGCCGTGACCGACGTTAGCAGTCAGGCGGGGATCAGGTCGCGCAGATTTTCCGGTGTGACGATCCGGGACTCGGGATGCAGCCCCTCGGGTCGGTTCAGCCCGATGTAGGTGACGGGGCCTGCCGGGACCGTTGTGCCGTCCCACTCGGTGATGGTCGTCCCGCCGTCGGCCATCAGACCGGTGAGGTAGCGGACGGTGAGCTGGTCGCGACCGACGATGCCGCGCAGCAGAGCCGCGACCGTCACCCGGTTTCCCTCGACCCGGTTCGACGTCGGGGTCCCCTTCAGGTACAGGTGCAGCCACTTGGCGCGCCACCGGCCGTCCGGGCCGCGCAGGAACGCCAGGGGCAGCGCGACCCGGCCCGGACCGCGCAGCTCGGACTTCATACGCACCGTGCGCGGCTCGAACGGCCGCCCCTTCTGCTCGCTCTCGCGCAGCATGAACCCGAAGAAGGACTCCTCGACCTCCTCGAAGCCCTCCCCTGAGAAGATGTTGACCTGCGGGACGACGCAACTGCCCCGCACGGCACCCAGCCGCAGGTTGATGAACTCCGAGGCCCCTTCGGGCGCGTCGGTGATGTCGCCGGAGTGCTCGCCCTCGGCGGCGCGGAGATTGGTGTACGACAGCCAGGAGACGGTCGCGTACTCGGCGTTCAGCAGCAGCGCCGACAGGTCGTAGTCGGTGGTGCGCTCGGTCTGCTTCCAGTAGACGAAGAAGCGCAGCAGCTCCCCGTCGACGGGTGACACCGAGCCTCGGGGCAGTACACCCAGCCCTGAGGTGGTCGCCTTGCCGCTCAGCGGCAGTGCCACGTCCAGGACGTCCGGGTCGATCAACAGGTGCTCCGCAGTCGCGAGTCGGCCACGCAGCTCCGCGTCGATCGCGGCGACCAGCCGGGTGCGCTCGGACGCGGGCACCGGCGGGCGGGTGTCGTCGGTGACCCAGGCCCGTCCCAGGCGATTGACGAACACCCGCCGCTCACCGGTCTCCTCGCCCCGGTTGTGCAGATGCTCGCGCACCGACAGCAGGACCCGGCCGGAGACGGCCGGGGCGACCTGCTCGGCGGCGGCCACCACGGCGTCACGCTCGCCCTGCGTCAGGGCCGTGCGCAGGAGCCGGTCCAGGGAACGGAACAGCTTGCCCGGGGCGGCCTTGAGCAGTTCCGCCGCGCCGGTGGTGTCGCTCACGCCGAGCAGCTCCTCCACCCGGCCGTCCAGAGGGCGCGCCTCCTTCTGGCCACGCGCGACGGCGAACACGTCGGCCGCGTGCGGCCACTGCGGGTACTCGTGGGGGTGCAGCCGCTCGCCGAGCCGCTTCCACATCTCGCGGTGCGCGTGTACGTCGGCGAGTTTGGCCGGCGCCTCGGCGACCACCGCGTCGAGGCCCGCCAGCAGGGCCCGGCGCACCGCGCGGGGCAGGGCCCGCAGCCGCGTCGGTTCCTGGAGGGTGACGTCACCGCCGGACAGCGCGCAGGCCAGCCGGAGCACGTCGGTGACGGTGTCCAGCAGCAGACCGGCACCGGTCCCGAGCCGCGCCTGATTGACCACGGCCCGCGTCTCGCGCACCGGGATCCGATCGGGCTGCGGACCGTTCGCGCAGTGACCTGCGAGGTCCTGCAGGTCCCGCAGCACGTCCTCACCCAGCGGCGTGCCGCTGCCCGCCAACGCCACGTACAGCGCGGTGAGTTCGTCGTCCGTGGCACCGCCCAGGTGCAGGACGGTCATACGGTCGCCCGCGGCCGCGACCAGCTCGTCGTGCCGGGCGAGCATCTCGTCGTAGGTGTGCCGGTAGTTGCCGTACGCGGGAAGGGTGAGCAGGTTCACCACGCCGGTGCTGAGCTGCTCCAGCGTGCTCGCGCGTGAGGCGCCGTCGGTGAGGGCGTCGGCGATGCACGCCATCCAGAAGTCGAAGGTGTCCGGCACGTTGGCCGGGAAGTCGACGAAGTACACGTTGTGCCGGACGTGATCGCCGACCATCTCACGCACGGTGCTCAGCGTCGCGACGGCGGTGTCGACCACCGTCGGCCCGGACAGCCGCGACAGGTGCTCCAGCAACTCGGCCGAGAGCTTGAAGCCCACGGACATCAACGCGGCATCGAACTGCCGTGCCGCGACGGCCCCTTCCCCGACGGGTCCCGTGGGAGCAGGGAGACGGTGAGCGTGCCGGATGACCAGGGGCTGGAGACGGTGGACCATTCCGGCATGCTCCCAAGCCGGAGCGAACCGACGCACCCGGTTTTCGTGATCGCCCCGACGAACCTCGTTGCACCGCGAGGCACTGGCGCGCCCGCTCGCGCCCGGTGGCGACGATCGACGATCAGGCCCGGTCGATTGCCCGTGAGCCGGCGTTCGGCGTCATGAACTCATCGCGACGGTCGGGCACTTCGCGAGGCGTGAGCCAGGACGAGCAGCAGAAGTCCGCAGGCCGCGACCATGATCCAGCCCGGGCGGGAGGCGTGGGGCACATCGGCCGGGGTGCTGTTCGCCACGAGGGCGCCGGCGAGGGCGATGCCGAGCGCGGAGCCGAGCTGGCGGGCGGTGGACGTGATCGCCCCGGCCACGCCCGCCCGGGCTGAAGGCAGTCCGCTGACCGCGGTGTTGGTGATCGGCGCGTTGGCGAAGCCGAACCCGACGCCGATCAACAGGTACGCGCTGAGGAGAAGAGGCAGTCCTGTGTGCCGGCCGAGCCCCACCAGGCACAGGGCGCCCGCCGTGATGAAGCCGCCGGCCACGGTCAGGGGCAGCCTCGTTCCGACACGACCGACCAGGCGGCCGGACCATGGTGCGCACAGTGTCGCCCCGACGGCCATGGGCAGGGTCGCCACACCGGCGGCCAGCGGTGTGAACCCCCGGGTGTGCTGGAGGTAGAGGGTGTTGAGCAGCAGCGTCACGTTCAGGGCGAGGAAGACGGCCACCGCGCCCAGAACGGCACCGCTGAACACAGGACTGCCGAAGAGGCGCAGGTCCATGAGTGGTTCGTGCCGACGGTGCTCCACCCACACGAACCCCGCCGTGGTCACAGCGGTGAAGCCGTAGGCCGCCAGGGCCGCCGGCGATGTCCAGCCGATGTGCGGCCCTTCGATGAGGACGCCTACGCAGACGGCGATGACCGCGGTGAGGAGAACCTGCCCCGGCACGTCGAGCCGCCGCGCCCGCGGTCCCCGGGACTCGGGCACGAACACCGCGCTGAGCACCAGGGCGGCCACGATGACCGGAGCGTTGATCCAGAACAGCGCCCGCCAGCCGAGCGCTGCGACGAGAGCGCCACCCGTGACCGGACCCACGGCCATGCTGAGCCCGAAGACCGACGCCCAGATGCCGATGGCCTGGGCTCGCTCCCGCGGGTCGGGCATGGCGTTCACCACGATCGCCAGAGCCACGGGACTGAGCATCGAGGCGCCGACACCCTGCACCGCGCGAGCCGCGACGAGTGCGCCCACCGAGGGAGCCGTGGCGCAGACCAGCGAGGCCACACCGAAGACGGCCAACCCGGACTGGAAGACCCGCCGACGCCCGAACCGGTCCGCCAGCGCACCGGAGGAGATCAGCAGAGAGGCCAGGACGATGGTGTAGGCGTCCACGGTCCACTCAAGGCTGCGGGTCCCGACACCCAGGCCACGTCCGATGGTGGGCAGACCCACGTTGACGATGGTGGTGTCCAGGCCGACGAGAAACATGCTCAGGCAGCAGACGGCCAACACCGTCCAGCGTCTGCGCGCGCTCGGAACGGGGGTGACATGACGAGTGGTTGTTGTGGCGGTCACGGCCTGCCTCTTCATCTAGGGAGCACTGCCCCGCCAGACTCGGCCAGGACAGCGACCGCCGCCGAGCAACTTTGCGAAGACCGCAAAAGAACCGACACTGACCCGTGTGGACACGGAACTGCAGGGGATACTGGACGCCATCGGGCCGAGGCTGCGTACGCTGCGCCGGGACCGCGAACTGACGCTGGAGGCGCTGGCGACCGCCACCGGGCTCTCGGTGAGCACGCTGTCCCGTCTCGAATCAGGCCTGCGCCGACCGACACTGGACCTGCTCATCCCGCTCGCCCGTGCGCACCGGGTGGCACTGGACCAGCTGGTGGACGCACCGGCCACCGGCGATCCCCGCGTCCATCTCACGCCCCTGCGCAAGAACCCGGGCAGCGTCCTCGTGCCGCTGACGCAGTACCCGGGCCGCGTGCAGGTCTTCAAGCACGTGCTGGCTCCTCGCGAGCCGAGGCTGGTGAGCCACGAAGGCTACGAATGGCTCTACGTCCTCGCCGGCGAACTGCGCCTCGTTCTGGGAGACCGTGAATGCGCCCTCCGGCCGGGCGAGGTCGCCGAGTTCGACACCAGGCAGCCCCACTGGTTCGGTCCGGCCGACACGCGCCCGGTGGAGATCCTGCACCTGTTCGGCCCACGAGGAGACCAAGCCGTCGTCCGCACGAAACCGTCGCCGCCACAGTGTGGGACGACGGGACCCGCCGTTCAGGATGTCGACGCAACCCGGGACGGGACTTCGCGATGACCGTCGGCCGGGGGAGACCCGTCGGCGGCCTGCCGTCGCGTCTACGACGGTGAGTGGATGCCTGCGCGGTGGCCCGCTGGACGCCCGCGCAGGTCTGCTCCACCGTCCGCAGATCCGGCTCGACGACGAGGACGGCCAGTTCGACGTCGTCGATGACGGGTCCCCGGTCTCAAGGAGGTACCGCTATCCCCCCTGGTGGTATGGCTATCCCCCCGGCCTGATGCGTCCGCGCCAGGCTCCGGACTCGCCACCGCGCTGCTCGATGTACTGCTTGAAGCGCTTCATGTCCCCCTTGACGCGCCGGTCGAGTGTGCCGGCCATGTCCGCGGCCTTCTCGACGGTCCCGCTGGGTTCCACCTCCATGACGAGTTCCACCCGCGTGTGCGTGTTGTCCACCCGCTGGAAGCGGACCGAGCCCTTCTGGGCCGTGTCCCCGCTGGTGGTGCGCCACGTGATGCGCTCGTCGGGAAGCTGGTCGATGATCTCCGTGTCGAACTCCCGCTGGACACCACCGATCTTGGTGGTCCAGTGGTTGTGGCGATCGTCCAGTTGCCTGACCTCTTCGACTCCTTCCATGAAGTCGGGAAACGTCTCGAACTGCGTCCACTGGTTGTAGGCGGTGTGGACCGGCACGTCGACTTCCACCGTTTCCTTGATGGTGCTCATCAGGGTGCCTCCATAGCGTTGGTGTACTGCTGGGGCCGAGTACCCGGGAGCTCCTGGCCGGCACCACCGATCTTGCGCCCGAGATACGTCGGTCCCTGCCGGGCCCGGCAGGCACTCTGGGAGGATCTCCTGGTGACCAGCCCCGATGCCGCCGCCCGCCGAAAGCTCGTCCGCCGTGGCTTCGCACTGGAGTACGCCACTCTCGGCTGGAATGTGGTCGGCATCGTGGTCCTCGCGGTCGCCGCGATCTCGGCGAGGTCCGTGGCGCTGGCCGGGTTCGGCCTGGACTCCGTGATCGAGATCGGAGCCTCCACCGTGGTGATCTGGGAGCTGTCCGGTACCGGCGAGGACCGCCGGCGCCGCGCACTGGAGCTCATCGGTGCCGGCTTCGGGCTGCTGGCGGTGTATCTGCTGGTCCAGTCCACGTGGGTGCTGGCCGTCGGCTTCCGGCCCCGCCACTCACCGTTGGGCGTCGGCTGGACCGCGGTCACGGCCGCCGTGATGTTCGCGCTCGCTGCCGGCAAGGCCCGCACCGGCACCGCGCTGGACAACCCGGTGCTGAAGACCGAGGGCCGGGTCACCCTGATCGACGGCCTGCTGGCCACGGCCGTACTGCTCGGCCTCCTGCTGAATTCGCTGGCCGGCCTGTGGTGGGCGGACCCCGCCGCCGGGTACGTGCTGGTCTTCTACGCACTGCGCGAGACCAAGGAGATCTTCCTGCAGGTGCTGGCCCCTGTTCCTTGATGATCCGCGGCGTGTCCAGGCGCGGTCCCTGACCAGGGCGGTGGCATGAGGTGCCGCTTTGCCGGCAGTGGCTGGACGACGATCCGCGCGCGTCGGCGCTGCCGGATCACGCCTTCCAGCACGTGTCCACCATGGCGCGCCTGTACGCGGCCGATCGCTACGATCGCCAGGCGGATGGCATGGAACAGATCGGGGCGGCCCGCCGCGGGCGCGGCCGATCGCATCCGTGAGAATCCGGAGCCGGTCACTCCCCGAAGCCGCTCGCCGCCTGGCGACCGGTACCGATCGGCCCGCTGCTCAGGTGCCGGGTGTCAGTCCGGCCAGGAACCGGTGGAAGCTGTCCAGGCCGGCTCCGGTGAGCGGGGTGCCATGGGCGAAGCCGATGGTGCGCATGTTGTCGGGGAGCCGGGTGAGGCTCTCGGTGCGCAGGTCGGGGTCGGCAACGAGCTGCTGGGCCCAAGGCGAGGCCGCCTCGGTGGAAGACGGCGTCGCCCATCAGGGCCGTGCGGGCCGAGGCGATCCTCGGCGAGCACGACGCCATCGTGACGGCCTTCGAGAACGGCGAGACGCCACGCGCGCTGGCACTGCTGGCCGCGCACCGGACCGAGGGCCGCTCCGACTTCCACCGCCTGCTGGTCCCCGCCCGGACCGGTGCGTGAGCGGCGGTCCCCTGCGCCGTCGAGGCGTCCGAGGGTCCCGGGCGGGGGCGTGTGGCGTTGGTCCTCGGGCCAAGGACGGCGAGACGCCAGACTCGTCGCGGTGATCACCACCGTGCAGAAGCGACACGGCGGCGCAGATCCGCCAGCACCCTCCGGCGTCCTGGAGGTGCGATACCGGCAGCCTGCACAACGGCAGGACGCAGCCAGGCGCAGGTGGCTCCCAACCGGGGAAGCGGCATGCAGTACGCGCCCCGCGCGTGCCGGCGCCTTCAACGCGCCCGGCAGCCCACCGCGGTCAGCCCGTGGGCGCCGAGTCCACTGCAGCGTGCCCGGGTTCAGAAAGCCGGGCTCAGCCGTGCCCCGGTCACAGACCTCCTCGCCTGACCGGCCCATCGGCACGCGTCGACACCGTCGGGGCCGGCCTGAACCCGCCGTGCAGTTCGAGCGTGGTCGAAGGCCCATAGGGTGGCGGCATGGACCTCGACACCGTCCGGACGTTCGTCGCCGTCGCCGACGCGGGGCAGTTCCAGGAAGCCGCCGCCGAGCTGGCCATCACCCAGCAGGCCGTCTCGAAGCGCATCGCCGCGCTGGAGCGCAACCTCGGCGTGCGGCTGTTCACCCGTACCGCACGCGGCGCCGAGCTCACCATCGACGGGCAGGCGTTCCTGCCCCACGCACGCGAACTGCTGCGCGTCGCCGAACGCGCGGCAGCGTCCGTGCGTACCGGCCGGCGTCCACTGCGCGTCGACGTGATCGCCTCGCGCGTCGCGCCGTCGGGCCTGATGCGCGGCTTCCACCGCGCGCACCCCGAGATCGACCTCGACGTGGTGATGCTGTTCGACGTCGAGACGGCCGTCGCCGCCATCCGGTCCGGTGCGATCGACGCGTCCTTCCGCGCCGTCGCCGCGCCCGGCCGGCCCCTCCCCGAGGACATCGAATCGGTCCGGGTGCTCGACGAGCCGCTCCAGCTCCTCACCGGCCCCGCCCATGCGCTGGCGGGCGCCCGGTCGGTGACCGTCACGCAGCTCGCCGGGCACCGCATCTGGATGCCCGGCATCGTGCCCGGTACCGAGTGGGCCGCCTACTACGACGACCTCGTCGCGGAGTTCGGCCTCACCATCGAGGCGACCGGCCCGAACTTCGGTTCCGACGCGCTCCTCGACACCGTCGCCGACACCCCGGCCCTGGCCACCTTCATGGGCGAGCAGACCCGCCTCGTCTGGCCCGCCGGCCACGGTCTGCGCCGCATCCCGGTGACCGACCCGACGCCCGTCTACCCGCACTCCCTCCTCTGGCACCGCGACAACCCCCACCCGGCGCTGGCCACCCTGCGCGCCCACCTCGCCGCCACGGCGGCCGGCCACGACGCCGCCGGGACCTGGACGCCGGGCTGGGTCATTCCGCGCTGAACGCCGCCAGTGATCTTCGAGCACCGTGATCGGATCGACGGATGATCGCCAGAACGGTGCACGCAGGCTCACACCAGTTCGCCGCCGGAGCGGTCTGCGCGGAGCATGGAATAGATCACCTGATCGTGCCACTGGCCGCCGCGCCACTGGGCCGAGCGCAGCACCCCCTCCCTGAGGAACCCCGCCTTCTCCAGCGCACGCTGCTCGGCGACGTTGGCGCAGTCCGTCCAGGCCTGGAGCCGTTCGGCCCTGGTGTGCTCGAAGAGGTACTCGGCCAGCAGTCGCTGGGCCTGGGTGCCTATGCCACGGCCGTGCGCGGACGGCACCAGGCCGATCGCCAGGGTCCAGCAGGTGGAGGTGGAGGGCCGCCCCCAGGCGCTGGCGAACCACTCGACCCGGCCCACGGTCCGGCCCGCCTCCGCGACGGCGAGCACGCCGCCGTCGGGGCTGAGCAGGCCGGTCTCCGCGAACTCCCGGCGCAGCCCGGCCGGCGAACCGAAGCCGAACCACTGGTACTGGCCGGTCCCCTCCGGTCCGCTGAACTCGCGCTCGAACAGGTCGAGATCGTCGGCGGTCACCGGGCGCAGTGTGATCTCATCGGACATGGAACGACTCCTGATCCTCTCGACCACACGGTTCGACCTCGTATGGCCGGTGGGCAACGGCGCCTGACTCTTCCACACGGACATCAGCCTGTCCGATGCCGGGCTGGTTCAGGTGCGCCACATCGAGGTGAGCACCAGCCAGCGGCGGCCGTCGATGAGTTCGCGGGCCGCGTCGAGGTGGCCGGCGTGGCATGCGGTCTCCGTGATGACGTGCAGCAGGACGTCGCGCAGGGTGTGCAGGTGCGGCTCGCCGAACAGACCGTGGGGCCACCAGGCCAGGGCGGCGTCGGCAGGAGTGCTGGTGATGACGGCGTCGGCGAGCTCTGTTTCCTGGCGGTATCGGTTGAGCACGTCGATGGCGGGCACTTCCGGTGCCACCTGCCAGGCTTCGTCGCCGTTCGTCAGGCCTTCGACGACCTCCTCGTCCCCGGCGACGACCGCGCGGAACCAGAACCGCTCCACATCCAGAGCGAGGTGCTGGACCAGACCGAGGCAGTGCCATCCGGATGGCAGCACGGGCCTACGTAGAGCCTCCGCGTCGAGCCCGTCCAGGATGCCGAGGACGTGGCGCCGCTGGCCGTCCAAGGCCCTGAGAAGCGCCCTGACCTCATTGTCCGCAGTGGTGTCGCTGATGTTTTCGGTCATGGCCACCCATGATCCCCGAATCCCCGGTCACGCAGAGGTGGAACGTCGCCCCCGACTATGACATCTCACAGTGAAAGTTGATCAACTGTTGTGGTCACCCGCCTCCTTGGAGATTTCTCCATGCCTCAGACCAGGGGTGGCTGCGCAGGGGGGAAGGAAGAGAACCGATGAAGACGACCAGTACCCGACGACGTCTTGCCGGCACCGTGGTCGCTGCCCTGATGGCCGGTGCGGGAGTCCTCGCGGCCGCTCCCTTGGCCGAGGCGAAGGCCAATGTGCTGAGCATCGACGGGGTCTCGTTCCACAAGCCGGACGTACAGGTGAAGGTCACCTACTCCTGCGACCCTGGCCTGGACCACGAGCTCGTGGCCAACGCCAGGACGCTGGACACGGGCAGCCATCGCGAGGGCAACGCCGCCGGCACCATCAAGAGGGACAAGCTCATCTGCGACGCCGACAGTCACACGACCCAGGTGAACATGCGCCCCGCGACGGGGACGTACTTCGTCAAGGGGGACAAGATCAAGGTCACCGTCTTCTACTTCGACAGCGACGGGTTCAGCTACGCCCGTGAGGCGACCGTCGCCGTTCTGTGAGCGGGCCTGCGCCCGGAGGGCGCGGCGACTGAGTACGCCTACCGGGAGCGGGCGGTGGCGCAGTTCACCGCAGCACCGTCCGGGACTGTCAGCACGCCTGCCGGGGCCCGCGAAAGCGGCCCCGGCAGGCGAACCGGTTCGCCGTGCGAGCGGTCGCTCCCTTGGTGAGATACCGGTTACCGCGGCCCGGTCTGTTCTCACCCGTGACGTCGCCACGCCCTGACCGCGCTGCTCAAGCGCGGAGCGTCCGCCGAGGCGGTGCCGCCCGCTCGCCGAGCCGGCGATCCGCACGTTCCGGAGCCGGGCGCCTCGGCCCCGGAACGTCACTTGGCGCCCGGCTCAGACCGTGGTGCGGGTCACCGGGATCCACAACTGCGCGTCAGACTGTGTCGCGTCGGCCTCCGACGGGCGGGTGCACAGGATCTCGGGCCCGGGACGGTACTCGTACGGGTTGGACGGGATCCACTGGGCGGCCACGTCACCCCACATCTGCTGAAGCGCCTGCGGGAACGGCCCGGTGTTCTCGAACACGGCCCAGGTGCCCGCCGGGCAGTCCAGCACATCGAGGTCCTCGGGCAGTTCGACGGCAGTGGTCACCACGGCGTGGTAATAGTCGAGTTCGCTGCCCTCGTCGAAGTCGTCCGACAGGCGCACGGTCGCCGACACCACGCCTTCCGGGTCCTGGTCCGAGAGGCCGACGATCCGCAGCATCGTCTCCGGCGAGATGCTCCGGACGTGCTCGGCGATGTGCGGGTTGACGCCCTGGTGGATCAGCGGGACGCGGGCCTTCTTGCCGACGACCCGGAATGCTTCCCTCTCCACGATGCGGTATCTCATGGTGCTGTTCCCTTCGACGGTGAGGCGGAAGGACAGCCGAGGCTGTGAGTTCAGAGCCGCGCCGGTACGCCTGGCCTCACCGGGGCCGACGCCGTGCATGGCACGGAACGCCCGGGCGAACGCTTCCCCGGAGCTGTAGCCGTAGCGGACCGCGATGTCGAGTAGGGCCGGCTCCCCGGCCAGCACGGCGGACCCCGCGACGGTGAGCCGCCGGCGTCGGATGTACTCCGACAGCGGCATCCCCGCCAGCGAGGATAACAGCCGCCGGAAGTGGTACTCCGACGTGACTGTGATCCGCGCCAGCGCGGACACCTCGATGTGCTGGTCGAGGTGTCCCTCGATGTGCTCCATGGCCTGGTTCAGCCGATCCAGCAACCCCGGCCTCCTTCCCTTTTCGATCACCCACGGTAGGAAGGACCAAGCCTGCCGCACCCGACATCCTGTGCCCGCTCAGGTCGGGTCCGGCAGGGTCACCGGGCCCGGGGCCGAGGGCCGGGCCGGGGAGCGAGGTGATGGGGTGTCGTGGTCCTCCGCCCCTGCGTCGGCAGAGCAGCATGCCGTCTGCGCAGCGGGAGCAGGGTGTCGTAAGGGGGGTGCTTCGGCCACGACTACGGCGTTGCCGTGGTTCTTCGGGCGTCAGAGCATGAGCAGCAGCCGTGTGTTGGGGACCAGCTTGCGGTTGACGCTCGTGCTCTGCACGAAGATCGTGAAGTCGTCGTTGTGGTCGGGCTTGATGCGGACCTCCACGTCCGGCAGGCCGAGGAGGGCCCGGGCCTCGGGTCCCGAGTACACCCGGTCCGTCTTCTTCTCCAGCACCGCGATCTGCTTCTGCGCCTGGATCTTCTCCGACTTGCTCAGCTGGTAGAACGCACCGCCGGTACGGTAGGTGTGCCCGCATTCGACGACCCAGTCCCGGATCGCCGCGTCACGGGCCACCGGAATCAGCTCGTACTGCGACGGATTCACCGGCGTGAGGCCGGCCGCCTTGATGGTGTCCTTGTTGACCGCCTCAGCACCCGTGGAGAACACCGCCCGTGATCCCCGGATGCCTTTGGAGCGCCCCACCATGAACTTCTCGGTGGCCTGCCGGATCACCTGCCCGGCCTCCTCCAGCCCCTGTGTGCTCGTGGCGTCCCATATGGCGATGTTGTCCTTGGGGAAACCGCAGCTCATGGCCTCGCGCTTGCCCATCTGGTCCGGCACGAGTACGGCCAGCGTCCAGTTGTCCTCCTGAGTCCCGATCAACTCGGCCACCGCCTGGGACAGTTCACGCGGATCGTCGGCAGGTGCGCCCGGGCAGCGGTGGCTCGCGTTCTCCTGCCCGTCGGTGAGGACGAACGTCAGGAAGCTGTGGTCGCCGTAGAGTTGAGCCGTCTGCGCCAGTTCCCGCTGTGACTTCAGCGTGGCCGCCAGCAGCGCCGTCATTCCACCGACACGGTACAGGTGCTTCAGTGACGGCATCCGCAGCACGTCCTTGTCGTAAATGACGCACTCCACCTTGTCCGCGAAGACGTACACCGTGACGCGGGTTTCCTGCTCCAGTTCCTGCGACCGGCGGGCGAGATAGGCAATCTGCTGGTCGGCCACGTCGACCACCTTGCGGCTCAGATGCGACATGGACGAACTGGCATCCAGCACGAGAGCGACGTGATTGATGTAGTTCTGGTTTCCGGACATGGAAGCTCCCCCTCGTTCCGACTCGATGCTCCTACCGTCTCACGCACCACTGACAATCGATCTTGACTGCCGGCCTGGATGGGGAGCCCACGGCCGACCGTGGGGGCGCGTGCGCTCCCTGATCCGGAGCCCTGTGCGGCGGCAGCGGCGAACGGTCCGAGTGTTGAGGTGCCGTCAGTGGGGGTGCCGGTTCAGGGCGCGGTGAACAGGGTGGGGAAACGAGGGGCGAGCCACGGCCTGGGGCCCCACGCGAGGATCTGCCCCTGGGCCATGGCACGCCAGGGATTGAGCCGGCCCAGTGCGATGAGGAGGAAGGTGACGGGATCGAGCATGATGGTGCAGTCCGCGCGCTGGGGTGGTTCACCCGGTGTCACCTGTACGACGCCGTCGGCGAGAGACACGCTGAACGTCTCGCCCCCGCGCAGCCTGATCCGGTAACGGGCCGTGAGGCCGGCCGTGGCTGCGGGATTCGCGACTCGCGGCATGACCGAGCGCATGAACGGCATGCACAAGCCCACCCGCGCCCGATCGACCATGTGCGGCCGCTTCAGGGCGCGAGCCAGGTCATATCCATGGCCGAGCATGTGCGTGAGCAGGTACGACGCGAGAACGGACCGGTTCATCAGCCCCAAGGGTGTGGCCGGTGCCGGACCGTCGGCCGCGGGGAGCGAGAGGGCGTGCAGGAACGTCTCGGCCTGCTTGATGATCATCGTCGCGAGAGGTTCCGCCCGGCGCTCCGCGAAGACGGCGAGGGACTTGGCGTTGGCCCCGGCCAGGCTCTGCGGCGTTCCGTCGCCGTAGGGGCGCTCGCGTCCGGCGGCCAGGTCGGCCATCAGCTCGTTGGCCAGAGCCAGGTGGGCGGCGGCCTCACCGACGGTCCACTCCGATCCCGGCACGGCGAGCGCCGTGTCGCTCGCGCTCCGCACCAGCGTGGCGATCTCCTCGGCGGTGCCCCGGATCGCCTGTTCCAGCCCGTCGGGCAAGGGCCACGCGCCTTCCTGCCCTGCCGTCGTGTGCACGTTGCCCGCTCCAGTCCCTACGCGCCAGACACGCCCGACGTGCCTGCGGCGCTCGTACCCAACCAGACTCGGGGGCGCGCGACAAGTCCCTGCGCGCCCCCGAGGTTGTTCGACACGTGGGCCTCTGTGGCCGCTGCGCGCCACCCCCTCGCCCACGGCTGCGAGACCCATACCCTTGCTTCATCTATCGAAAGTCGATAGATTCTCATCGTTACTCGATGGAAGGACGGGCGATGGGAAAGCTGGCAGTGAGTGCGCTGCGCGCCGTGCTCGTGGTGGTGCTCGCCGGCACCGTGTTCGTACAGGCAGGAATGGTGTGGGCGTTGGCCACCGGCAACGACCCGGAGGACGGGTCGCTCCCGCTGACCCCGCTGCGCGTGGTCACGATCCTGGGGATGCTGTCGGCCCAGATCGCCCTGGTCTGCGTATGGCGGCTGGTGACGATGGTGCGACGCGGCACCGTGTTCTCCCACGCCGCCTTCCGGTACGTGGACGGCGTGATCGGCGCGATCGTGGCGGCTGCCCTCATGTGGTTCGCGGTCACGGTCCTCAATGCGCCGGGCCAGCGGGACGACCCGGGCGTCACCCTCATCATGGGCGGGATCGGCGTGGCCATCCTGGGCGTCGCGCTCATCGTGCTCGTGCTGCGGATGCTGCTCGCCCAGGCCGTCGCGCGCGACGTCGAAGCGGCGCAGATGCAGGCCGAGTTGGACGAGGTGATCTGATGCCGATCGCCGTCGACATCGACGTGATGCTGGCCAGGCGGAAGATGTCCGTGGGCGAGCTCGCGGACCGCGTAGGCATCACGCCCGCCAACCTGGCGGTGCTCAAGAACGGCCGCGCCAAGGCGGTGCGCTTCGCGACGCTCGCCGCGCTCTGCGAGGTGCTCGAGTGCCAGCCGGGCGACCTGCTGCGCTGGGAGGCCGAGGTCACCGCGGGCGAATGAACCGTGCCCGCCGACGCGTCATCCCCGACCCCGCTTGCCTTTGACCAACTCCGCGAGCGTCGCGGGGCCGTGCTTCAGGAGATCCCGGGACTGCCGGCGCGTCCGGCCGAGGCCCCCGGCCCTCGCGGGCCGCGCGGCGTACGGCACGCTCCGGTCGGCGTGCGTGCTCCGGCCCCGTGCGCGGTGCCGGCCGGAGCGACCTTGCTGCCGGCGGTGGGGGAGTGGATCATCGGCGCCCCGCCGCCCGGCAACGGATCAGATCGTACGCAGAGGCGCTCCGGGACTGCCGGTGCGGCGGCTGCCGGGTCGCAACGACGGCGACGCGTTGGGCCGGGCGGTGGGGCGCCGGCCGACCAGCGCGCGGGGGCGACGGTCAGCTGCACGCCGTGGCGGTCGGCGGTGCGACCTGCGCGGAGCTGCCAGGGCCTGGCGCCTCGTGGGCCAGCATCCCATCAGCGTCCCCGCGGAGAGCGTGATGTTCCACCTGGTCCCCGCCGGCTGACCCGCGGTCGCCCCGGTGCCTCGGCGGGCGCACCGGGGCGTAAGCGTTACGGCCGGATCCGGGTCAGCTGCGCGGCGGTGTGCTCCAGCAGCATCTCCAAAGCGGCGGGATAGGCGCTGTGCGGCATCCGCCGGGCGAGCAGCTGCGCGGTGGCGGCGATGTTGGGATGCGACTGGGCGGGCAGCTGGGCATAGGTGGTGCACCACCGCTCCTCGTCTCCCGCGCGGGCGTCGTCCGCCAGTGCGAGGGCCCCGGCGTCGAGTGCGGCGAAGGCGAGGCTCTGGTCGATGAACGTGTGGTAGATGCGGACCGCCACCGGGTCGGGCAGTCCGGTGTCGCGCAGGATGCCGAGGATGGCCTCGTCCACCGCGATCTCGCGGGGCCTGCCGGTGACCCGGCTGGCGGTGAGGACGGCGGCCTGCGGGTGGGCGAGGTAGGAGGCGTAGATGGCCTGCCCCAGGGCGCGCAGGTCCGTACGCCAGTCGCCGGTGGCCGCCCAGCCGTCGAGAGCCCGCCCCATCAGCTCGTCCCCGATGGCCCGGGCCAGTTCGTCCATCCCGGCGAAGTAGCGGTACAAGGTGCTCGGATCGGCGCCCAGCGCCATGCCGAGACGCCGCGCCGTCAGGCCGGTGCTGCCGTGCTCGCGAAGGACGCGCAGCGCGGTCTGCACGATGATCTCCTCGGACAGCACGGTGCCGCCTCGCGTGGGCCGCCGTCGCCGACGTGCCGCCTCGGGCACCACTTGCTTCGCCATGCCGTTCGCCTCCTCCGTCGATGGCCGCCAGTCGTTGTCGCGCCCCACCTTATGCCAACGGGATTGACCTTAGCCGTCGCGGTCCCGTTGCATCGAGCCTGCCCCGAGGCGCCGGCCTCAGGGCGGAACGGAGTGTGTCATGCGTGTACTTCTGGTGGGCGCGGGCGGCGTCGGGACGGCCGTGACCCGGATCGCGGCCCGTCGCGAGTTCCTCACCCACATGGTCGTCGCCGACTACGACCTCGCTCGTGCCGAAGCCGCGGTCGCGGCGCTCGGGGAGCAGGGCGCCCGGTTCAGCGCCCACAGGCTGGACGCCGCGGACCAGGAGGCGGTCCGCCAAAAGCTCGTCGACGAGCGATGCGACGTACTGCTGAACGCCACCGACCCCAGGTTCGTGATGCCACTCTTCCGTGCGGCGCTGGAGGCCGGTGCCCAGTACCTGGACATGGCGATGTCGCTGTCCGCGCCGCACGGCTCGCGCCCGTACGAGGAGTGCGGTGTGAAGCTCGGGGACGAACAGTTCGCACTGGCCCGGCGCTGGGAGGAGGCCGGCCGGCTGGCGCTGGTCGGCATGGGCGTCGAGCCGGGTCTGTCCGACGTCTTCGCCCGGTACGCGGCCGACGAACTCTTCGACGACATCGAGGAGATCGGCGTGAGGGACGGCGCCAACCTGACGGTCGAGGGCTACGACTTCGCACCGTCCTTCAGTATCTGGACCACCATCGAGGAGTGTCTCAACCCACCGGTCGTCTATGAGAAGGGCCGCGGCTGGTTCACCACCGCCCCGTTCAGCGAGCCCGAGATCTTCGACTTTCCCGAGGGCATCGGCCGGGTGGAGTGCGTCAATGTCGAACACGAAGAGGTGCTGCTGATTCCCCGCTGGGTGGATGCGCGCCGCGTCACGTTCAAGTACGGACTGGGCGACGACTTCATCGGCAAACTGAAGACCCTCCACGCACTGGGGCTGGACTCGACCACCAGGGTCACCGTGCCGGGGCAGGACGGACCGGCCCGGGTGGCCCCGCGGGACGTCGTCGCCGCCTGCCTGCCCGACCCGGCCGGCCTGGGGGAGCGGATGACGGGCAAGACCTGCGCCGGCACGTGGGTCAAGGGCACCAAGGACGGGGTGCCGCGCGAGGTGTACCTGTACCACGTGGTCGACAACCAGTGGTCGATGCGTGAGTACGGCTCGCAGGCCGTTGTCTGGCAGACGGCACTCAACCCGGTCGTCGCTCTGGAACTGCTGGCCACCGGCGCCTGGTCCGGCAAGGGCGTCCTCGGCCCCGAAGCGCTGCCCCCGCGCCCCTTCCTCGACCTGCTCACCGAGTACGGCGCACCGTGGGGCCTGCGCGACCAGAGCTGAATACCGAGCTGGTTTGATCCGGGATGTCGGATTTGCTCAGGTAAATCACAAACACGCCATGCGCAGTCATTTAAAACATTCTGGCGTTTCGGTTGAGACAGGTGACTTAATTCACTTACGATGCACCTTAGTGCTTTAAATCGCCCCTGCCTCCCCAATTTCCCTTACTCCGCGACGCCAGAAGTCGATCAGGCAACGAAGGTGGTTAGTAATAGGGGGAATTGTCGATTTATTCCCGGCGGCCTAAGAATGAGCGCGCCGCAGCGCACCGCTCAAAGAAATGTGGTGCAGCTTGCCGAGGGAACCGGCAACTGCGGGTCATGCAAATTCTGGAAGAGGACCGCTCCATGCCCCTTCACGCCCGCAAGCGCCCCTCCCGGGCACGCCGACTCATCGCCGCCGGTGCCGTCACCGTCGGCGCCACCCTGGTCTCCACCGCCGCGCTGGGCACGGCCCAGGCCGCCACCGCCGCGAACACCTACACCGTCCAGCGCGGCGACCACCTGGCGTCCATCGCCCGCGCCCAGCACGTGCCCGGCGGCTGGCCCGCCATCGCGGCCGTCAACCACCTGACCAGCCCCTACTCCCTCCAGCCAGGACAGGTCCTGACCCTGCCCAAGGGATCGACCGCCGCCGCGAAGAAGAAGGCAACCGCCCCGAAGGCCGCGTCCACCGCGACCACCTCCGGCAGCCAGGCCTACACCAACGACCTGGACGGCTGGATCAAGCACTCCCTGGCGATCATGGCCAAGAACGGCATCCCCGGTAGCTACGACGGGATTCACCGCAATGTGATGCGGGAATCCTCCGGCAACCCCAAGGCCATCAACCTCTGGGACTCCAACGCCGCCGCCGGACACCCCTCCATCGGCCTGCTCCAGGTGATCCAGCCCACCTTCACCGCGTATCACGTGCCGGGCACCTCGTCCGACATCTACGACCCCGTCGCCAACATCACCGCCGCCTGCAACTACGCCTACCACCGCTACGGGTCCATCGACAACGTGAACGGCCCTTACTGACAGGGAATTACCGCTCCGGGGTTTCCGCGACGCGCGGTGGCGACGGCACTTGACCGCCGCCACCGCGCGTTGTCGTGCGTGACGCACTCACGCTCACGCACCCACCGCCACCGGAGGGCGATCAGGTCGCAGTCGCCCGCTGTGGACGACGAGGCGGAGATGGACTCCGAGGCCGTCTACGCCATGGCCCCCGACGCCGACCAGCTGATGGTGATCGGAAGAGGTTGCGACGAGGATCAGGCGCTGCTCGACGCGGCACTGGCCGTGCTGACGGGCGACGGCCACCACCCCGGCGCCTCCCTCGAATCCAACTCCGGATACATCGCGTCGACGAGTCACGGCAGACCGGGGCCGTACCGGACCATGGTGAACGCCGGCACCAGCCTGGCGTGTCCGCTGATCGTCGGCCTGGTCGCCGACGCGCAACAGGGTCGGAAGTCGGCCTTCGGCTTCATCAACCCACTCATCTACCGGCTGGCCGGTACCCGGGCGTTCCACGATGTCCTGCCGGTCGGCTCATCGATGCCTCAGCAGGACCGGGCCGCCCATCTCCCAGCCGGCGGTGCTCAGGACGGAACCGGTATCGACGTCTTCGACTCCCAGGAGCACGCCCAGACCCAGCAGGTCACCGCCAAGGGCCACGACACCATGACGGGCGTCGGCTCACCGAACGGCGCTGCCTTCGTCACCGGCCTGCGCCACGCGGCGCGCTGACCGAGCGTTGCCGGTGATCCCGGCGTTGGTGACGAGCACGTCGAGGGCCCGGCGCATCCTCGATCAGCCCGGCAGGACCAGGACCATCCACGCTCACGTGATCGGTCACGTCGGTACGGCGAACGTACCGACGCGGGCCGCAGGCACCTCCACCACGCCTGCCCCGCGCCACCCCTCGCTCCGGGTGAGGGGCCGCGCGGCCACCGGTGCGTCCGGCACGGCGCCTCAGTACTTCTTGGCGCCGGCCACGATCGCCTCCCGGATGCGGTGGTACGTGCCGCACCGGCACACGTTGCGGATCTCGTCGAGGTCGGCCTCGGTGATCTCCCGGCCCTCCTCGCGGGCCTGGCGGACCTTGGCCACGGCGGTCATGATCTGGCCGGGCTGGCAGTAACCGCACTGCGCCACGTCGTGCTCCAGCCAGGCCTCCTGCATGGGGTGCAGATCCTTGCCGACGGTGGCGGGCAGGCCCTCGATGGTGGTGACCTCGTCGTCCGGCCCGACCGCGCCGACCGGCACCGAACAGGGATTGAACGCCTTGCCGTTGATGTGGCTGGTGCAGGCCTGGCAGACGCCCAGGCCGCAGCCGTACTTCGGCCCGGTGACCCCGAGGACGTCTCTGAGCACCCACAGCAGCCGGACGTCGTCCTCGATGTCGACGGTCACCCGCTTGCCGTTGAGGACGAAGGTGTGTTCGGGCACGGCAACTCCTAGAAGGCGCGGTTGAGTCCGTCGGTCGGGGACGCGGGGACGGGCGGGGTGGTGGGCAGCGGCTCGAAGCCGAGCGGTCCGTCGTGGTTGACCGGGAAGCTCGTCGGCATGGTGCCGGTGGCGCGGCCGTAGGCGCAGGCCACGGCGGCCGCCGCAGCCGCCACGGCCAGTTCCCCGGCCCCGCCGGGCCGCCCGGTGGTCGGCGGCATGACGACGATCTCCAGCTCGGGCGGGGCGTTCCATTGCCGGGTGTAGAAGTAGTTGTCCCAACTGCCTTCCAGGAAGTGCCCGTCGTCGAGATGGAGGCCGGAGCTGAGGATGATCGCGATGCCGTCCATGATGCCGCCCATCATCTGTGCCTGGAGCCCCTGCGGGTTGACCGCCAGGCCCACGTCGACGGCGCACACGACCTTCGTGACACGGGGACCGGTGTAGGCGTCACGGACCTTGCGGCCGGTGGTCTGCGGACGGCAGTCGATCTCGGCGAGGACGGCGACACAGGCGTGGTACTCGGGATGCAGCGCGATGCCCTGCGCCGTGCCGGCGGGCATGCTCCGGCCCCACTGCCCGACGTCGGCCACCTTGTCGAGGACGGCCCGCATGCGCTCGTCCTTCACGAACTCGCGCCGGAACCGATAGGGGTCCTTGCCCATCCGCCCGGCCAGCTCGTCCACGACCAGCTCCTGCGCACAGCGCACGTTGGGCGAGTAGATGTTGCGCATGGAGCCGGTGTTGAAGCCCTGGGCGGTCTCGCTGAGCAACTGGGTGACGACGCCGAAGTCGTACGGCGTCTGCTGGCTGAGGGCGAAGATCGTCTCGGAGAAGGTCAGGTCGCCGACCGGCAGCCGTGCGGCCTCGGAGGTGATGATCTCGCCGACGCCGTGGCCGAAGTCGGTGGCGACGGAGGTGTGCCGCTGGTCGTAGGTGAGCACCTGTCCGAGGGCGTAGGTGGCGCGCACCCGCGAGGTGGCCATCGGGTGGGTACGGCCCTGTCGGAAGTCGTCGGTGCGGTGCCACATCAGCTTGACCGGCTTGCCCATGGCCTTCGAGACCTCGGCGGCCTCGGCGGCGGCGTCGTGGAAGAGCTTCCGTCCGAAGGAGCCGCCGCCCTCGGTGACATGGACCGTCACCGCCGCGACGGGCAGCCCCAGCTTCAGCGCGATCTGCTCCTGGGCGGTGATCGGGGACTTCATGCTTCCCCAGATCTCGGCCGAGTCCTGCCGCACGTCGGCGATGGCGCAGTTGGTCTCCAGCGCGCTGTTGCTCGCGAAGTGGAAGGTGAACCGGGCGTCGACCGACTTGGTGAGCAAGTCCAGTGCGGGGAGCGGCGGTTCGGCCTTCCTCAGCTCGTCGCGGATCGTGCTGTCGGAGGAGCCCTCGGCACTTCCCGGCCCCCAGGAGACCTTCAGCGCGCGCACGGCGTCGATGCACTGGCCGAAGGTACGGCCGCGCACGGCGACCCCGGTGGAGACGGTCACGACGTCGGTGATGCCCGGCATGGCCCGCACCTCGGCGAGGTTGTCCACCGAGCGCACGGTGCCGTTGATGGTGGGCGGCCGGCACACCATCGTCGGCAGGGCGTCGGGGACGTGCAGGTCCATGGCGAACTTCTTGCGTCCGGTCACCGCTTCGATCGCGTCGACACGTCCCTGAGCGGTGCCGATGACCTTGAACTCCGCCGCCTCCTTGAGCTCCACCGAGACCTGGCCGGTCGTCACCGCGGCTGCCTTCTCCGCCAGTTCACCGTAGGAGAGACTGCGGCCGGTGGCGGAGGAGGTGATGACACCGGCCTTCGCCGACAGGGTGTCCAGGGCCTCGCCGAGTTCCAGGGAGGCGGCCTTCAGCAGCCGGCCGCGGGCCACGGCGGCGGCGACACGGATCGGTGTGAAGGTCGATATCGTGGTGTTGGAGCCGCCGGTGAGCTGGTTGAACAGCAGCTCCGGCCGCGCGTCCGCCAGCGTGACCCGGATCCGCTCCAGCGGCAGGTCGAGTTCCTCGGCGATCAGCATGGCGCTGGACGTCGTGATGCCCTGCCCCACCTCTGCCCGGGGCAGCGCGAAGGAGGCGGTACCGTCGGCGTCGATCCGGATCGTGATCAGGTTGGCCGTCGGCAGCGTCGCATGGGTGAGCATGTCGTTGAGGTCGTAGATCTCCGCCGGCCCCGGCACGGACGGGACGACGGCCGCAGCCTCGTCCGGCGCCAGCACCGCCTCACCGAGTTCGGCGGCCACGGTCAGCATCGAGGCGGCCAGCACATAGCCGAGGAACCTCCGCCGCCCCAGCCCGGCCGCCGCGGGTAGTTGCTCCCGTCGCGCAGAGGGGGTCTCCATGTCCGTCAACTGTCCTCCCGGCGACGCGCCCTGACCGCTTTCACCACGGCTCCTTGTGATGCTTCCGGCCCCCGTACCCGCTTGAGGATCTCCCTCGTCGCGATCACCGGCAAGACCTGTGCGGCACCGCACCCGCCCCCAACGGCAACCTGGCCGAAGGTCTCACGCGCCGTCCATCGAACCGCCATGTCTCGTGCACAGGCGACCCCCACCTTTCACGGGGCGTTCGTGTCGGGGACCGAGTTCAGACGCCCGCGCCGGGGTCGCTATCAGCGCTCGCGGCATCACGCACGTAACGACACGCTGGCGACGGGGGTGAGGGTCCGTCAGCAGATCATCCAAAAAGACTAATGGGACGTCAATCTGCCTTTCGCGATGGTTGGTTGACGGCGGCGCGGAGTGACGGCCGGGGACGAGTATGCCCCGATTGGCGTCCACTGCGAATATGACGATATGACCGATTTGATGACTGACGATACGTTTGATCAGGAGTCGGCTGACGGGCCGACACCTCTTGAGACAGAGCAGGAGAAGCGACATGAAGCTTGCTCGCTCCACCATGGTCACCGCCGGCGTGTCGGCCGTTGCCGCACTCGCCGCGAGCGGCCTCACCTACGCCATGGCCGCCCCCGCATCCGAGGCGGCGCCGGCCGCTGCCGCGCCCATCGGTGGCGGAACGGGTACCGACAACAACGCCAACAACAACTCGAACAACAACGGCAAGGGCCACGAGGGTGACGGCGATTTCGGCTGGTCCGATGGTTACAACGGCCGGATCCAGGTCAACGAGCGGTCGTACTCCAGCGACCCGGGCGACTGCATCACCGTGATCAGTGGGTTCGGGGCCCGGAGCCTGAACGTCCGCAACGACAGCGACAAGACCGTCGAGGTCTTCCGGGGGGTGGTGTGCGACAACGGTGCTCCCCTCGCCACCGTCGGACCGCACAGCTCCAGCTACGGCCTGGACGGTCGCAGCCACGACGGCGACGTCAAGGTCAAGAACGGCGTGGTCGGCAGTTTCCGCGTCGTCGGCCACGGCCATGACTGGGGTGGCTGGGAGTAGCCCGGAAGGCGCCGCACGACATGGAGCCCCGGCCCGCCGGAATCGGGCCGGGGACTCCAGCCGCGGCCATTGTCCCCCATCCTGTGTGCCTGAGTACGGCCCTCCCTGGCGGAGGTGCTGTGGTGCGGAGGCCGATGCCGCAGGAAGCGCTGATGCCCTCGCCGCCGTGAGCGGCGGGGATCAGCCGGGCTTTGGCGTGCCGGCCGGACCCGCGAGACCTTCGGCGGAAGTCAGCTGAGAGTGAGGGCGGTGTCGTCGACGACGAACGAGGTCTGAAGGGAGCGGTCCTCGACGCCGGTGAAGGTGATGGTGACGGACTGTCCGGCGAGGGCGGAGACGTCGAGCGTCTTCTGGCTGTAGCCGGTGGCCGCGTCGAGATTGGAGTACGTCGCCAGGCTGCTGCCGCCGGCCTTGACGGTGAGCGTGTCGTACGCGGTGGAACTCGTCGTCTCTCCGGTGTCGATGTGCAGGTAGAAGCTCAGAGTGGCCTTGCAGCCGGTTGGGATCGCCACGGACTGCGAGAGCGTGTCGGTGTGGGTGGTTCCGTAGCCGTCCAGCCACGCGTTCCACGTACCGCTGTGCGGGGGCTCGCCCTGGGAGTTGTACTGCCCGATGATGCCCGAGCCGGCGGACCACACGGTGTTGCCGGACTCGAAGCCAGGGTTGCCGAGCTTCTGGCCGGTGCTGGTGCAGGTCCCGCCGCCCGCCGGGCCGACCGTCCAGGTGAACGTGGTGGAGCCGGTGGCGCTCGTGTCGTCGGTGGCGGTGGCGGTCACGTGGTACGCGCCGGCGGTGCTGGGCGTTCCGGAGATCAGGCCGGTGCCGGCGGCGATGGACAGGCCGGGCGGCAGTCCGGTCGCGCTGTAGGTGATTTTGGCGGCCGAGGAGGAGTCGGTCGCCTTGATCTGCAGGCTTGCCGGGGTGCCGACGGTGCCGGTCTGGTCGCCGGGGCTGCTCACGGTGACGGTGTTGCCGCCGGGCTGGCCGCCGCCGATCGGCAGGCCACCGGTCGGCGCGTACATGGCCACGTCGAACGTGCTGCCGCCGGGTGCGTGGGCGACCGGGATGACGGCGACGGCGTTGCCGCCGGACAACACGGACGTGGATATGTAGTCGCCGAACATGCGGCCCTGTGTGGTGTTCGGCAGCCAGGACAGGGTCATGGGCCCGGCGAGCTGGGCCGGGGTCGTCCACGTGGCGCCGCCGTCGGCGGAGGAGACGTAGCCCGCGTCGAGCTGACAGGTGGCGTCCGTGCAGGAGGCGTTCGGATAGTAGTAGTACGTCAGCCCCACGCGGGCGGTGCTACCGGAACTGCTGGGGTCCACGCCGATGCCGGGCACGAAATGGTCGGCGGAGCTGTTGGCCGCGTCGATGGGCACGCGGGCCGGTGAACTCCACGAGGTGCCGTTCGTGGAGGTCGACATGATGATGTCGTTGCTGGTGCAGTTGGTGCGGAAGCGGCAGTCGGACCACACCACGTAGACACGCCCGGCGGCATCGATCTCCGCGGACGGGAGAGGCCCTTCCCGCAGGGTGTCCAGCCGCGACATGTCGGCGGCGTCGTCCTCCAGACCGGCGACCGGGTGGTGCGAGACCGTGGCAATCTGGACGCTGGAGCCCCAACTGGTGCCGCCGTTGGTGGAGACGAATGCCCGTTCGCTGTCCTCACTGGCGGAAGAGAACGGTACGACGACGGTGCCGTTGGGCTGCACGACGGGCTGCCCGCCGAGCCCGCTGGGGCGGTCGGCGGGACTCTGCTGGGTGCCCCAGGTCGCACCACCGTCGGTCGAGGTCTTCATGTGTTCGGCGTCGCCGGCGTTGGCGTCGTCGTATTCGGTGTAGCAGCGGCCGTAATACGGACTGGAGGGGTGGTTGTCGCAGGCCGTCCAGTTCTTGTCGTCGAAGGTGCCGGTGGAGAGAGTGGTCGGGGCGCTCCAGGTGTGGCCGCCGTCTATGGAGCGACTGACGTCGACGTCGACGCTGTTTCCGGAACGGATGCCCAGCCAGGACACCATCCAGACGCCGTCCTTGGCGTCGTAGGCCACGGACGCGTCGCTGGCGGCGGAGTACGGGCCGCCGGTGTTCGCGGTGGAGTCGGGCAGGAAGCCGTGGGTCCAGCTCTGCCCCTTGTCTGTGGAGGTGGCCCACCCGATGTTGGAGGCACCGCCGCCGGAGACCCGGCCGACCTGGAAGGCGGCGACGACGGTGCCGCCGAAGCTGTAGGTGTCCGGCTCGACCTCGGTGGCGTGCTGGGCCTGCGAGTCGGAGTACGGGTCGCTGCTGACCTCGGAGAGGGTCGGTGCGGTGGCGTGGGAGGCCGTCAAGGCACTGGTGGGAAGCGATGGGGTCGCGAAGGCTGGGGCAGCGAACGCCATCGCCGCGGCCAGGGTGCCCATGAGGAGCGTCGTTCTTCCTCGTCGACGACTGGTTGCACTGGTTGAGGCGGCAGGGCGACTTGGGCCCGGTGTGGAGCGTGACACTGAACATCCCTTCAGTCGGCCGGGGGTCGCCCGGCGGTGGGGGTGAAGGACGTTCGCGCAAGGTGCACGCGTGTTCGCAAGCCGGAGTGTGGACCTGTACATGACACTCGGCAAGAGGCAGTGCCGAGGTTGACGACACCCTCGTCCCCACCGGTAGGGACGACCGGCAGAAAGACGCCCCCCGATTCCTCGCCGCCTCGAGGTCAACCGAGCCCAAAGGTGTGGCCTTGGTCGCTTGTCGCTCGTTACGGTCGCGGCGGCCATGGCGATGGTGGGGGCTCCGGAACGGATGGTTCGACGGGCGGGCGTGGACGAGCCCGGACCCTGTTGCTCGTCGCGCCGCCGATCTGCTGGAGAGGCGGCGGATGTTCCTGACCTGGCTGGGCGTCTTCCTCGTGTTCTCCACGCTGGGCGGTTTCGCGGTCGACGGCTGGATGCTGGTCGTGGCCCGGTTCGTCGCCGGCGCGGCGTTCGCCCTCCCCTACGGCCCGCTCGCCATCGCGGCGACCGACAGCGTGGCCAAGGAGGAGCAGGGCTTGGCCGGCGGGCTGCTGTACACGTTCACTCAGTTCGGCTCGGCGGTCGGGATCTCCGCGGTGACCGCGGTGTAGGGGATCGTCGCGGTCGGCGCCGATGGCTCACCGGGCGCGGTGTTGGACTCGTACCGCACCGCGCTCGTCGTCCCGGTGGTCATGGTGCTGCTGGGCGGGGCGGTCTCCGCCTTCGGCCTGCGCGGCGCCGGGCCGGCCGATCATCGGAGTGAACTGTCCAGCCGGCCCCTCAGGCGCGCTGTTCGTGGCCGGTCGGCACGATCGGAGTGGGATCGGTGAGGTTCTCGGGCGCGGTCGTCCATTCGATGCCGCCTCGCCGCGGGGCCAGCCAGGCGACCGGTGCCGGCCCCGTGTCCTCCGGGGCGATGGCGCGGAGGATGCCTCGGCGTCCGGTCGCGGAGTCCGTCACCAGGTGGCCGAGCCACGGATGGGAGCGGTGCATCAAGCCCGTCGAGGTCACGACTGCTCCGCGCGAGGAGCCGGTGCCTGTGCCTGTGCCCGTCGACGAGGAGGTCAGGAGCGAGCTGTGGGGGGACATGGTGGTTGCCTTCCATCCGAGGGTGGGGCCGCGAGGATGTGGAGGATCGGCGGCAATGCCTTCCCGACAGGTGTGTTCGATTGTGACGTGTTTCTTCGATCACGCGATGACGTCAAGTCCGTTGGCACAACCGGTCGTTGCCGTCGGAGCAGTGAGTGTTCGGCCGGACCGCCCATGGATGTAACTATGCTCGCAGTCGACTTCACGCTGCAACTGCTTCCCTGATAATTTCACCCGGGCGGTATCAAACTGGCGTCATCACCAAGTCGCCATGGGGCATGATGTGGTGACTGATCGTCAGAGAGCGGGGTTGTGTGATGGAGGGTCGTTCGGGGGCGGGGAACAGCGCGCCGACAGTTCTTCGGATGATCCTGGGCCGGCGGTTGCAGGAGAGGCGGCACAGCGCCGACGCGTCGCTGGAGGACGCTGCCAGGACCCTGCGGGTGAAGCCGCTGACCATCCGCCGTCTGGAGAAGGCGGAGGTCGCTCTCAAGCCCCTGTACGTGGAGAGGCTGCTGGAGGCCTACGGCGCCGATCGGCAGGAGATCGACGAGTTCGTCGCCCTTGCCGAGCGGGCCAACGAGCCCGGCTGGTGGCACGACTACCGCGATGTGGTGCCCAGTTGGTTCTCCGCCTACGTCAGCCTGGAGACCGGCGCGAAGACCCTGCGTACCTACGAGCCCCATTACGTCACGGGGTTGCTCCAGACGTACGGTTACGCGCGCGCCGTCCTGCGCGGTGGCTTCCCGAACGACAGCGACGAAGATCTCGAGCGGCGCGTAGAACTGCGGCTGCACCGCCAAGGCCTGCTGGAGGGGCCGGACGCTCCCACCCTGTGGGTGGTGATGGAGGAAGCCGTCCTGCATCGCATGGTCGGCGGCGCGGAGGTGATGCGGGAGCAGATCGACCGACTCCTCGAAGCCTCGGAACTGGACCATGTCAGCATCGACATCGTCCCCTTCTCCGCAGGCGCCCACGTCGGCGCGTGTGCCCCCTTCACCTATTTCCGGTTCGAGGAGCCGGAGCTGCCCGACGTCGTCTACAGCGAGGTCCTGACGGCCTCCATGTACCTGGACCAGCGCTCGGATGTCGCCGCCCACCTGGAGGCGCACAACCGGATGTCGCTGCTGACCTCGTCCGCGGACAGCAGGGCGCTGTTGCAACACATGCGCAAGGAGTACTCATGACCACAAGCCATGGCAGTGTCTACAACGGGATGCCGGCTTCCGACCTTGGTGAGCACGGTTGGGAATGCCCGTGGAGCGGGCCCAACGGGGGGCAGTGCGTGGAGACGAAGCAACTCGCCGACGGCCGTGTCGCGCTGCGCCAGTCGACCGACCCCGCGGGGCCCGCGCTGATCTACACCAGCGAGGAGATCAGCGCATTCCTCGAGGGAGTCAAAAGGGGCCTCGCCGATCATCTGACGGCCCGCTGAACCTCGGCGCGATCGGGAAAGGCGCCACCACGAGGTCGCCCCCCGGCCCTGCACACCACGCACCTACGGAAGGGAACAGCATGAGCAGCACGCCGGCCTCGCGGGACATCGACACCAGCAGGCCACACTCCGCGCGCATGTACGACTACTACCTTGGCGGCAAAGACCACTTCGAGGTGGACAAGCAGGCAGCCGAGACCGTCGCCGGCGTCTACCCCGGTATCTTCGTCTGTGCTCGTGAGAACCGGTCTTTCATGCACCGGGCGACGCGAGTTCTCGCGCGGGAGCACGGCATCCGCCAGTGGCTGGACATCGGCACCGGCATTCCCACCGAGCCGAACCTGCACCAGGTGGCCCAGTCCGTCGTCCCCGACGCCCGCGTTGTCTACGCCGACAACGACCCCCTCGTGCTGAAGTACGCCGAGCGCCTGATGCGCAGCACGTCCCAGGGCCGCACCGCATACATCCAAGCCGACGTCAATGACCCTGCGGCTCTGCTGAACGCCCCCGTCTTCGCAGAAGTGTTGAACTTGAACGAGCCGGTGGCGCTGTCCCTCAACGCCCTGATGCACTTCATCACCGATCAGCAGGACCCGTACGGGATTGTCAACCGTCTGCTCGACGCCCTGCCTTCCGGCAGCGCCCTGGCACTGAGTCACTGCACGCCCGACTTCGATCCGCCCACCTGGCAGAAGGTCACCGACGTCTACGTGAACGCGGGAACGCCCGTGCAGTTCCGCTCCCGTGCCGCCGTAGCCCGCTTCTTCGACGGTCTGGACCTGCTCGACCCCGGCATCACATTGGGTCACCGCTGGCGTCCCGACTCTCCGAGCGAGGACGCCACCATGGTTGACGCGCCGACGGATGCCCAAGTCAGCCTCTGGACGGGGGTAGGCATCAAGCCCTAGCACTGGATCGGCGTCTCTTCTGCCGGGCATGTCCTAGCCGTCGCCCTCCAAGGCGGAGGCCCGTTCCGCGCGGCGGAAGGCGGCCCGGTAGGTGCTCGGGAGGTGGCCGGTGTGGCGGGTGAAGAGGGCGGCGAAGGAGCCGGGGTCCTGGTAGCCGACGGCCGCGGCGACGGCGGCGACGGTGCGGTCGGTGGTCTCCAGAAGATGGCGGGCGCGGCGGACCCGCGAGGCCTGCAGATGGGCCAGCGGGCTGCGTCCGGTCTCTTCGGCGAAGCGGCGCAGCAGCGTGCGGGTGCTGACCTGGAAGGTGTCTGCGAGTGCGGCGAGGTCATACCGCTCGGCGAGGTTCTGGTCGAGCCGGCGCATGACCCGCTGGGAGAACTCCCGGCCGGGTTGCGGGAGGAGTCGCGGGTCGACGTAAGGGGTCTGGGAGGTCCGCGCGTCGTCGACGAGTGCCAACCGCGCGGTGGTACGTGCCACCCGGGCGCCGTCGTGCCGGCGGATCAGGTCCAGCGCGAAGTCGTACATGGCGCTGAAGGCGGCTGTGGTCGTCACCCCTGTGTCGGTGACGACCAGGTGCTCGGGCCGCACGTCGGCCTCCGGGCAGCGCCTTGCCAGTGCGTCGGCGTGCAGCCAGGAGGTGGTGGCCCGGCGCCGGTCGAGGAGCCCCGCCTCGGCGAGCAGGAACGCGCCGACGCAAAGCGAGACGACGGCGGTGCCGGCGGCGGCCTGCGCGCGAATCGCCGCGATCTCGGGGGCGAGGCGGGCGAGCCGCGCGTCGAGGTCCGAGTCGGGTCGCAGTTCGCAGCCGGGGACCACGAGGACGTCGACCGCGCGCAGGGGACGCACCTCCAGGCTCACACCGCCCGAGGCGGTGACCCGGCGGCGGGGCGAGACGACCGACACCCGGTAGCCGGCCGCGTCCGGACCGGCGACGTGCCCGGCCATCGTCAACAGATCGGGGACGCCGAACACTTCGGACGCGAAGCAGCCCGGGTACGCCAGAACCCCGACCCGCAGCGCGCCCGGCCCGGCCCCCGGCACAGCACCGTCCTCCGCCTGCCGCGCTGCCTCCGCCATCGCTCCCGTACCCCCTGGTGTCCCTGGCCCGGGTCGCCGGCCGCCCACCCCTCGCCTCGCATGTGCGTGGCGAGATTACCCCTGGCCTTGGCGATCGCGCCCCTCATCCAGCGGCCGGTGCCGACACCAGGCTGGTCCCATGAGCGACGACGATCCGATGACCGATTTCACCCGCCGGAGCGTGGCCGTGGAGGGGGTGGCGAAGACGGTGTACGTGGCCGGGGCCGGGCCCGCGGTCGTGGTGCTGCCCGAGATGCCGGGCATCAGCCCCGACGTCCTGAGGCTCGCGCGATGGGTGCGGGACGCGGGCTTCACCGTCCATGTGCCCTCGTTGTTCGGGACGGACGGCGCCTTCCCCACGGTGGAGGGCGGCCGGGAGGTCGTGCGCCGCGCCTGTGTCAGCGCGGAGTTCCGGGCCTTCGCCGGGGGCGGCACCAGCCCGGTGACGCTCTGGCTGCGCGGCCTGGCGCGCCAGGCCCACACCGCGTGCGGGGGGGGGCCGGGGGTGGGTGCGATCGGCTTGTGCTTCACCGGCAACTTCGCGCTCACCATGGCCCTGGAGCCGGTGGTGATCGCCCCGGTGGTCAACCATCCGTCGCTGCCGCTCGACGACCCCGGCGGACTCGAACTCGACGCGGCGGACGCGCGCGCGGTCCGCGACCGGCTCGACCGCGACGGACTGACCGTCCTCGCCTACCGCTTCGAGGGCGACCGCTGGTGCACGGGGCGGCGCTTCGCCGCCTACCGCGCACTGCTCGGCGACGCCTTCGACGGGCGCGTCCTCCCGGACACCGCCGCCAATCCGGCCCCACCGCCCTTCTTCGCCGACCTGGTCGGCACCCCGCACAGCGTCGTCACCGCCCATCTCGTCGACGACGCGGGCCACCCCACGGTCCGGGCCCGCGACGAGATCCTCGCCTTCCTCACCGACCGCCTGCACCCGCGGGGGAACGGACCGCTGCCCACCACCGGACCGGGCTCTGGTCCGCCAGACACCACCGGTTAGTCCCGGCTGCACGCGCCTTCGGCTCCTTTCGCGCGCGGCGCGGCGCAGCGCAGTGCCGGGCCGCGCCGCCCGGATGCTGTGCGGTGGCCCTACCGGACGACGTGCCGATGAGAGCGCCGGGACCAGCGCACACCGAACAGGGCCAGGTCCGCCACGAAGACCACGATGCCGATGAACAAGAGGTAGGTCAGCCCCTCCGCCACCGTGCCGATGAGTCCCAGGACGACAGCCACGAGGATCAGGAACAGGAAAAGCGCCATGGTCAGCACATCCTCCGGCCTGCGCTGCGGGCGGTGAACCCGCACGACGACCAGCGATTGGGTCGGGCTTTGACACCCTGGAGATGCACTCCGGTCACCGGCGTGCGAGGCGACGCCCGTGCCCGGCGCCAGGCTCGTAAGGGCTGTCGTAGTGTTTGAAGACCTCTTCTTCCCGCTCGACCGGCAGGACGTCGTCCAAGCCTATGGACGGGGCCTTCTTGACCAGCCCTCTCGAGTGCGCCACCTGTACGTATCCGGGGCCCAGGGTCGCCTCGTCGAGGGGCACGAAGACGAGTCGGTGCCGGGTCGGAAGTCCGGTACGGACGGTGGCCATGGTCGGCGTGTCGGTGGTGGTGTCCACGTAGACCGCTTCCAGGGCTCCGATCTTGCGTCCCCTGGGATCGATCACGTCGCGGTTGCGCCACTCGCGGATATCGGCTGAATGGATCATGCCTCGCTCCTTGCGCCCCGCGCCTCCCGCAGCACCTCACCCGACAGGGGGGCGGCAGCGAGGGGCTGCCACCTCCTCACGTTACTCTGACCGCCGGTCAGCGGGGCACCTGACCTGATTCCTTCCGGCTCGCCAAGGGGCGAGCGCTCATACCTCAGGCCTGTCTGAGGGGTGCAGGGCCTCGCGGGTGTCTCGTGTGGGGTCCTGTACGGCGGCTTGCTCCTGGAGCGAGCCGGGGGCGGCTCGTTCCGGGGCGGCGGGACTGTGGGACTTTTGCGGTGGTGGTGGCAGGCTGTGGTCGTCGGGGGCGCCGGCTCCGGACGCGGGCAGGCGCAGGGCGAGCAGGGCGGTGTCGTCGCCGCTGGGGGACAGGCGTTGCAGGAGCTGGTCGCAGAAGTCGTCGATGCTGCGGGTGTGTAGTCGCCGGGCCAGGACGGAGGCGTGGTGCCTGAGTTTGGCCATGCCGGCGTCGATGGGGCGTTCCCGGCTCTCGACGAGACCGTCGGTGTAGAAGAGCACGGTGGCCTCCGCCGGGAGGTCCTCGTGGGCGTCCGGCCAGGTCAGGCCCAGGTGCAAGGTAGCGCTCATGCCGATCAGCGGCCCGTGGCCACTGGTGAGGAAGCGTGTCGCTCCGTCCGGCGTGATCAGCAGCGGCGGGGGGTGACCCGCATTGACCCAGTGCAGCCGCCACGGCCCTCCTTCGGGACCTTCGACCCGGGCGAAGATCAGGGTGGCCATCGGCGCGTCGCTGGTGTGGGTCACCGCCTCGTCCAGTCGACACATGATCATGCTGGGTGGCTCCACATGGGTCCAGGCGAGAGCACGCAGCATGTTCCGCACCTCGGCCATGTGGACCGCGGCCTGCAGATCGTGGCCCACCACGTCCCCGATGACCAGCGCCATGACGCCGTCGGCGAGCAGGAAGGCGTCGTACCAGTCGCCTCCGATCTCCATGGCGCGCTGGGCCGGCAGATAGCGGGCGGCCATGCGCAGGTGGTCGACTTGCGGCAGTGGTGCCAGCAGTTGGCGTTGCATGGTCTCCGCGACGTTGCGCTGCTCGTCGTAGAGGTGGCTGTTGTCCAGCACCAGCGCGAGTCGTCGTCCGATGTCCGCGAGCAGCCGCGTCTCGGCGTCGGTCGGCGGATGAGAGTTCCCGGCTCGTGCCACGGTCAGGACGCCGTAGTACTGCCGACGGGAGCGGATCGGTACTGCGGTGGCCCAGCGGCCGCCGAGCCGCTCGAACAAGATCCGGTGGCTGGACGCGAGCGGGGCGCCCGCGTCCACCAAGTCCGCGGCCCGTACCAGGACCGGACGGTCGCCGCGGATGATCTCCGGCCGCTGCTGCGTCGCAGGCAGCGGAAGCGGCCCCGTCAGTTCTCTGGCGCGACCTGGATGGGCCGGGCTGCGCACCGCGACACGCTGCGGGACGCCGGAGCGTGCGTCGATGAGGTCGACGGCGGCCCAGTGACCGAGTTCCGGTACGAGCAGGGGAAGCAGCTTCCGGGCTGCGGCAGTGGCGTCCATGTTGGACATCAGCACCGAGGACACCTCGGCGAGGAGATTCAACCGGTTTGTGAGCGCCTCCAGGGCCGCCGTGTGGGCGGTCGCTCGCTCCTCGGCGTCCCGGTGCAGGCTGAAGTCGCTGAAGACGATCACCAACCCGGCCGGCCTGCCTGCCAGCCGGAGCGGTGTCGCCGACCAGATGATCGGCAGGGGCACGCCGTCGCCGCGCAAGAAGTACTCCTCACTTCCTTCAGCAGCGTCCCGGCCACCCGCCAGCGGAGTCCGCATCAGGCACTGCTCACGCGGGACCAGACCACCGTCGGGACGGCGGTGCAGCAGATCATGCGCGTCATGCCCCAGCAGCTGCGCCATCGGCCGGGCCAGCAGACGCTCTGCCCACGGATTGACGTACGTGATCATTCCGGCTGTGTCCATGGTGAAAACACCGGCGCCGATGTCGCGCAGTACGGCACCTGTGAAGTCAGGATTCAGAACGTCGCACGAACCGGTCATGGGCTACCACCCCTCGTGACCAGGATCTCAAAAGCGGACCAATCTGCGCATGATCTGCGCATTCCCCGCTCAGGTGTCGCCCGGGGAACGTCCTGGAGAGCGCATGGGCCACTCTGGCCGGAGCGTCACGATCGCTTCGGCTCCTCCGCGTGGGGGTCTGCCGCGGGCAGTTCCACAGTGACGCGGAGCCCGCCGGCAGCGCGCGGGGTGAGGGTGAGTGTTCCCGCGTGTGCCTCGGTGACGGCCTTGGCGATCGCCAGGCCGAGGCCCACCCCTGCGTGGTCGGCGCGGATACGTTCGGTGCCACGCTGGAACGGTTCGGTGAGCGTGGCGACCAGTTGCGGGGTGAGCCGTTCGCCGGTGTTCTCCACGGTGAGCACCACACTGCTGGGGCAGACGCCGGTACTGACCCACACGGCGCCGTTGTCCGGCAGGTTGTGCACGATCGCGTTGTGCACGAGGTTCATGGTCAGCTGCAGCAGCAGCGCCTGAGATCCGGTCGTGGGAGCGATGTCGCCGCAGGCCTCGAGGGTGACGCCATGCTTTTCCGCGAGGGGGAGGAGTGTTTCGGCGGCTTCTTCCGCCAGGAGGGACAGGTCGACCGGTTCTCGGGTGAAGGACCGCTGCTCGGCGCGGCTGAGCAGAAGCAGTGCCTCGGTAAGACCGATCGCCCGGGTGTTGACGGCGTGGAGGCGGTCGATGACTTCGCCGGCGTCGTGGTTCGGATCGGTGCGGGCCACGTCAAGAAGTGCCTTCGAGATCGCCAGCGGGGTGCGCAACTCGTGCGAGGCGTTGGCTGCGAATCTCTGCTGCTCTGACACGTGTGCTTCGAGCCGTGCCAGCATCGTGTCGAAGGCGTCGGCCAGTTCGCGGAACTCGTCCTTGTGGCCCGGTAGCCGGATTCGGTGGGAGAGCGATCCGGTCGAGGCCACCCGGGCGGCGTCCGTGATGCGGGTCAGCGGGGCGAGCATCCGGCCGGCGAGGACCCACCCTCCCACGAGGCCGAACGCCAGCAGGAAAGCCAGCACCGCGGCCGCCCTGGGAGCGAAGACGTGCAGCAGGTTGGACCGGACGGGAAAGACACCGTTGGTGATGGGGGTGCCGGAGGGGACGATGAGCGCGCGCTCGGGGACGTAACGCAGGAGGAACACCCACACCGCCGCGAGCAGCAGCACGCCGGCCAGCATGAGGAAGCCGGCGTAGCTGAGGGTGAGCTTGAGGCGAACGCTCAGCCCGGATGCCCTATCCACACTCGCCTCCCTCCGCCCCGGCCCCGGGCTGCGTGTCGATGCGGTAGCCGACGCCTGGCACGGTGGCGATGATCCACGGTTCACCGAGCCGCTTGCGCAGTGCCGAGACGGTGATGCGCACGGCGTTGGTGAACGGGTTGGCGTTCGCATCCCACGCGCGTTCCAGGAGTTCTTCGGCGCCGACCACACCGCCTTCGGCGGCGACGAGGACTTCGAGCACGGCGAACTGCTTCCGGGTGAGCGCGACGTAGCGGCCGTCCCGGTAGACCTCTCTGCGGAACGGATCCAGCCGCAGACCCGCGATCTCCCGCACGGGAGGCCTGTGGTGGGCGCTCCTGCGGTCGAGGGCTCTGAGCCGGAGCACGAGTTCTTGCAGTTCGAACGGCTTGGTGAGGTAGTCGTCGGCGCCGAGTTCGAACCCGGAGACCTTGTCGTCGAGCCGGTCGGCCGCGGTGAGCATGAGGATCGGCATGCCGCTGCCGGAGCCGACGATGCGTTGGGCGATCTCGTCACCGGACGGTCCGGGGACGTCGCGGTCGAGGACGGTGATGTCGTAGGCGTTGACGCTCAGCAGTTCCAGAGCCGTGTCGCCGTCACCTGCGATGTCGGCCGCGATCGCCCCCAGTCGCAGGCCGTCGCGGATCGCTTCCGCCAGAAAGGGTTCGTCCTCGACGATCAACACGCGCATGCTCCTGATGCTACGAGTGGGCGCATATCGTCCGCGTATCGAAAATCCCATACGTGCCGACAACACCACGCTGCGTTGACTGACGGCATGAACCACACCCCTGACGACGGCTGCCGGTGTGCGCATGCCAACCCCGCCCAGGACCCGAGGACGCAGCAGTGACCGGCAGTGAGCGAGGACGGACGATGACGCAGGTGGACACGGCGGAGACCGGTCAGGGCAGCGCCCGCCGCCGAAACACCGGCACCGGCACCCGCACCGGCACCGGCACCGGGGCCTGGCGCCCGCGCATCCACCGGGCGATGCGCGCCGCCTCCCGGCCGGAGCCCTGGAAACGCGGCCCGGTGCTCGCGGCACTGGCGCTACTGCTCGGGCTGCTCATGCTCCTGCACGCGAAGATTCCGAACCGAGGGACCGGCAACCTCGGCAGCTTGGTGGAGACCATGCTCCCGTGGTTCGGCCTGTTCATCCCGCTGCTGCTGGCCGCGGCACTGTGGCGCCGCTCCGCCTCCACGACGGTCGCGCTCCTACTGCCAGGAGTGGTCTGGCTGAACCTCTTCGGCGGACTGCTCGGCGACAAGTCCCACCCGGGCAGCGACCTCACCGTGGCCGAGCAGAACGTCGACGCCGACAACACCGACCCGGCCCGCACCGCACGCGACCTGGCCGCATCCGGCGCGGACATGCTGGCCCTGGTGGAGCTCACCCCCCAGGCCACGGGCACGTACGAGAAGGAGCTGGCGAAGGCGTACCCGTACCACACGGTGCAGGGCACGGTCGGGCTGTGGAGCAAGCTGCCCCTGTCGGACACGCAGCCGATCGACATCATGGACTACGGGCCGCTGGCGGACACCAAACCGGCCGACAGAAAGACGGCTTCGAACCGGGCGCTGCGCACCACGGTGGCCACGGACCACGGACCGCTGACGGTGTATGTGGCCCACCTCGGGTCCGTACGGGTCAATCCCAGGGCGGGCTTCTGGACGGCCTCGCGGAACATAGGCGCGCAGACGCTCGGCAACGCCATCGCCGCCGATCCGAGCAAGCGGGTGGTCCTGCTCGGCGACCTGAACGGAACCGTGGACGACCGCGCGTTCGCCGGCATCACCACACAGATGCGATCGGCCCAGGAGGCGGCCGGGGACGGCTTCGGATTCACCTGGTCGGCAAGGTTCCCGGTGGCGCGGATCGACCAGATCCTGGTCCGTGGCGTGGAGCCGGACAGCTCGTGGGTGCTCCCCGCCAACGGCAGCGACCACCTGCCGGTGGCAGCCGGAATCAGCTGTTGAAGGCTCCCCTCCAGGGTTCCAACCTGCCCGGACCAGCATCACGCGCGCGGAGTTCTCGTTCCGGGGGGACTCGGCTGCGCACGCGGTGCAGGCATACGTTCTCATCGACAGCGGTGGTGCGTGCTTGGTCCTCGCTCCGCACTGAGCACAGTCCATCGTGGTGTGCGCGCGGTGCACGAGACGGACGTCCCGTGCGTGCTTGCGGCCCATCTCGCACGGGGCGCGCTTCGTCGCGGCGATGGAGGCATCAGCCCCCTTGCGGCCCATGGTGGTCCTCGCGAGGAACTTCGGCCTAAAGTCCTCCACCGCTACGCGGTCGTGAAAATCCGGAACGCCCTTACTTCAGATCGGCGAGTAGGCCGTCCAGGGCCTTCTTGAGGGCTGCGGCGTTTGCCGGATCGAACCACGTGGTGCGGATGCGCTCGTTGTTCCCATGGGGTGTCTCGTGGTCGGCGGCGAGTTGGTGCAGAGGGCGGGTCTCGTCGTTCAGGGAGCGGCCGACGTTCTGGAAGAGGCCGCGTACGTACCGGTCGGCGGCGTCGGGGGCCATGCCATGGTCGGTCGCCCACGAGGTGAGCGTGGCGAGGTAGGCGTAGTGGGCGGTGAGCGTCCCGGTCAGCGCGGAGAAGACATTGAAGGCGTCCTCGTCCGCGACGGGGAGCGCTCCGCCCAACTGTTCGAAGAGAGAGTCCACCACCGGATGCGAGGGGCAGGTCACGGTGGCGGAGCGGCGCTCGCGCGCCGCAGGCAGCGGGATAGCGCGGACGATCGGCGCGCCGGTGACGAGAGTTCGGCGCAGGTCGTCGGTGGCGACGCCGGCCATCAGGTTGACAACGGTCTTGTCGTCATCGATCTTCAGCCCGGCGAGTGCCTCGTGGTGGTCCTGGCGGCGCACGGCGATGATCACCACCTCGGAGCGGTCCAGTACCTCCTGGTTGTCGGTGCACACATGGATGCCCTCGAAGCGCTCGGACAGTTCCGCGGCCGTGCGGGCCCCTCGGGGAGAGAGGAAGACGTCTGGCGACGCACCGCCCCCGTGGCGCAGGCCCTCAACGATGGCCCGGCCGATCTCGCCCACTCCGATGATGCCGATGCGCTGCACGGTGTCTTCCTCCAGGTGCGTGGTGGTCGTGACCTGTGATGGTGTGGATCTGTGCGGTCGTGAGGGTTGTCGTCGGCTCCGCACGTGCCGGCGATCGGCACGCACAACGCGTACGACAAGGCCAAGTACACCTACTTCGCCCAGGCCTTGGACTCGGGCGCCTCGCTGCTGG